>NZ_JBFBML010000011.1:0-93701 GCF_040687075.1 Leucobacter sp. NPDC077196
AACTCACTCGGGTATGGCTTTGGCACAACAACATCCTTCCAGACCCACCCCTCGGGCAAGCCAGATCAGATGTCACCTATCCGTGCATCAGACCCTATTGGCATGGAGATCAGCGTTCCACAGCAGAGCAGCGCGACGGCGCCAACCCCAGAAGCAAGCCAAGTAAGGCGAGCTGTGGGCACCCGGATTGCGCTACGTATACGTACCAAGAACGAGATCGCGAGCGCGAAAAATGCCAAACTTGAAGGATGAATAATCTGTTCCATATGGAATTCCCCTTGTCTTAAAAAGATTCCACAGACATCTTAGAGGCCGGCAACCGTGAGTGTCGCTCGGCTCCATCCGAATTGCCGATACGTTGCCAGATAAAAACCGAACCGTCAGTGAACAAAGGTCAAGTGTCATAGTGCGCGGGATCGCACTATTGATGCATATGGGCGCCCATGACGGGAAGTGCGCGATTACCTGTCGACGGTGCGCTACTGGAAGTTTCAAGTGTTGCCGACTTCGGTCGAGGCGCCGGTGTGCTCTTCTCGTCCCCTCTCTCGGCGCAGGATCTGGCAACAGAATGGCAACAACCGTGCGACATTAGCCTGTCCCGAACATCGCTCGAGAAACTATAAAGTGCCCTAAAAACGAGGGTTAAGTGCTTGAACAAGGCTGGACGAGGACTGCTACTAGGTTTCAAATCCCCCCGTCTCCGCCAGTCGAACAACACTGAGAACCCCCGAGCATCGTTGAGAAGTCAACGGAGTTCGGGGGTTCTTGTTGTTGCCGCATGCACAAGTCGCGAGATGTTGCCGCAAACTCCGGTACTCAACCGCCGTCGCGTCGCCCCGCGCGACGAGCGAAGGCGTCGATCGCATCCAGCACGTCATTCTGCCGCCACAATGTTGGTCCGCGATGTTCGATCGCCATGGAAAGAAAGCCCTGATCCTGCATGGCCCGCAAATCGCGATACACGTTCGTGGCTCCTACCCCGATGGCTTCAGCCGCCATTTCCGCGGTGAATACAGGTCGATGCAGTGCGTAGTCGAGGAGACGGAGTTTCGCACTGCGCGCGCGCGGCCTTATTGCCGCATTCCACTGATCGGAGATCTCGTCGATCTCCGCAATGAGTCGTCGTCCATTCGGCACGGCTCGCAGCGCTGCGGTGGCGAAACTCTCGACGATCGGAGTTGGGTCTCCGGCCCGATACTCGGTAAGCGATTGGTGGTAGGCCTCGATGTCAATGAGCAGGCCCGCGGAGACCGGAACCGCAACATTGCGAGTAAGCCTCCTCCGGCGGAGCATCGCTTGTGCGAGCGCACGCCCCGTTCGTCCGTTGCCATCTGAGAACGGGTGGATGGTCTCGAACTGCGCATGGGCGATTGCTATCTGCACTAGCGGAGGCGTGTCGTAGCGTCGAGCAAAGGCAACGAGATCCGCGACGAGGCTCGGCACCCGCCGGTGATCGGGTGCTACGTAGATCGCACCTATCGGGCTCACCGCGCTCTTTCCAATCCACACGGGTTGGTCTCGAAACTCCCCTGGCGTGTGACGAGGCTGTCCGTTCATGAGTACGCGGTGCATATCTGTGATCGCCGCGGGCGAGAGGTCACCCGAAAGGCCGATCGCCGTTTCCATGCTTCGCGTGTTCGCGACAATGTCTCCGGCGTTGCGCTTCCCGGCTCCACCGAGCTCGGCGGTGAAGATCTGACGAGCGGACGCAGTGAGGTTCTCGATCTGCGATGAAGCTGCCGCTTCCGAACGGAGCAGAATCGGGGCAAACGCTCTCATTCTCGCCCCGTGCTCACCGTCGAAGTCTTGAAGTTCTTCTTCTGCTTCCCGTGCGAGATCTTCGACTTCAGCTGATGCATGAGGCGCAAGGCCAGCGATCATCGGCGGTACGGCTGAGCGATACCGTTCTCCGCGATGAGACGCGCGGGTGGCGGCGGGGCCGAACGATGCGATACCCCCACCGGCCCACGTCTGATTCTCGTGGCTGAGTGCCGGCCATGCCCCATCTTGGGGGCGTGTGCTTGCATCGCTCGACACCCGCACTCCTCTCGGTGATATTCGATATACGAGCAATTATCACTTATCGCGTAACTGATAACAATCCGTGCTGACTGTATCACTTTGCGGCTTCCGCCGCGGGAGTGGTGTGGAACGGGGAAACTTCCCTGCAGCGTGCGCAGGGGCGGATGCCGCCCCGTCAAGACCTAGCGTGTGAGCGGCGCGAACCCCTACAGTCGGCGTATGACCGACCTGAACGGCGATGGCCGCTCCGAATCGACGAACGAGCGAGCCGATCGCAACTGGAATGAGATCCTGCAGGAGCTGCGGGTCGCGCAGACCGGCACGCAGATCCTCGGCGGGTTCTTGCTCGCCGTGGCCTTCCAGCCGCGGTTCCAAGACCTCGATCGGTTCCAGCTGACGCTGTACCTCGTGCTCGTGGCGCTGGCGGGCGTCGCAGCGGTTCTCGGGCTCGCGCCGGTGACCCTGCATCGAACCTACTTCGGGAAGCGGCGCAAGCCCGAGATCGTGCGTCTGGGGAGCAGGTTGCTCTCTGCAGACCTCGTGGTGCTCGCCCTGCTCGCCGCGGGAGTGACGGGGCTCGTGTTCGACTTCGCGGTGGGCCGCGTCGCCGGCATCATCACCCTCTTCGTCGGCGTCATCGTGGTGGTCAGCCTCTGGAGCGTGCTGCCGCGCCTGGTGTTCCGGCGCGGCAGCGGCCCCGACCCTCGGGGCCCCGCCGACGACGCGTGATCAATCCGGAGTATCGACCGTGATGTGATCGAGATCGTCGCGCTCGCCGCCCTCATCGCGGCTGTTGCGATCGGCTTCCTGCTGCGTCTCGAAGGCGTCAGCGCCCTCATCGTCATCAAGTTCTTCGTCGGACCCCGCGCTCGAGGCATTTCCGTCGAGCTGCGCGTCGCTGTTCGGCTTGCCGTTCGTGCTGTCGAGCGGCCCGGGTTCGCCGGCGCGCGGTGGGTCGGCTGCGTCTGGCCCGGTTTGGCCGACGCGATCGGCGGCTGCGGGCACCGATTCCTCTACGGAGTCGGGCGATTCGGCTGTCGGGTGTGCTGCGTCTTTCGATGTCATGATGTACGACCTCCTTGGCCCTCGACGTTACGCGAGTCGCCCGCGTCGCGAAGCGGGGTTGTTGTCACTGGTGGTGACTGGTAGCGGGCGCAGGATCGCGTCAGCCGTGACGGTCTTCCCGTGGAATCAGCGGGATCGCGATCAGCGGGGCCAGGGCGACGAGACCGAACACCAGGGGATAGCCGAGCAAGGTGATCGCCGCGCCGATCCCAGGCCCCACCGCCGAGGCTGCGATGAACTGCCCGGTGTTCTGCACGCCCAGCGCCCGCCCTGCCCACCCACTGCCTGCGGCCTCGGCGACGGAGGTGAACGCGAGTCCGTTGTCTGCGACGCTCACCACAGTCGCGATGACGAGCACGATGCCGCCGATCGCGAAGCCGGCGGGTATTGCGTCATGGGTGAAACCGATGAGCGCGAGCAGCACCATGACCACCACGCCGGCGATCGCGACCCAACGCAGCACCCGCACCCGCTCACCGACGCGGTCGCTCACGCCGCCGATGACGATGCGGCCGAGTGCGCCGACGAACTGCGCTGCGCCCATGAGGAGTCCAGCGGCAGTCGCCTGCCAGCCGAGCCCTGCGATCAGCCACACCATGCCGAACGTGGCCAGCGCGAACTGCGGCACGACGAGCAGCACGGATACGGCATGGATTCTGACGAGGAATGCGCTCGCACGATAGGGGTTCGTCTGGGCGGCGGCTACTTGTCGATGAGCAGGTGCGCTGGCGGGGCGCGGAGGATTGCGGATCCCCACGGCGCAGGCGACGGTGATGACCGCGAGGAGCGCTCCGATGACTGCGAAGACGCCGGTGGTCTGAAGGGTTGCCGCGAGGGGTGGCACCGAGACTGCGGCAATCGCCACGCCGAGCGGCTGCGACATCTGCCGCACTCCCATTGCGAATCCGCGACGGTGGCGCGGGAACCAGCCCACGACGACTCGGCCGCTTGCGGCGTTTGTGCTCGCGGCCGCGGCGCCTCCGCAGAAGAGGGCGATGCCGAGCGGCAGCAGGCCATCGGTCAGTGCAGCGGTCAGTGCCGCCGCGGCCGCTGCTGCAGCGGTCAGGCCGAGCCCGCCCGCGATCACCCAGCGCTCGCCGAACCGGTCAGCAGCGGCGCCCCAGAGTACGAGGGTGAGCACCATGCCGAGCGTGGGGGCTGCGGTGAGTGTGCCGACGGCGGCGAGCGGCAGGCCCTGGTCGAGGTGCAGCAGTGGTATGAGATACACGGGTGCGCTGACGAGCACCGTGCCAGCCGCTTGGGCCAGGAGCCCGAGTGCGAGCACGACCCAGGCGCGCGCGGGCACGGGGGCGGCGCCGGTGTTGACTGACGTTCGCATTCGTTCTCCTCGCCTCGGTGCACCCAAATGGTATACCACTTCGGTATGGCATACTGGCGCAATGGAGTCGAACGCAGAGGGAGCGGTGTATGGAGCGCTCCGCAGGTCCATTCTCGAGTTCGACGCAATGCCGGGCGAACGTCTCTCAGAGCGCGGTCTCGAGCGGATGCTCGGCGCCTCGCGCACGCCCATTCGGGCCGCACTCATCAAGCTGGAAGCCGAGGGGTTGACCGGTCGTGAGGGCCGCGGATGGCGAGTCGCGCCGATCGACCTCACCGAGGTGCGGGCGGTCATGGAGTATCGCGAAACCCTTGAGATCGGGGTCACGCGTCTGGCAGTGGAGCGGGCCACCGAGGCGGAACTGCGCTCCTTAGCGGAGCCGCTCGACACTCAGTACGACGTCGACGACCAGGCGATCAGCCTGCGCGACGGGAGCGACTTCCACCGCTCCCTCGCCCAGCTGAGCGGCAACCCGTTTCTGCGCGATGCCGTTGCGTCGACGCTCACGCGACTCGCGCGCCCCCGGTGGCTCGCTGTGGGGTCGGCAGCGTCACGGGCGCGGGTGCGCCACGACCACCGGGAGATTCTCGATGCGCTTCTCGAGCGCGATGCTGACCGAGCGTGCGCGCTCGTCTCCGCCCATACTCGAGCGACGCAAGAACGCCTGGTGGGCTACCTTACCGAGGAACGCGCTCGGTTACGCGGCCGCGGTCTCGCCATCGTCGAGAGCTGAAGTGGCTGCCGTCGATGCTGCAGAGGGTGCGCTGCGATCGGCGGCCCATCGCAGGTAGGCGAGATAGGGGTCGTCGTTCGGCAATGTCACGGCGCCACCCGTCGACCGGCGCCGACCGAGGCCGAAGAGCGCGACAAGACTCGCGAGTCGAAGCGGATGCTGTTGGGGTGCGCCCGCCTCGACGAGTGCGGGAAGAACGGGTTGAGAGCGCGCGGCCGGCGACAGTGCGACCGCGTGTACGGCGGCGACGGGGCCTGCTGAGGGCGACACCGGGCGTGGACGGTGCTTGTGGGGCACGAAGGGCTCCTTGAGAGAGGATGGCGCAGAGAGAAGTTGCAGAACGGTCTAGATCGGGAGCGGATCGAGCACCGACGAGGTCGGACCGATCGAACGGTGCGTCTGCTCGATGGCCTCCTCCACGAGCGCTCGCGCACTGCGACGGGTATTCATCGCTCGGCGCTGCCGCTCCGCGCCGGTTCCGTTCGCGAAGACGTCGGCGATCATCTGCGATACGCGTTCCAAGTCGCCCGACGCCGAGAGGGCGGGGGCGATGTGCGCGAGCAGGGCGTCGATCGCGACCTCGGGCTCACTCGGCTGACCGAGAATCGGATTCAACAGCGGCCCGGTGATGCCGTGTCGGCTCGCCGACCACATCGCGAGGCGCAATACGGGCGTCGGCAGCGGATCTGGTGAGAACCCTGCTCGCCACTCGTGCGCCGCGGTCGTGACGAGAGCGCGGATGATGCCGGCGATCGCGACGGAATGGGCGGCCTCGAGGCAGACGTCTGCAACGCGCACCTCGACGGTCGGAAAGCGCACGCTCAGCCGTGCATCGAAGTAGATCATGCCATCGTCGACGAGCACGTCGGTGGCGAGCAGCTCTTCGACCGCCCGGTGGTAGTTCGCCGGGGATCCGAAGGTGTCGTAGGGCCCTGCGGTCGGCCACCGGCTCCACACCTGATAGCGCTGACTGGCGTACCCGCTGTCTCGCCCGTCCCACATCGGAGAGTTCGCGCTCAGTGCGAGCACGAGCGGCAACCAGGGGCGGATCCGGTCGAGCACGGCGACGCCCTCGGCATCGTCGCACACGCCGACGTGCACGTGGAGCCCGCACGTCAGCTGCTCGCGCATCATGCCCTGAAACCGCGCCTCGATTTCGGAGTACCGACTTGAAAGGGTGAGCTGCGTGGGCCCCGACGTCGCACTGGTGGCCATCGCAGCGGCGCGCAGGCCGATCTGCTGGGCGGCGGTATCGGCGAGCGTGCGCCCGGCCGTCACACTTCGCTCGAGATCCGCCAGCGACGTGTGCGGAACCGAGATGACCTCGATCTGCTCTCGCTTGCCTTCGCGCTCGAGGTGAGTGACGCACGCCGCTTCGGGCACGAGAGTGGCGACATCCGCAGATGCGGCGGCTGCGAGCACGAGCTCGATCGCAGGTGCGGGGCGTCCGGTGCGGGGATCGACGAGCAGCAACTCCTCCTCGACGCCGACGGTGCGGAGGCCTTCGCTTTCGCGGCTGTGATCCGATGGGATGCGCATGCCAATTCTCCTTCTGAAACGCCGCGGCAGGTATGGCCCGCAACGCGGCTCCTGCATGATTCAGCGTACGAGTGCGCAGCGAAGCCCGATAAGCCCTTGACGAATCAGCGATCGTAGGGCACGCGAGAGGTGAGCACCCGCGTCACGCGGTGCGCAGCCACCAGGTGATCAGAATCATGGTGACGAGTGCTCCCGAGGCGTAGTTCAGCCAGATGAAGCGGCGCCACGCGCGGTTCGTGCGGCCCGAGTCTGCGTCGCTGACGCGAGCGTACGGTGCGCAGTTCGCGAGGTAGGGAATGGCGACGATCGCTGCGAGCGAGCCGGGGAACGTCGTGAAGAGCATGAGCACGCCAGCGATGGCCCAGAGCACGAGTGCGAGGCGCACGGTCGACGCGGCGCCGAGCACTGTGGCGATCGACCCGATTTCGGCGTCTCGATCCGGCACGACGTCTTGCACCGCACCGAATGCGTGCGCTGCCATGCCCCAGCAGAAGAAGGCGAGCAGGATCAGCCAGAGCTCCGGGGTGAACTGCGCTCCTGCCGCCGTGAGACCGACGACGGCCGGGCTGACGAAGTGGGTGCTCGACGTCGCCGAATCGAGGAAGGGGCGCTCCTTGAACCGCAGCACCGGTGCAGAATACGCGACGACTGCGAAGGTGCTCACCGCGAGCGCGAGCCACGATCCCGGCCCGCCTGCCACGGCGAGCACGACGAGAAACGGCACGCTGGTCAGCACCGCGAGCCAGAGCATCGGGCGGTGGTACTTGGGGGCGAGCAGGGCGCCCTCGATCCCGCCCTTTCGGGGGTTATTGATATCGGAGGCGTAGTCGAAGACGTCGTTGATGCCGTACATGGCGAGGTTGTACGGAATCAGGTAGTAGATCGCTCCCACGATGAGCACCCAGTCGACCTCGCGGGTGGTGAGCAGCATGGCGGCCGCGAAGGGGTACGCCGTGTTGATCCAGCTGACCGGCCGCGATGCGACGAAGGCCTGTCGCAGCAGCTGTGCGTTCCAGCCGGAGTGCTCACGCGCGTGCATCGGTCGGGTCCTTTCGTGCGGTGCGTCTCCGCAAGGTCAGTCGGGTCCAGAGCGCCGGCGCCAGGAGTGCCGCAGCGATCGGATAACTGAAGTCTTCCACGGGAACGAGGCCGACCGTGGGGCCGAGCGTATGCCCGTGGCCGTACGAGAAGAGATCGGCGGCGATCATGAGTGAGTCGAAGACGGTGGTGAGGATCGCGAGCACGACGATCGCGATACCGGTCGCCGCCCATTGACGCCCGGCGACGCGACGTTCGCGCCACGGCGTGAGCGCCAGCGCGCCGATCAGTGCGCCCGCCAAGAAGGGGATGCTGATGAGCAGATAGGTCACCGGTCTGCTCCGTCGATCTCGTGCTGGCCCGCCTGGTCCGCCCGGTCCGAACGTCGCTCGATGATGCGCACCGCTCCGGTGAAGATGACCATGGTGCACAGCACGAGGAACGCGAGGAAGACGGGCTCCTCGATTGGCAGCTCGTGCGCGATGAGAATGCCGGTCATGCCGGGGCTCGCGCCCATCTCGAACACGCCGGTGACGATACCGACGACATCCCAGGCGAGCAGGAAGAGCACGCCGACGATCACGACGATGGCCGCGGCTCGCCAGTCGCGCCAGAAGAAGAGCCGGAAGCGGGCGTCGAGCAGCAGCATGCACGCGCTCACCCCGAGCAGGGAGGCGAGGTAGATGATCCCCATGTCAGGAGCGCTCCGGGGCCGGGAGCGGGCCGGCGGAGTGATCGCCGCGGATGCGCTTGAGCACGAGTTCGGCGCTGATCAGGCACATCGGGATGCCGACGCCCGGCGCGGTGGTCGCCCCCGCGTAGTAGAGATTGTCGACACGCTTCGACCGGTTCTGCGCGCGGAACATCGCGCTCTGGCGCAGCACGTGGGCGGGGCCCAGCATGCCGCCGCTCCACGAGTGGTAGTCGTCGGCGAAGTCGCGCGGCCCGATGGTCTCGCGCACCACGATGCGCTCGCGCAGATCCGGAATGCCCGCCCACTCACTGATCTGATCGATCGCGGCGTCGGCGACCCGCTCCACGACCGCGTCGCCCTCGCCGTCGGAGCCGCCGCTGCCGATCTCCGGGTCAGCAGGCACGGGAACGAGGACGAACAGGTTTTCGTGCCCATCGGGCGCGACATCGGGGTCGGTCTCGCTGGGCTTGCACACGTATGACGAAGCGGGGTTGGGAATGCGCCGCGGCTCGTCGAAGATGTCGCCGAAGTTCCGATCCCAGTCGCGCGCGAAGAAGAGCGAGTGATGCGGGAGCTCCGGCAGGGCCCCGCGCACCCCGAGCAGCACGAGCACGGCGCCGGGGCCGCTGATCTGCTTCGACCACCAGGCCTCGGGGTACGTGCGAGCGGCCTCCGGCAGCAGCTGCGTCTCGGTGTGGTGCAGGTCGGCGGTGGAGACCACGACCTCGGCGGGGATGCGGTGCTCCTCGCCGTCGGCATCGCGCCAGCGCACGGCCCGCGCGGTCGTCGAGAAGCCTGCGCTGCGGTCGGCACTGTCTCGGTCGACGCGCTGTGATCCTGCGCCCACCTCGATCTCGCTCACATCGGCGTCGAGCACGATGCGCGCGCCGGCCTCTTCCGCGAGCGCGGCGAGACGCTCGACGATAGCGTGGAAGCCCCCCATCGGGTATCGCACGCCCTCATCGAGGTCGAGCGCGCTCATCAGGTGGTACATTGCCGGCGCGTCTTTGGGGTTCGTGCCGAGGAAGACCGCTGGGTACCCGAGCACCTGGCGCAGCACCGGGTGCGCGAAGCGCTGCGCCACGAAGGATCGCAGCGAGGTGCCGAGCAGCCGCGCCAGGCGGGGCAGCGCGCGCAGCACGGGCGCGACGCCGAGCGTGCGCAAGCGCGTGAAGGGGTTGTAGAGGAAGTACCGCTCCGCCATGACCGTCGTCTCGGCCGCTGAGTCGAGGTAGGCGTCGAACGCCGGCCCGCTCTGCGGCTCGAGGCGCTCGAACACCGCGCGCGCGGCGCCTCGGCCCGCGGGAATGGTGATCGGTCCGGGCAGCGCCCCATCGGCCTCAGGCTCGCCGAACACGCGATAGCCCGGGTCGAGCAGGCGGAGGTCGAGCTGTTCCTCCGTCGACGTGCCGAGCATCTCGAAGAAGTGATCGAAGACGCCTGGCATGAGGTACCACGAGGGGCCGGTGTCGAAGCGGAAGCCGTCGCGCGAGCGGGTTCCGGCGCGACCGCCGACGCGGCTTCCGCGCTCGAGCACGGTCACCTCGTGCCCTTCGCGAGCGAGCAGTGCCGCGGTGGCGAGGCCCGCGATGCCGCCTCCGATGATGACCGTAGTGGTGCTGGTGCTGGTGCGGCTCATAGGTGTCTCGCTCATCGTGTTTCGGCCACGGTGCGGGCGATGGATCGCGAGATGACCACGGTCTTCTGCCAGTCGGGCACGCGCACTCTGCGAGCGTACAGCTCGTCGATCGAGGTGCGCGAGATCCGGTGGGTCAGCGCCGCGAAGAGGTTGAGTGCGCAGCGCACGGCCGCGCGGGCATCCTTCGGCAGCAGGGGGAGTACCGCGCGCGCGTCGGCGAGTTCGGCTTCGATGCGACGCACCCAGTCGATGCGATCGGCGTCGGTGAGCCGCTCCTGCGTACCGAGATAGTTGCGGCCGAGGCGATCCGTGTCGTCGGCGAGATCCCGCAAGAAGTTGACGTTCTGAAACGCTGCTCCCAGGCTGCGGGCGCCCCGCTCGAGGCGGTGCTGCTCGAGGGCGTCGAGCGAGCGATCTCGGGTGAAGATGCGCAGGCACATGAGACCGACGACTTCGGCCGAACCGTAGACGTAGGCGCCGTGCTGCTCGGCGTCGAAACCGCGCAGCTGATCGGCCTCGTCGGTGTTCGGAGCCGGCAGGTCTGCGCGCATCGACGCGAAGAAGGGCGCGGTCAGCGATGCGTCGATGCCTGCGGCTCGCGCGGTCTGCGCAAAGGCGTGCACGATGAGGTCGCTCGAGTAGCCGCAGTCGATGGCGCGGCAGACCTCGGCTTCGAGACGCTGCAGAGCGTCCGCTTGTTCTTCATGGGTGAGGCCCGCTCCCTCGGTGACGCCGTCGACGAGCTCGTCGGCGACGCGGACCAGCGCGTAGACGTTGCGCACGTGCGGCCGGTGCCGCTGCCCGAGCAGCCGGGTCGCGGCGCCGAATGACGTCGAGTAGCTGCGGATTACGACGGCGGAGGCGCGCATCGCCGACCGTGAATAGCGGTCGAGCGGAGTGCGGGCCTTCACGAGCGTCGCCCATCGAGGCGCTCGGCGAGCGCCACGAGCTCGTGCCGTGCCGCATCGGGGAGGCCGGAGGCCGGATCCGCGAGCGTCTCGTGCAGCGCGCGCATCTGGTCGTCGATGAGCCCGTGCACGAAGGCTTCGGCTCCGCAGTCGCGCAGCACGTTCCGCAGTCGCTCGCCCTCTGCGTTCGTGAGCGATCCCGCGCCGAACGATGGTTCGATCTCGGGCCACGCGCTCGTCATGCGGGCCGCTGCGATCACGGCAGTCTCCTTGCCCTCGCGCAGATCGGAGAAGGCGTCTTTTCCGTGGGCGGCTGGATCGCCGAAGGTCGAGAGCACGTCGTCTTGCAGCTGGAACGCGAGCCCCAGGTGCGCCCCCGCTGCGGCGAGCGCAGCATCGGTCGCGGGCGAGTCGGCCCCGGCCAGAATAGCGGCGGCCCGCAGCGGCAATTCGAACGTGTAGGTGGCCGTCTTGAGGCGGCACATCTCGAGCACCGTCGCGGTGTCGGCGACGACGGTGCCGTCTTCGAGGCCGATGTCGAGCTGCTCGCCGATCACCGATTCAGTGATGGCGTGGGCGAGCAGGTCGAGCAACCGGCCGCGCACTGATGCGTCGACGTCGACCCTGGCGAAGATCTGATGCACCTCGGCCAGCAGCAGGTCGCCCATCAAGATGCCGCAGCTGCGCGCCCAGTGCAGGCGTTGCGGAGAGGGAGGTGCCGGCTCCGACTGCTCGTCGTGCGCGAGCAGACCGACGAGGTTCGGCGCGCCGCGACGAGTCAGATCGCCGTCGAACACGTCATCGTGCAGCAGGAAGGAGCTGTGCAGCAGCTCAATGGCTGCGGCGATCTCGATGGCCGCGCGGGGGAGTGCGTGGTCGCTCAGCGCCGCGAACATGTCGAGCATGAGTCGCGGGCGGATGCGCTTGCCGCCGGCGACGCGCTCGCCGCAGATCTTCCAGAGCTGTGCGAAGACGGGGTGGTACGCCTCCGCGGCGCGCGTGCGAGTGGTGAACACTTCGGCGATGGCGAGCGACACGAGGTCCACGTCCTTCGTCGCGGTCGCGGCGGAGGACGCCGCGTGCATCTCTCGCAGCTCGTCCACAGTGCCCCCGCTCGTGTAGAAATCTTGATTACTCACCTGGAAAGTGATCAACTTCAGGATAATATTCTGATGTGACGAAAAACAAGCGGAGCGCCGAAACCGACGTGTCGCCGCCCGCGACGGGGGATTCGACGCTGTACCGGGTGGATCATTCGGATCCGAGATCCGAGCTCGTCGACCGAACGGGGCTCGACCAAGCGGACCTGCAGCAGATCGCCCAGCTCATGGAGGCGCTGCGAACCCTTCGCGAGGCCGAGGAGCGCTTGTCGGCGGCCTCGCTCAAGTACATGCGATTGAGCAGCGTCGACATGCGCGCGCTGCACTTCTTGATCGTCGCAGGCAACACCGACGTGCTGCCGACACCGGGCGCGATCGCCGCGCACCTCGGAATCTCGAGCGCTTCGACGACCAAACTGCTCGACCGTCTCGAACGCGGCGGTCACATCTCGCGCGAACGGCACCCTGAGGATCGGCGCGCGCTCGTCATCCGCATCACTCCCCACACCCACGAGGCCGCGAAGCGCACGGTTGGTCAACAGCAGGCCAACCGCTTCAATGCCGCTGCCCGACTCTCGCCGGAAGAACGCGAGATCGTCGAGCGCTTCCTGCGTGACATGACCGCCGAGATCGATGTCAGCGGCATCGCCTGGGCCGAGGCTGCCGAGGCCGCTGCGCATGACAACACCGCGGAGGAAACCGCATCCGAATGATGCGACTCCCTCCGCGGTGATCACGAGTGGTCGGCGCCTGCTCGCAGGTCCGACCACTCACTGGGGATTCGTGTTCGCTCCGGCTCAGTGCTCGCCGAGCGCGACGGCGAACTCGTTCGGCGTGTGGTCGAGCTCGACCGATGCGGTGATATCGCCCGTGCGGAGGTCGACCGCGTGCACGGAGTTGGTCGCGGGCTCCGTCACGTAGGCGGTGTCGCCGCCGGAGCCGATGATCGCGGGGTGGGCGTCCTGCCACTCGGCCGGGCCCTCCCAGGCGTCGATCACGGGGAACTCGTCGACCAGGTCGCCGGTCTCCGGATCCAGCACGTGGATGGAACCGTCGGTCGAGAGGATGTACGCGAGATCGTCGGCCCCGCGAGTGACATCGCGGTAGGTGAACCGCACGTTCTCGGGCAGATCGACCACGTTCAGCTGCTGCGCGGCGGTGTCGATGAGTGCGACCGAACCGAGCAGGTAGCCCTCGGCGTCGGGGTCGGACTTGTAGTCGCCCACCACGATGGGGCTGGTCTCTGATACGTACGCGTTGCCCATGCGGCCGTAGGTATCGGGAGCATCGAGCTTGGTGAACTCGCCATCCTGGTAGAGCAGCGCGCCGTTCTCGCAGCCGAAGACGACGGCCTCATCGGCCGCGGTGCCCTCGCCGTGAATGCCGGGGCACTGGTCGCTCGACGCGACCTCGTCCCAGTGGTCGTCGTGCGCGTGGAGTGCAATGGCACCCGAGCGGGAGGTCTCATCGCCCAGGGTCGTCACGAGCGTGCCGTCCTCGAGTTCGATCGAGACGCCGTGGTGCGCGTGCTCGGCGGTGTGAGTGACCGCTTCGGGCAACTCGCCTTCGGCGTGCGCGAGATCGTGCGTGTCGAAGACCGTGGTCTCGCCGTTCCCGTCGTCGAAGAGCACGGTCTTGCCTGCGTGGCGCACAACGTGCCCGGCAGCCGAGGCGGGAACGACGAGGTCGGTGAGGGTCGGCTCGGCGGTGTCGAGCAGCTGGAAGCCCTCGGAGGTGGTCACGAAGACGTGGCGTCCGTCGCCCGCGGCGTTCAGGCGAGTGAATTCCTCGCTGTCGAACTCATCGACCAGTTCGAGTGTCTCGGCGTCGAGCACGGCGACGCCGCCCTCGTATGAAACGGCGACGCGCTGCTCGTCAGAGTGGGCGTGCTCCTCGCTCGAATCGTTTGCGGGCGAGGTGTCGGCCGCCGAGTCGTTCGCGGCGCTCGATGAGCAGCCGGTCGCGAGCAGCGCGATCCCGAGCAGCGCCGCCGGCGCGGCATATCGGAGGTGTCGTCGGGTCATGGTCATGTCCTGCTTTCTTTCCGTGGGTGTTACTTCGTCAGTCCCTCGGAGATGCGCGCGGTGTTCGCGCGCATCATCTCGAGGTAGGTTTCTGCGCCCTCGCCCGGTGCTGTCAGCGACTCGGTGAAGAGCTCTTCGACGTTCACGTCGATGTCGGCCTCGCTCGCGAGCACCTGCACCAGGCGGTCGGGTTGCGAGGATTCGGCGAAGATCGTGGGGACTCCGGCCTCGGTGATGGCGTCGCTGAGCTCCTGTAAGTCGGCCGCGCTCGGGGCGGCGAGCGTGGTACCGCCCGGGATCGCTGCGCCGACGACGCGGAAGTCGTACCGGTCAGCGAGGTATCCGAAGACGTGGTGATTCGTCACCAGGGCGCGGTGCCCCTGCGGAATGGCCGCGAAGGCCTCCGTCATCTCCGCATCGAGCGTCTCGAGTTCGCTGCGGTAGCCAGCCGCGTGCTCGGCGAGTCGAGCAGCGTCGACCCCGTCGATATCCGACGCGGCCTGTTCGACCGCATCGACGACGTCGAGCATGGTGCCCGGGTCGGTCCAGAAGTGAGGATCGGGGGTTCCGGCCGCATCGCCGCTCGCGTACGGGAGCGCTTCGACGGCGTCGCCCGCGACGAGCTGGGGAGCCCCGGCATCGGCGGCTCGGTCGAGGTGCTGCTGCAGCCCCTCTTCGAGCCCCAGTCCGTTCGACACGATCAGGTCGGCGTCGCCCAGCAGCGCGGCCTCCTGCGCCGAGATCTCGAACGAGTGAGGATCGGCGTTCGCACGCATCAGCGTGATGACCTCGGCCTCGTCACCGACAATCTCCCCGACGACGTCGCCGAGGATGTTCGTGGTGACGACGATCTGCGGTCGATCCGCGTCGCTGGTCTGATCGGGCGCCGAGCAGCCGGCCAGCGCGAACGACGCGACCGCGAGTGCGACGATGAGCATCGGGCGGCGAGCGCTCATCGGCCGGTCTCCGCAATGAAGTCGGCCGCGACGCCGGATTCGAGCGTGCGGGCCACGCGCGCCCCGTCTGCGTAGTCGATCTCGGAGACGACGCCCGAAGCCGGGTCGTTCAGATAGGCGCGCTGGGCGTCGACGGTGAGTGACACCTGCCCGTCGTGGTCGGCATCGGTGATCAACGGCTCCGTCGCTGCGGTCTCGGCGCCGCTTGCGTCGAAGACGCGTACCGAGCCGTCGGGCGCCAGTGCGACGAGGTGTTCGGTCTCATCGTCGACTGCGGACGCAGCCAGGGGGCGCTCTGGCATCGCGATCCAGCGCCACGACTGCTCGCGCGTATCGAGGAGCCACACGCCGCTGCCGTCACCGAGCCCCGCCACGGTGGGGCGGCCCTTGCGCGCCGAGAACTCGGTTGCGGGCGGCGCGGCATCGGCGGGGTACGCGACCTTCGTCAGTTCGGTCGCGCCATCTGACGGGGTAGCGAGCACCGCGCCGTCGGCGCAGCCGACTACGACTGCGAGCCGCGTCGTGATCGTGCCAGACGCATCGACGCACGCGATGGAGTCGGTCTCGGTGCCCTCCGCGTCGACGGCGCGCAGACGCTCGATGTCTCCGTCGCGGTTCGCGTCGGTCACGAGGGCGCCCTCGCCGATCGGGGCGATGAGCCCATCGTGGGGCGTGACCTCGAGCCGCAGCGTCTCGCTGATCTCTCCCTTCGACAGGGCGCCGTTGTCGAGCAGCACAGCCTCGCCCGATTCCGGGAAGAAGACGCCGGTGCTGCCGGCGGTCGACAGCATGCCGGTGGCGATCGTCGCGACGCCCTCGCCCGCGATGCTTCCGGGTGCTGCCGGAGCAGCACGGTAGTAATGGAAGTGGTCGACGTGATCCCACGTCCACGCACCGCTGTCGATCACATCGACGCCGTGTTCATCGGCGACGAACGCATAGCGGCCATCGGTGGATACCTCTTGCGGCGCGCGCACGTCATCGAGCTCGGTCTCGGTGCCGTCGAGCAGGTCGAGCAGCGATACCGATCCGCCCGCATCGATGGAGACGAGGTGCAGCGGCGGCTCGGGAGCCTCGGCGGCTCCCTCGATCTTGCCGTGGCCGGCGCCGGTGTCTTCGGTCGCGTCATCTGCCGAGGCGTCGGAAGACGACGCCTGACCCGGTGCGGGCGCGTCGGAGGGCGAGGCACTGCATCCGGCGAGCAGGAGTGCGAGTGCGGCGGCGCCGGCCGCAGCGCCGGCCAGACCGGCGGAGCGGGTGGGGCGGGGGGAGTACGGAGACATCGTGCCTTTCACGAGGGTGAGGTGGTCTGGGGAAACTTGGTGCGGGGTGCTGGCATCGAAGCGGCGAGCACCGGAGTTCTATCGGCGTTGTCCGTACCTGTGACGCCCCCGGCGCGTGCTTGCGGAGCGCGGCGGACGCCGTTCACGGCGCGGGAGATCAGTGCGGAGAGCACTGCCAGGGCGATGGCGCTCGCCGCGATCGAGGCGCCCGCTGCCGTGCCGAAGTGCCAGGAGGCGAGCAAGCCGATGGAGACTGCAAGTGCACCGGCAGCTGTGGCGAGCACCATGCGTGTCGCGATGCTCCGCGTCCACGGCGCTGCCGCGACGGCTGGGGCGAGCAGGAGGCCGACGACCAGCAGCGAGCCAACCGCTTGGTGCGAGCTGACGACCGCGAGGGTGACGAGACCGACGAGCGCGACCTGCGCGAATTGCGGCCTGAGGCCGAGGGTCGTGGCGATGCGCTGGTCGAACGCGGCGGCCACGAATCGGCGATGGAATGCGGCGGCGACCCCGATGGTGACCACTGCCGAACCGGCGAGCAACCACAGGTCTGCCGAGGTGATGGCGAGGATGTCACCGAAGAGCATCACCGTCGCATCCGTGGCGAAACTGCGGGAGTGCGACACGATGATGACGCCGAGCGAGAGCATCGCGACGAAGAGCAGGCCGATGCTGGTGTCGTAGGAGAGGCGCCCGCGGCGCTGCACCCAGCCGATCAGCATGCTCATCGCGATCGCGCTTGCTGCTGCTCCAATCGTCGTCGGCAGGCCGATCACTGTCGCGAGAGCGACTCCGGGCAGCATGCCGTGGCCCAGAGCCTCGCCGAGGAATGCCATGCCGCGGATCACGACCCAGGTGCCGACGACGCCGCACACGACCGCGACGAGCGCTCCGCCGATGAGCGCGCGCAGCACGAAGTCGGCGGTGAAGGGTTCGAAGAATGGCAGCACCCGCTCATCTCATTCACAAACGAGAATCATTATCAAAATCAGTTAGACTGGTGGCATGTCACTTCTGACCGAGACCCGCGATTCCCGCGCGGCACTGCTGCGCCCCGCACTCCGAGCCGTGGGCATCCATTTCGCTTTCGACGGAGCCCCGGTGCTCAACGGCATCGACATCGAGCTCGAATCGGGCAGCGTCACCGCGATTGCCGGCGCGAACGGCGCCGGCAAGTCCACGCTGCTCGAGGTGATGGCAGGCGTTCGCGCGCCGTCTCGGGGCAGCGTCGAGCGATCCGGATCGGTCGCACTGGTCGTGCAGCGCATCGCAGCCCCCGACGCGCTTCCGGTGACGGTGCGCGAAGTGGTGGCGATGGGCACCTGGGGTCGCCGACGCGCCAGCCGCGCCGCGGGCCTCCAGCGGGCCAGTCGCATCGAGATCCGCCGGCGCGTTGCAGAAGCGCTCGAACGCGTCGCGCTCGTCGAGCTGGCCGAGCGTCCGTTCACAGGGCTCTCGGGTGGGCAGCGCCAACGCGTGCTACTCGCGCAGGGCATCGCGCGTCGAGCCCAGATCTTCTTGCTCGACGAGCCGGCCTCGGGGCTCGACTCCGAGAGCCGCGAACGAACGCAGACGATTCTCGCCGACGAAGCGGGGCGCGGCGCGGCGGTGGCGTGCGTGACGCACGACGATGCCGCGATCGCCATCGCCGATCGGATGGTGCGGTTGGAGTGCGGCGTGCGCGTGGCGTAGGCGTAGGCTCCGGTGCCGCGATCCTGCGCCTGTGCGGGGGGGATCGGTGAGCGCGGCCTAGACTGGTGGGCACGCTGCGTTGCGCACGCAGTGGCGAACCAAGGAAGGGTGGTTGCACTCCGATGATCACCGAACCCGTAGCCGAAGTCGACCTCGACGCGATCGCGGCGAACATCCGCGTACTCTCGGCGCTTGCGCCGCACTCCGAGCTCATGGCGGTCGTGAAGGCCGACGGATACGGCCACGGTGCACTGAAGGTGGCGCACGCGGCCGTCGCCGCGGGGGCCGGATCGCTGGGCGTTGCAACCATCGCAGAAGCGCTCGCGCTCCGAGCCGGTGGAGTCACGGCCCCGATCCTCAGCTGGTTGTCGACGAGCGGCTACGCCGCAGCGATCGCGCACGACGTGCGCCTGGGCGTGAACTCGCGGCGACAGCTCATCGAGATCGCCGACGCTGCCCGGGAGGTCGGGCGACCGGTCGAGGTGCACGTCAAGGTCGATACCGGGCTGAGCCGCAACGGTGTTACCGAGGCCGAGCTCTCAGACGTGCTGCGTCAGCTCGGGCAGCTGCGCGCAGAGGGAGCGGTGCGCGTGCACGGCCTCTTCAGTCATCTCTCGCACGCCGACGTGCCCGAGCACCCGCAGAACAGCGTCCAGCTGGAACGCTTGCTCACTGCACGCGCAGCGTTCGACCGACACGGCATCCCGGTCGAGCAGATGCACCTCGGCAACTCGGGCACCGCGCTCGCCCGGCCCGACCTGCACCTCGACGCACTGCGACCTGGGCTCGCGATGTACGGGTACACGCCGTTCGAGACGCCCGACGCATCACTCACCCCGGCCATGACGCTGAAGGCGCCGCTCACGCTGACGAAACGCGTGCACGCCGGTGACGGCGTCTCGTACGGCCATACGTGGATCGCCCCACACGACACCACGCTCGGCCTCGTGCCGCTCGGCTACGCCGACGGGGTGCCGCGCATCATGTCGGGCAAGTTCGACGTCGCGATCGGAGAGCGCCGGTTCCCCAGCGTCGGTCGCGTCTGCATGGACCAGTTCGTCGTCGATCTGGGCCCCGACGCTGCTGGTGTTGCCGAGGGCGACGAGGTCGTGCTGTTCGGGCCGGCCCAGGGGTGGCGTCCGAATGCCCGCGAGTGGGCGCGCGCGGCCGAGACGATCCCGTGGGAGATCCTCACCAGCATCGGCTCGCGCGTGCCGCGCAGCTACGTTCACTCCGCCTGAAGCGGCTGTACCTCCGCGCGCCGCCGGCCGCGCCCCCGCCGCGCCCCCGCTGCACCGCCACCCCTTCCACCCCTTCCACCCCCAACTCCCCCAGCGGGGTCACTCTTCGTGCGTGTCGCGCGCCCAACACGCACGAAGAGTGACCCCGCTCGCAGATTGCGGCGGGGCGGACGGGGGGAAGGGATAGAAGGGGGTGGAGTGGAGGGGTGGGACAAGCGGCAGCGACCCGGCATGCTAGACAAGGGGTACCGCGACAGCGACCAATGGAGGAGCACCATGGCACAGTACGAACGTTTTACCGCGCACAACGGATTCGTCCTTCCGCCCATCGGCCTCGGAACATATCGTCTGAACGGTGACGACGGAGCCGAGGCCATCGCCGACGCGGTACGGGCCGGCTACCGACTGCTCGACACGGCGGTGAACTACGAGAACGAGGGGTCGGTCGGCCGGGGCTTGAGACTCGCGGGCGAAGCGGCGGCCGGCGTCATCGTCACGTCGAAGCTGCCGGGCAGGCACCACGAAGCACCGGCGAACCGTGCGAGTATCGAAGAGAGCCGTTCCCGCATCGGCGTCGAGTCACTCGGCCTGCATCTCATCCACTGGCCCAATCCCTCGCAGGCGCAGTACGTCGACGCCTGGCAGGGGCTGATCGATTCGCGGGAGCGGGGCGTGGTCGATCAGATCGGCGTCTCCAATTTCTTGCCAGAGCACATCGAGCGCATCGAGCGTGAGACCGGGGTGCGCCCGGTGGTGAACCAGCTGGAGGTGCACCCGTACTTCCCGCAGGTGGAGGCTGTCGAGGCGCACCGCGAACTCGGGGTCATCACCGAGGCGTGGAGCCCGATCGGTCGCGCCGGCGCGATTCTCGATGAGCCGATCATCCGCGAGATCGCGCAGTCGCACGCGTGCACTCCCGTTCAGGTCGTGCTCGCCTGGCACACAGCGCGCGGCGTTGTCTCGATTCCGCGGTCGCAGCATCCTGAACGCCAGCGAGCGAATCTGGCCGCCGTCGACGTATTGCTCGAAGACGCCGAGGTCGCCGCGATCACGGCACTGGGGCGGCCCGATGGCCGGCTGTTCGACGCGGATCCGCGAACGCACGAAGAAATGTGACCCGTTCGGCGGCGCTTCGCCCGATGCCTGCGCAGGGTGCGAAGCGCCGCCGGCGTCAGGAACTGACGATCTCGTCAGCGCGCACGGCGACCCACTCGATGAGCGGCAGCATTCGCTCCATGAGCTCGCGGCCGCGGTCGGTGAGGCAGTATTCGACGTGCGGAGGTACGGTCGGTAACGATTCCCGGTGCACGATGCCGTCGGAGACGAGCTGACGCAGAGTCGATGCGAGCATTTTCTCGCTGATTCCCTCGACTTCACGCCGCAATTCGCCCCAGCGGTGCGTGCCGTCTGAGAGGGTGCAGAGCACCAGTACGCCCCATCGGCTCATGATGTGATCGAGAACGACGCGCGTGGAGCAGGCCGGGGCGAACGCGCCCGTCTCCCGTAATTCCGCGTAACTTACCATTTCGGTAGTACCTTACCGGAAAGTGGGTACCTGCGTTCGGGAATGTGTGAGTCGCGTCATCCGCTGCACTCCTCGTACCCCTCCCGAAAGGAACCACATGACCATCCTCATTACTGCCGCAAGCGGCGCGCTCGGTCACCTCGTCGTCGAATCGCTGATCGCGCGCGGCGTCGAGCCATCGAACATCGTCGCAGGTGCGCGCACGCCCACGAAGGCCGCCTCGCTCGCCGAGCGCGGTGTCGCCATTGTCGAGCTCGACTACGATGCGCCCGCGACCATCGAGGCGGCGTTCGCGGGCGTCGACCGCGTGCTGCTCATCTCGGGCAGCGAGGTCGGCAAGCGCGCCGCACAGCACCAGGCCGTGATCGACGCGGCGGTACGCGCGGGCGTGCAGCAACTCGCGTACACGAGCCTGGCCCGGGTCGAGCAGAGTTCGCTGACCCTCGCGCCCGAACATCTTGCAACGGAGCGAGCGATTCAGGCCTCGGGCCTTCCCGCCACGATCCTGCGCAATGACTGGTACGCCGAGAATTACGCGGCGAACATCGACCAGGCCGCCGCAACGGGTGTGCTGCTGTCAGCGACACAGGGCGGTCGCGTCGCGGCGGCCGCGCGCGCCGACTACGCGGAGGCCGCGGCCGTCGCGCTCATCGGCGACGCGCATATCGGCAAGACGTACGAACTCGGAGGCGACCCGGTCACCTACGATGAGATCGCGGCCGCGATAGGTCGGGTGGTGGGGCGCGACGTAGTGCACCAGGACGTGTCTGCCGCAGACTTCACAGCGGCGCTCGAGAGCGCGGGCCTCGACGCCGGCACGATCGCGTTCCTGGTGGGGCTCGACGCTGGCATTGCGGCGGGAGACCTCGATATCGAGGACCCGACGCTCACTCAGTTGATCGGCCGCCCGGCGACGCCGCTCCATGAGGCTCTCCGCGCGGCGCGTGCCGCGGCAATCGCGCACTAACCCGTCGTCTCGGCATCGGTTCGCAGCCGCGGCGGAACGCGAGACACGCGAAAGGGCCGCGCTCGGATTCTCCGTGCGCGGCCCTGATGCTCACTCAGGCGGCGATCTTCTCGCCGGCTGCTGAACTCAGTCGGCGATGGTATCGCCGGTTATGGAACTCAGACGGCGATCTTCTC
Source organism: Leucobacter sp. NPDC077196 (assembly GCF_040687075.1). NCBI lineage: Bacteria > Bacillati > Actinomycetota > Actinomycetes > Micrococcales > Microbacteriaceae > Leucobacter > Leucobacter sp. NPDC077196. The sequence goes on from NZ_JBFBML010000011.1 coordinate 21,942, forward strand.
GCCTGCGAGAATCTTCTCGACCTCTTCGTAGGCGTCGGCCTCGGGGATGCCGCGGGCGAGGGCGAACTCCGTGACGAGAATACCGCTCGCACGCTGGTACATGGCCTTCTCGCCGGTGGAGAGCTTCGCGCCCTGGCTGCGACGCCACAGGTCGCGCACGACCTCGCCGACACGGTGCACGCTGCCGGAGGCGAGCTTCTCACCGTTCGCCTTGAACCGGCGCGACCAGTTGCCGGGCTCTTCGGTGAACTCCTCCTGGAGAATCTGAATCAGCGACTCGATGCCGTCACGATCGATGAGCTCGCGCACGCCGATCTCAGTAAGCTGATCAGCTGGAATCTGAATGGAGAGTTCGTTGAGCAACGGTTGCAACGTGAGCCAAGTGCGCTCGACGCCGCCGATCTTCTTCACCTCGATCGCAGTGATCGTAACCGCACCGTGATGCGGGTACACGAGGGTGTGTCCCACGACGTGAGACTGCTGCATAGTGATCTCCTCAGGCAATGTCGTGTGCGGACGCGCGGGCTGGATGCCTCGCGGTCTCGACGAGTGCGAAGGGAGTGGACGCCGCAATATGCCGTCCGCGTGCCCCGAACTTGCACTTCCTACTAATTTTAGCCGATTACGGCCGATTTGCCCAATCCCAGGCAGTATCATGCCCCGTCGTCTCTCGGTGATCGGGTGCGATGCGTCAATTCAGCACGATGATGCCGATGTTGAGGGTGCTGGCAAAGCAGAGCCACAGCAGGTACGGCACCATGATCCAGCTGGCGATACGCGACCATTTCGCCGCGGACACCGCAAGCGCCATCACGGCCACGATCAGCGCGATGATGATGACGGCGGCGATCCACCAGGCCGCGGCGCCGAATACGGGGTAGCCAGCGAAGAACACCGGAGTCCAGAGAGAATTGAGCACCATCTGCACGACGAAGAGCGTCAACGCGGAACGGGCGGCGTTCGGGCCTCCCATGCGGAACCCGGTGCGCCAGATCAGAAAGCCGGCGAGCGCGATCAGCGCGTACAGGGTCGTCCACACGGGACCGAAGACCGCGTTCGGGGGATCCCACGGGACCTTCTCGGCATTTGCGTACCAGCCGTCGACGCTACCGGATGAGGCGAGCGAGCCGCCGAAGGCGACTGCCGCGACGATGAGCAGGAAAAGAACGGCGACGATCACTTGGCGCAGCGTGGTCGGGCCCTTCGCCCGCGCGATGACCTTCTCGTCTACCTGCAAGTCCATGTGAACGGCACCCCTTTCGCTGTCGGTTGACCGCGCTGGTCACATGCGTACCACTGTGGCAATTCCCACACCAGGGCGATAGGGGGTTGCGGGGTGCGGCGCATCCGAGGCACCCCCGTACGCAGAGAGCCGGCGTCGGTGAGTCGCCCACGGGGCATATGAACTCACCGACGCCGGATCTCTCACCGACGTGTCACACGCGAACACTCGGTAGCGCGCTCAACCGGAGAGGTTGTTTCGCGCTTCCCCGGCACGCGACTGGACGTCGTCGCTGGCCGTGGTGGCCTCGTCCTTCACGTGCTCAGCGGCTTCGGCTGCGCGACCCTTCACGGCCTCAGCGGCTTCGGCCGCGGGATCCTGGAGATTCGACGCGACCGATTTCGCGGCAGCGGTGGCTTCATCGACGAGCGGCTGCGCCTCTTCGCGAAGCGTCTGCGAGAGCTCCTTCTCCTTCTCCGAACTCGGGATCAACGATGCCGCGACCAGCCCGACGCCGAAAGCGATGAGTCCGACGGCAAGCGGGTTGCCCTCGGCCTTGGCCTTGACGTCGTGCGCGGCGTCTCCGGCGCGCTCAGCGACGCCTGATGCGGTATCGCCCGCGTCATCGGCTGCGCCCATGACGCGATCCTTCAGCGAGCCGAACTTGGAGCGCACTTTGTCCTTCTGCCGATCGACGATCTTGCCCGGGGTGACCTTGTCGACCAGCGCGTCGGTGTCGGCGCCCAGGGAACGGCGCGTGCGCTCGATATCGGCGCGAATGGCATCCGGTGACTCGTTCATAAGTTCTCCTCATTTCTCTTGAGTGTCGGAATGAATTCTTGAAGGGTCTCCATCGTTTGCGGCGCGCCCTTCACCTTCTTGAGCTGGGCTTTACCGATGACGAACAGCACGATGGCGATGATCGCCCAGACGCCGGCCACGATGAGGCCCGACCAGCCGCCGCCCACCAGCGTGGCGAGCGCCGCCCAGAGCGCGATGGAGAGAAACAGCACCACCATGCCTCCGGCGTAGGCCGCCCCGCCGAGCATGCCGGCGCCGCGGCCCGTGTTCTTCGCCGATTCGCGAAGCTCGGCTTTGGCGAGGGCGAGCTCCTGGCGCATGAGCGTCGAGAGATCTCCGGTCACCTCGCTCAGCAGGTCGCCGAGCGACTCATTCGCTGCGCGTTCTTCAGAGGGGGTCGGGTCGGCCATCTGCGCCTCCTCCCGTGACGTCGCCGTGGCGGGATGCGTCGGTGAGTCCTGGAGTCCCGGGGGCTCCCGGGCCCACGCCTGGAATGGGTGATCCCGGAGCAACCGGGGGCGGCGGGGTGGGCAGTCCGGAGGCCGGAGCCGCTCCTGGAGTCGATCCCGGGGCCACCGGACGCGACACGGGAGCGGCCGGGCTCGAACCTGCCGCGGCCGGAGCGGCTGCCGTTCGTGCGGGGGCGGCGGGAGCCGAGGAGGCGTGCGATGCACTCGACGCGCGCGATGCACTTGATGCGCCGGATCCGCTCGCCGACTGCTCGTGGGCGCTCGACGCGAGTGCGCGCGTGAGCCGCCCTGCGACCACACCGGCGACGGCGGCGATGCCGATGAAGGCTCCGGGCCGACGGCGTGCGAACGCCTTCACCTCGTCGACGACCTCGCGGGGCTCGTGGCTGTCGAGCCAGTCGCCGATGCGCGCCACCTTCTGAGAGGTCTGACGCACCAGGTCGGGCGCGACTCCGCCGCCCGAGGCGCTCGAAGCCATCGCGTCGAGATCGTCGCCGGCGCGCTGCAAACCGGTCGCGAGCCGCGACTGCTGCTTCGACGCCTCGTCGCTCAACTCGCGAGTCGACTGGGCGATGAGCTCGTGCAGCTGCATTGAAGCTTCTTCGACCACATTGCCAGCCTCATCCTTGGCGGTGTGCGCGACGTTGCTCGCACCTTCCTGCACCGTGTGGGCGAGTTCGCCGGCCTCCTCCTTGGCGGTGTCGACCGTGCCAGATGATGATGCGCGATTCGGATCCGGGTTTCCGCTCCCGAGGAGCTCATTCTCATGGGACATGTTCTCTCCTTCCACGCCGGTCGGTTGCCGGTGTACGACCGTTTGTAGTCGAAGGAAGGCAGGAGGAAACGGGCCTTGCCAGGTCGGCGATCATGTGCGATCCGCGCGAGTCGAGCACTGCAGGCGGCTATGCGAGCGTCTGTACCGCATCAGGCGTTTCGGTCGACGGAGATAACGTCTACGGAAACCTTGGTCCCCGAGATATCAGCGACCATCATTGTGCAGTTTGGCTGTCGCCGTCGATCGGTGGGGGAGCCCGGGTTGAGCAGCCGCATGCCGCCGGGTGAGACCGAATCCCAAGGGATATGGGAGTGCCCGAAGATCAGTACATCGGTGTCGGGAAAGGCGACGTCGGCCCGCCGCTCGCGTCCCGAGGCGGCACCGGTCTCGTGCACGACCGCGATGTCGAGCCCCTCGACGCGCACCCGAGCGATCTCGGGAAGTCGCGCGCGCAGCTCTGCACCATCATTGTTTCCCCACACCCCCACGAGGGCGCACGATCGGGCCTCGAGCAGATCGAGTGTCGCTGCATCGACCCAGTCGCCCGCGTGCACCACCAGGTCGGCCTCAGCGCATGCGGCGAGGACGGCGCTCGGCATGCGCTTCGCCCGCTTCGGCAGGTGCGTGTCGGCGATGATGAGTAAGCGGGTGGACATGCCCCCACTCATATCGCGGCAGGCGGGCAAGATGCAAGGCTCTGCCGCGATCCTGCGCCCCGATCGAACATGGTTGCATGGCATTCCGGATCGCGCAGGCATCGAGGGGCACCGGTGGCCCGCTCGATTGAGTCGTACGCTCCGATCGGCGATGGCCGCACGGTCGCGCTCGTCGGAGCGAATGGTCGCATCGACTGGCTTCCCCTGCCCAACCTCACGAACGTTCCCGTGTTCGCGCATCTGCTCGACGAGGGTACGGGAGGGTACTTCGAGCTCGCGCCCGACCTCCCCGATGCCGACTACCGCACCGAGCGCCGCTATGTGCCGAACACGAACGTGCTCGAGACGACGTTCGTCACCGCATCGGGCTCGGTGCGCGTCACTGATGCGCTACTCACGGGAGTCGCGGGACGACTCCCGTGGGCAGAGCTCGCGCGCCGCATCGAGGGAGTCAACGGCGAGGTGCTCATGCGCTGGGCGGTGCACCCCGGCACGTCTCTGCAAACAGCGGCGCCCTGGATCGAGTCGACGTCGCACGGGCACGTGGTGCGCAGTGGCGCCACCGCCTTCACCGTTGTCGGCCTCGACCACGGCCCGGCCGATCCCGACGTCGATGGTACGCGGGGGCCGGAGATCGAAGGCTCGTTCGTGACCGGCGAAGGATCGCGGCACCTCATTGCCATCGCCGCCACGCACGACGAGCCGCTGCACTTCCCGAAACCCGAGAACGTCGACATCGGCATCGACCGCACCATCGAGAACTGGAAGCACTGGTCGGACGTGTTCTCGTACGAGGGGCCGTACTCCGAGCTGATGCAGCGCAACGCGCTCGCGCTCAAGCTCCTCATTTACAGCCCGACCGGAGCGATCGCAGCGGCAGCGACGACGTCACTGCCCGAGAACCCCGAGGGTGGCAAGAACTGGGACTACCGTCTCGCCTGGGTTCGCGACCTCGCGTATACGGCGCAATCGCTCGTGCGCTTCGGCCTCCGAGAGGAGACGCAGGCGGCGCTCTCGTGGATGCTGCAGACGATTCGCAAGCGCGGCCCCGAGCTGCACGTGATGTACACGCTCGACGGCGAACTCGTGCCCGAACCGCGCGAGTACCACGTGCCGGGCTGGCGGGGCATTGGCCCCGTCGTGTCCGGCAATCCGGCGAACGACCAGTTGCAGCTCGGCGTCTACGGCGACCTCATCGCGATCTGCCGTACGTACGTGGACGCGGGCAACGTGCTCGACATCGGCACGGCGCGTTTGCTCGCGAGCGTCGCCGATCGCACGTGCGACCTGTGGCGCAACCCCGACGCCGGCATGTGGGAGCTCGGCACCGACCGGCACTACATCTCCTCGAAGATGGGCTGCTGGAAGGCGCTCGACGATGCGGCGGCGCTCGCAGACGCCGAATCGATTCCCGGCTCCGCGCATCGCTGGCGCGCGGAGCGAGACCGCATTCGCGAGTGGATTGACGAGCACGGCTGGTCTGAGAAGCGCGGTTCCTACCTCTTCTACGCGGGGGGCGATGAACTCGACGCCTCGGTGCTGCTGCACGCGCCGACCGGCTTCGACCGCGGCGAGCGCATGTCGGCGACGATCGACGCACTCACCGAAGAACTCGGAGCCGGCCCGCTGCTCTACCGGTACAGCGGTGCGCAGCGCGAAGAGCATACGTTCGTCGCGTGCGCCTTCTGGCGCGTCGAGGCGCTCGCCTGCGTCGGCCGCCATGCCGAGGCGCTCGAGCTGATGGACGCACTGATCGAGTGCGCGAACGATGTGGGCATCTACGCCGAGATGATCGACGCCGAGACCGGATCCGCCTGGGGCAATACGCCGCAGGCGCTCAGTCACCTTGCGTTCCTCGGCGCCGCGATGACGATTCACGACCTCGTTCCCCCAGACATGCTCGCCGGCCGATGACGGCCGCAGCCGGCCCAACAGACCCGAACCAGACCCGAACCAGGAACACGAGTGAAAGGAAACACCATGTCACGTGACCAGTACACCTTCGTCAACCCTGCCGAACTCTACGCGAATATCAAGCCGCAGAAGCAGCACATGCCCGAGCCGGGGCTCGACGCGGACCTCACACCGAAGGCCGATCTCGGCGAGGAGAGTTACCGCGGCAGCGGACGCCTGCAGGGCCGAAAGGCCCTGATCACCGGGGGCGACTCAGGCATCGGAGCCGCGACCGCGATCGCGTTCGCCCGAGAGGGCGCCGACGTCGCGATCTCGTACCTGCCCGAGGAGGAAACCGACGCGCAGCGCATTGCAGGCATTCTGCGGGAGGCGGGAGTTACGGTCGCGACGCTGCCGGGAGATCTGCGCGACGCGGAGTACTGCCGCACGCTCGTCTCCGACGCCGTGTCGCAGCTCGGCGGGCTCGACATCCTCGTCAACAACGGGGGTAAGCAGGTCTATCAGGAGTCGCTCGCCGACCTGAGCGACGAGCAGTTCGACGACACGTTCAAGACGAACGTGTACGCGATGTTCTGGATCACGAAGGCGGCCCTACCGCATCTTGCGCCGGGATCCGCCATCATCAACACCACGTCGATCCAGGCCTACTCGCCGGCCGCGATCCTCGTCGACTATGCGTCGACCAAGGCGACGATCAACGCCTTCTCGAAGGGCCTCGCCGCGCAGCTCGCCCCGAAGGGCATTCGCGTGAACGCGGTCGCCCCCGGCCCGATCTGGACACCGCTGCAGCCGAGCGATGGTCAGCCGCAGGAGAAGATCGAACAGTTCGGCGAAGAGACTCCGCTGGGTCGCATGGGGCAGCCGGCCGAGCTCGCGCCCGCATACGTGTTCCTCGCGTCAGCCGAGGCGAGCTATGTCGCAGGCGAGACCCTCAACGTCAACGGCGGTATGCCCACGCCATGACCATGGATCGCGAGATGCGGCTGTTTCGATCGACGCCCGGAATCCTCATCGAGAGCATCTGGTGGGATGCGCGCACGGAGGAGCTCGTGTGGGTCGATATCGTCGCCGGCCTGCTGCATCGCGGACGTCTCGATGGAGCGGCGGACGGCAGCGAGGATCGCGTGATCCAGCTGCCTCCGCCGGTCTCCGCCGTGCAGCCGGGGCCCGCGGGCGGCTACGTCGTCGCGCTGGAGGACACCGTCGTGCTGCTCGATGCCGACGGCGGCATCGTTCGCGAAGTGGCGCGCCTGCGGCATCGCCGGGAGGGCATGCGCCTGAACGAGGGCAAGGTCGACCCCTTCGGGCGGTTCGTCGTCGGCGGCCTCACCGTCATCGGTGATACGCCTGACGCGGACGTCTGGTCGGTGTCGGCAGACGGTGACGTGAGGGTGCTGCGGGGAGGATTCGGCATCACGAACGGCATCGAGTGGTCTGGCGACGGGAGCACCATGTACGTGACGGATACGTCGACCTCGACGATCTACCGAGGCGCGTACGGCCGGGACGGCCGTCTGGGTGAGCTGAAGCCGTTCGTCTCCGGCCGCCCGAGCGACGGTCTGGCGCTCGCCGCCGACGGAACGTTCTGGAACGGGCTCTACGGCGAGAGCACCGTGGCCCGTTGGTCGGTCGAAGGTGAACTCCTGGAAGAGATCAGTGTGCCCGTGCCGAATGTGACTTCGGTGGCATTCGGGGGGCTCGAACTCGACCAGGTCTTCGTCGGGACCGCGAGAGAGAATCTCACGGAGGAACAACTGCAGTCAGCGCCGGATTCGGGGGCGATCTTCGTGTTCGACGCGGGAGTGCGCGGTCGCCCGGTGCACGAGTTCGGCTCGGGCGCCTCGGGGCGATAGCTTCGACCCGACGCGCTGTGAGCCGCGTCGGGTCGCTTCGGCGGCGGTGCGCCGGGCGCGACGATTCAGTCGCGGTCGAGTCCATCGAGCTCGAAATCCCAACCAGTGGCGTGCAGATCTTCGTCGAGGAGCGGGCCACCGGTGATCGCCTGCGGATAGCTGGGGTGGGTGCGCAAGGCATCGGCCTGCTCCGAGAAATCGGGCTGCTCCTCGCCGTTCCACTTCGCGGGCAGGGAGAGCACGTCGTTTCCCACCCCGATGACGAGGTCAGCGGTACCGACACGGTCGTGATCCTCCGTGATGATGGGGATCCTCACCGCCTCGGCGCGACCGTTCTTGGCGACGGCCGCCGTGAGTTTGACCAGCGCCTCGGCGACGTCGTCAGTGGTCGTGACGGTTTCTCCGGCGTAGGTGATGGTTCTCATGCTGAGACTCTCCCACGCATTTTCCGCGAACATTAGGCGGTTGTGTATTTGGGGGAGCGCCGGGTATACGTGGGAAGAGTGCATGTGCGGGGAGAAAACGGCGAAATGCGAAATGCGCTCTGCCTGAATCCGCGCGAGTGTGCAATGCTGCTTGCATGGGTTTTCTCATTCACGGCGGCAATGACTACGAGTTCGAGGATCGGCTGCTCACGCACCTGAAAACGGTGATCGGTCAAAAGCTGATCAAGCAGGAGAGCTTCTTCCTCAGCTGGACTCGCACCCCCGAGCAGGGGAGCGGCCGCATGTCGGTGTGGCTCTCGCCCTACGTCACGGTCGCGTTCCGCTTCTCGGGAAGCAAGCGCCCTGAACTCAACATGGTCTGGTTGAAGGCGCTGAACTCGCTTTCGAACACCCCGCGCGGCTTGATCGTCATCAGCGAAGAAGAGGCGGAAGCGTACGCGAGGAAGAACCCCGACCTGGTCTGATGACGTTGATCGGCTAAATTCGACCGAGGGCTGTCGCTCTCCCTCCCGCTCCCGCCAATATAGGAGCAGCAGCGATCCCGAGCGTCGGGGGTAGCGCGCGCTGGGCGGGGGCGATATGGCGGACATACCGTGGACGATCCTCGCGTGCCTCGCGTATACCGCGAACATCTGCATCGGCACGGTGAGTTTGCGCGGCCGTCGCGTTCCGCGCTCGTGGCACGGTCGCGTCTTTCTCGTTGCGCTCGCGCTCACGGCAATCGCGGCGGCGACGTCGTTTCCTGAGCACCCCGTTCGCGGCGCAGCGCTGATGGTCGCGTTGGCACCGCTCCTCGCCTTACCGTTCGTCGGCCGTCCGGTACGGCGCAGGCCGAGCACGCACATCGGCATCGGTCTGGTGGCGGCCCCGTGCTTCGCGATCGCGTTGCTGCTCTGGGCGGCGTCGGTACTATGACGCTGCATCGTGGGTGACGTTCAGCAGAAATGGAAGGAAGGCGTGCATGGAGTTTCGCGACGTGCTGTTCAATCGGAGAACGACGAACGGGCCGTTTCTGCCGGATCCGGTGTCCGAGGAGCATCAGCGTCTGCTGATCGCCGCAGCGGCCTCCGCTCCATCGCAGTTCAACAGCCAGCCGTGGCGCTTCGTGGTGATCGAGGATCGCGACACGATCGACACCATCGCTCGAGTGAGTGGAGAATCGATGACCGCGGTCATCGGTGAAGGCTCGTTCTTCACGCGCTACAAACGTCACTTCAGATTCAGTGCGGAGGAGATGGCGGAGCACCGTTCCGGCATGTACTTCGACAAGCTGCCCGCCCCGCTGCGCCCGTTCACGAAAGCAGTGTTCACGGCCTCGGGGCTGGCGATGATGCGCATGCTGAGAGTGCCGCAGACACTGGGCGAGGAGAACCGCAAACTGGTCGCCGGATCGCCGCTGATCTTCGGCGTCATGCTCGACCGATCGGAGCGCAACGCCCACCCGCTCGCCGACTTCTACTGCCAGTTCAGCATGGGTGCTGCGGTCGAGAACATCTGGTTGACGACGGTGGAGCTCGGAATGGGCATTCAGTTCATCTCGTTCCCCATGGAGGCGCCTGAGCAGTGGGAGCGGTTGACGAAACTGCTCGACGTTCCCGACCACCTGGAATTGATGGCGCTCTACCGGCTCGGGTACGTGCCGCAGGATCAGCGTCGGCCGAAGATCGACTGGTCGAGCCGGGAGCGCCGCCCGCCATCGCAGTTCGTGTACCGCGAGACCTGCCGCACGCCGCAGCAGGGGTGGGACGAGGCGGCCCTGTGAGCGCACGAAGACGTCGAACGCGCCGCGTGCTCGGCATCATCGCAGGTTCCGTCGCGGCGGTGCTGGTACTCGCCGTCGCCGGATTCGTGATCTGGGCCAATAACACGTATCCCGCCGAGCCCGAGGCGCTCGCCGAGGTGGCTCACGACGAGCGCGTGATGGTTGCCGAGCGCGACGGGGTCATCGTGATGTCGCCGTCGGAGCAGGCCATGTCGGAGCAAGCGGAGCCGAGCGGGTTGGTCTTCTTCGCGGGGGCGAAGGTCGAACCGGAAGCGTACGCAGCCACATTCCGCGAGACGGTCGCGGCGGGGCAGACGGTGGTCATCGTGCAGTCGTTGCTGAACCTGCCGCTCTTCGAGACGCGACCGCTGAGCGATTTCACGAGCCTCGCCCCCGAAGTCGATTCCTGGGCGGTCGGAGGCCACAGCATGGGCGGCGTCAAGGCGTGCATGTTCGCCGACTCGGAGCCCGAAGTCGTCGAGGCGCTCGTGCTCTTCGCGTCCTACTGCGCAGACGACTCCCTCGCGAGCCGTGACGATCTTGTCGTGCTGTCGCTCTCGGCGACGAATGACGGGTTGGCGACGCCGGAGAAGATCGAGGCATCGATTGCCGACCTCCCCGAGCGCACCCGATTCGAAGCGATCGAGGGCGCCGTGCACGCGCAATTCGGAGCGTACGGCGAACAGCCCGGAGATGGAACGCCGACGATCTCCGATGAGCAGGCGAGGGTCGAGATCACCAAGGCTCTCGAAGCCCTCGTCGGCGCTTAGTTTGGCGCTGAGTCGTCGGCGGTGCCTTTCGCCCGTCGACCGGGCTTGAACCACCCCGAGGCCTCGTCTGCATCACCGCGCTGGTAGACATCGGGAATGCCATCGCCGTCAGCGTCGAGCGCGTCCCGCAGTGCCATGCGCCGATAGCGACGGTTTCGGGAACCGAGGAGCAGCGAGGCGAGAATCGCCGCGACGATGGAAGCGCTGAGAATCGCGACCTTCGCGATGTCGTGCTCCTGCGTTCCCGGGGCGAACGTGAGTTCGGCGATGAGCAGTGACACGGTGAACCCGATGCCGGCGAGCAACCCGACGCCGACCATGTCGACCCAGCGAAGCTCGGGATCCAGCTTGGCGCGCAGCACTTTCGTCGTCACCCACGTCGACGCGAGAATGCCGATCGGCTTGCCGATCACGAGCGCCGCCATGATCGCGAACGTGAGCGGATGCGTGAAGGCATCGCGCAGTCCGTCGGCACCGCCGAGGGAGACGCCGGCCGCGAAGAACGCGAACACGGGCACCGCGAACCCGGCGGAGATCGGCCGGAACCGATGCTCGAACTGCTCGGCGAGGCCCGGCGCTGCGGGAGCCTCGTCGCGCGAGACCTTCCGGTGCAGCACGGGGATCGCGAAGCCCAGAAGCACGCCCGCAATCGTTGCGTGGATGCCCGACGCGTGCATCAGTGCCCAGGCCACCGCACCGACGGGGAGCAGAATGCACCAGGCCGCGGAGGCGTGACGGCTGAAGAACGCTCGGAACCGCTGCGCCACCACGCCGTAGATCACGATCACGGCGACCGCGAGGATCAGCGGGACGACCTCGATGTGGTCGGTGTAGAAGAGCGCGATGATGCTGATCGCGAGAAGATCGTCGACCACCGCGAGTGTGAGCAGGAAGATGCGAAGGGCGGGTGGCAGGTGCGAACCGATGATCGCGAGCACCGCGACCGCGAAGGCGATGTCGGTTGCCGTGGGGATGGCCCAGCCGTGGTGCAACTCGGGTCGCTGCGAGGCGATCGCCGTGTAGATCAGTGCGGGAACGAGCACGCCGCCCGCGGCCGCCATGATCGGAACGATGGCGGTGCGGAAATTGCGCAGATCACCGTCGACGAACTCGCGTTTGAGCTCGAGGCCGACGAGGAAGAAGAAGATGGCGAGCAGGCCATCCGCGGCCCAGGTGCCGAGACTCAACTTGAGGTGCCACGGCTCGTAGCCGATCTCGAAATCGCGGAGGGCGACGTAGGCGTCTGACCACGGCGAATTCGCCCAGATGATCGCTATGGCGGCAGCGATGACGAGCAGAATGCCGCCGACGGTCTCCTTGCGCAGCAGTGTCGTGATGCGCCCGGCTTCGCGATAGCTCCCGTACTCGGGAAACGTCGATTCGGGCTGCGGTTGTGGATGCGCCATAGTGCCTTCCGTGTGGTGGTCGTCGGGATCTTCCCGGCACACCGTTCTCTCGCCGCAACGAGGCAAACAGGCTTCAATCATACCCGTGCTAGGTGCGCCGCTTGTGGCGCAGCCCGGTGTGCTCCTGACATCGGCGGGGGCACGCGAGTAGAGTCGGGTGCGTCGTGCGGGAAGCGGGATCGACTTGTGCCCGAATGCAGGAACGAAATGAGCGGGAGGGCCGTGTCGTGAGCGAGGCGTCGCGGGGTGAGATGTCCGCGGTCAGGGGATTCGTGCACCAGGCCGGTGCGCGCACTCGGTATCTTGCCGGGCACGCCCCCGCTCGCATCGCGATCCTCATCTTTTCCGCCGCGGTTGTGGTCTTCAGCGCCGTGCTGATGCTGCCGATCTCGAGTGCACGAAGCATCGTGACTCCGCTCGCCGACGCCGTATTCACCGCAGTATCGGCCCTCACGGTGACCGGGCTCACGACGGTGGACACCGCTGAGCACTGGTCTGGGTTCGGGCAGGCGGTGATCCTCGTCGCCATACAAGCCGGGGGTCTCGGCGTTGTGACCATCGCGCTGCTGCTCATGATGATGGTGACGCGCAGCCTCGGTGTGAGCAGCCGCGTATTCGCGAAGGAGACGATCGGCACCTCCGGTCTCGGCGATGTGCGTCATCTGCTGCGCACCGTCGTCGCCACGACCTTCATCGTCGAGGGCATCTTGATGCTCGTGCTCGTGCCGGCCTTCAGCGTCGAGGAGCAATCCATTGCGAAAGGGCTGTGGTTCGGGGCGTTCTACGCGATCTCCGCGTTCGGCAATGCCGGGTTCTCGCCGCATGCGGGCGGGTTGACCGGCTTCGCCGACAATCCCTGGATCCTGGTGCCGCTCGCCGTGGGCGTGTTCGTCGGGAGTTTCGGTTTCCCGGTCTTTCTCAACCTGATCCGCGCCAGGTGGGCGCGGAAGCGCTGGACCCTGCATACGAAGCTCACCCTCATCACCACGACCGTTCTGCTGATCTTCGGCGCCGTCAGCTGGGCGAGCTTCGAGTGGTCGAACGAGGCGACGGTGGGTGACGAGTCGCCGATGAGCAAGATCGGGCACGCGCTCTTCGCGTCGACGATGCTGCGATCTGGCGGGTTCTCGCTGGTCGACATGGAATCTGCGACGTCGACCACGATGCTGCTCAGCGATGCCCTCATGTTCGTCGGAGGGGGTTCGGGATCGACGGCGGGCGGCATCAAGGTGACGACGCTCGCCGTGCTGTTCCTCGCAATCGTCGCTGAGGCGCGCGGCACCGAGAACACGAATGCGCTCGGGCGCAGGATCCCGAATGGCGCCCTGAGGCTCGCCATCAGCGTCATCTTCCTCGGCGCGACGCTCGTGCTGATCGCGACCGGCCTGCTGACCACCGTGACCGATGCGCGTCTCGACCGCATTCTGTTCGAAGTGATATCGGCGTTCGCCACGTGCGGGCTGTCGGTCGGCATCTCGGCAGAGGTCGGGCCCTTCGGCAAGTACGTGCTGTCGGCATTGATGCTGATCGGCCGAGTCGGGCCGATCGCGCTCGCCTCAGCCCTCGCACTGCGGCAGCGCCGCGAGATGTTCTCGTACCCCGAGGAGCGCCCGGTCATCGGGTGATGCCCAGACGGAACGAGCAATGCCCCGTTCCCCCAGCAGAAAGAGGTTGCGCATGTCGGTCGACAACGTGTCAGAAGCTCGTGTCGCGCTCATCACCGGCGCCGGCAGCGCCGCAGGTATCGGGTTCGCCGCCGCACAGGCGCTCGCGACATCGGGGTATCGGCTGGGCATCGCTGCCACGTCGTCGCGCATCGAAGAGCGCGCGGCCGAGCTGCGAGCGCTGGGTGCCGAAGTGGTGACCGTGGTCGCCGATCTCACTCACCCCACCGAAGCGGATCGCGCGGTGGGTGAGGTGCTCGCTGCGTTCGGGCGGCTCGACGTGCTCGTGAACAACGCGGGCATGACGTCGGTCAGTGAGCCCGAGCAGCCCGCGGGCATTCGTGAGATTTCTGATGCGCAGTGGAATGCCGCACTCCGCAGAAACCTCGACACGATGCTTTTCGTGACGCGCGCGGCGACGCCGGCGCTGATGCGCAGCGAGGCGGGCCGCGTGGTGAATGTCGCCTCGCTCTCCGGGCCGGTGACGGCGTATGCGGGCGATATCGCCTATCACGCGGCGAAGGCCGGGGCGGTCGGGCTCACCCGGGCTGCGGCCATCGACCTCGCGGCTCACGGCGTCACCGTCAACGCGGTGGCGCCGGGGTGGATCGCCACGGGCTCGTCCACTCCCCACGAGCTACGCATGGGCGACGCGACGCCGGTCGGACGGTCGGGGCGGCCCGACGAGGTGGCGAGTGCGATCGTCTGGCTCGCCGGCGTGGATGCCTCGTACGTCACCGGCCAGGTCATCGTCGTCGACGGCGGAAACTCGATTATGGAGGATCGCGGCGGCGCGTGAGCCGGGTGAGTCGCCGACGCGACGATCGAAACGGATGCGCATGTGTTTATATGTGCGTATGAGTGAAGATCTCGAAGCTGCCGCCGAGCTGTTCAAGGCCCTGTCATCGGCCTCGCGCCTGCGCCTTTTGACGATTCTCGCCGAGGCGCCCGCGACGGTGAGCAAGCTGGCTGAAGCGAGTGGGCTTTCTCAGCCGCTGGTGTCGCAGCATCTGCGCACCCTGCGGGCAGGGGGCCTCGTCTCGGTGCATCGCGAGGGGCGGGAGGCGCGGTACGAGCTGGCCGACCTGCACGTCGCCCACATCGTGGCGGACGCGGTGAAGCACGCGCTCGAGTTGCGATAAGAACGGTTCTCATTAACTGCACATATTGCAATTTGTTTATATGTGTGGTCGACTAGAGGTGTTCGCGCCACAGGCGAACGTACAGACGAACGTTGAGAGACGCACTTGAGAGGTTGACCCATGAGCACCACTGAGACCCACGCAGAGCACACCGTCGCCGACCACGAGCACGGCCCCGCATGCGGCCACGAGACCGTGACGCATGATGACCACGTCGACTACGTCCACGACGGGCACAAGCACGCCGCGCACGGCGACCACTACGACGAGCACTAAACGCAACGTGCGGCAGTACGCCGCGCAGGGGCCTGATGTGAGCGCCCGACACAACAGAGAGCCAGCGGAATCCGCTGGCTCTCTGTCTTGTATGCGAGCATGCGGCCGGCGCGCTCACGAACTCGCCGGTCGCTGCCGCGACGGCTCAGTAGTGCGCCGGGGGATCGCTCCCGGGGAAGGAATCCTCGCCCCACTCATCGGCTACGGCGTCCGCGTGCTCGTGCGAAACCTCGTCCGAGCCCGGGTTCTCCGCGATGTCGTCGCGCTTCTCGGCGTTCTCGGTGATGTCTTGCGACTCTTCGGATCCGGGTACCTGCTCATCGTCAGTGCGCTCTGTCATGAGTGCTCCTTCCTCTTCCTACCTCGCGCGGCGAAGATCTCGCCCCGCTGTACTCCCATCGTCGAAGCGTGCGTGCTCCTGCGCAAGCCCCTGGCACTTCGAGTCTTCGGTGTGCGTAGCGGCCGATCGTCGCAGCGCCCGGCCCGCGCTGCTCCCGGCGCACAGCGCGGGCGGGGTCAGATCCAGCCCTGCTGCCAGGCATGCTCGGCCGCATCTTGCCGGCTGCTCATGCCGAGCTTGGTCATCGCCGCGGAGAGGTAGTTGCGTACGGTGCCGGGTGACAGGAACAGCGCTCCCGCGATGTCGCGCACGTTCGAGTGCGCCCGGGTGGCGCGCAGCACATCGAGTTCCCGTTCGGTGAGCGGGCAGTGCTCCGCGGCCAACGCGGCGGCCGCGATCTCGGGATCGATGTAGCGCTTTCCCGAGGCGACATCGCGGATAACTTTCGCAAGCTCGCCGGCGGGTGTCGACTTCGGCACGAATCCGGCGATTTTCGCGGCGAGGGCGCGCCGCAGCACGCCGGGCCTCGCGTGTCGCGTGACGATGATGATTCGCGTTTCCGGTGCCTCCGCCGCGATGAGCGCCGCGGCCTCGATGCCATCGGTGCCGGGCATCTCGAGGTCGAGCAGGCAGACGTCGGGTCGAAGTTCGATCGCGAGCGCGGCTGCTGTCGCGCCGTTGTCTGCCCCGGTGATGACGTCGATATCTGGTTCGAGCTCGAGCAGCGCCTCCAGGGCGCTTCTGATCAGCTGCTCGTCGTCGGCGATGAGCAGTCGAATCGAATCGTTCATTGGGCTCCTCCACGTCGATCGTCGCCGGGTATCCAAACGCTGAGCTCGAAACACTCGGCGCCCTCCGCAACGCTGCGATCGACGGCGAGGGTGCCGCCGATTGCGGCGACGCGGTCGCGAAGCCCTGCGAGGCCCGAGCCGCCATGGCTATCTGCGGGGTCCACCGCATCACCGACCCCGTTGTTCGTGATGGTGAGCGCGTAGCCGTCGCGATCAGATGCGAGTTCAATCGTCGCCCGGGTGGCGGTGCTGTGGCGGAGAATGTTCGTAGTCGCCTCTCGCACCGCGAACCCGAGCACGCGTTGGGCTGCGGGGTCTCTGGGGATGTCGGTGATCTCGAGTGCGCACGCGGCTCCCGAGAGCGACAGCACTTCACGCGCGTTCTCGAGCTCGTCGGCGAAGTCGATGTCTCGGAGCCCGGCGACGAGCGATCTGGTCTCTTCCATCGCGTGCTTGGCGGTGAGGCGTATCTCGGTGAGCTGCGCCGCCGTGCGCGCGGTGTCGGCGCCCAGTGTGCGTTCGGCGAGCTCGGCCTGCAGGGCGATGACTTGCAGGTGGTGGCCCTGGATGTCGTGGAGGTCGGCGGCGAAGCGCAGCCGTTCCTGGGTCACGGCGAGCTTTGCCGCGAGCACGCGGGCTTCGTCGAGTCGCCTGATGATTCGCCACATCCACAGGCTGGTGAACAACATGAAGGGGAGCATCGCGCCGTAGAGGAGGACGAGTCCGTGAGACAGGCCGACGGGCTGCGCGATGATGGGGCGGTCCCAGAGGACGTGCCACAGTGCGGGGATCGCGGTCGCTCCCAGCATGATTCCGGTCACGATCCATCGGCGACTCCCGGGGAGGGCGGCCGCGAAGAGTACGCCCGAGAACCAGATCTGCGCCGCTGCGTACACCGACAGCTCGGGCACTGCGAAGGCGAGGGCCCAGGAGAGCACGGCGGGCGCGAAGAGCGCGATGGTCCACGCGCGCGGCGGGACCGGGCCGAAGTCGTCGTCGCGCAGGAACCAGCAGTAGCGAATCCTCGCTGCCGCGGCGAGCAAGCCGGAGATCAGCAGGGCAAGCACGAGCGGATCACGCGTCGCAGTGAAGTCGGCCAGGTAGTCGAACGCGATGATCGCGTCGATGATGATGAACAGGAACACGATCGAACCGAGCGTGTAGTTCCACGTCGCGGTGACGCCGGCTCCTGGCGCGCGATGGGTGTCGGCGGATTTCATAGCCTCCTCAGCCTACGAGTATGTCGGGGCGCCCGGTCGGCAATGCGCCGCTGCATGACACATGTCACGGTCGGAACGTGGACATGCGCACGCCGAGATATGACGCGGGGGCACTACGGCGTGCTGGGGGAATGGGAAACGATGGTAAAACCGCAGCAGCCGGGTGCCCGTCGATCGGCGCCGCTGCTGATCCGCACTACATGAAAGGTCACCATGATCACCACCCTTCAGGAATTCGCAGCATCGCTGCCCGAACCGCTGCAGTGGCTCGGAATCTTGATCATCGCCGCGATTCCGTTCGTCGAGTCGTACTTCGGCTCGGCGATCGGCGTGATCGTCGGCATCCACCCGGTTATCGCGGTCGCGGCGGCCGTCATCGGCAACGTGATCTCGATGCTCGTCTTCGTGCTCACCGCGCACGGAGTTCGCGTGGGCGCGACGAAGGGAAAGGCGCCGAAGCCGCTCTCGCCACGCCGCGAGAAGCTCAAGCAGCGCTTCGAACGTTATGGCGTGCCGGGAGTGAGCCTGCTCGGCCAGGTCTTTCTGCCGAGTCAGATCACCTCAGCGGCGATGGTCTCTTTCGGGGCGCCGAAGAACCAGGTGATCTTCTGGCAGATCATCTCCATCGTCATCTGGGGTATCGCGTTCGGCGTGCTCGCGGCACTCGGGGTGGCCGTGCTCGCGTGAGCGTCATCGCGAGATGAGGGCGGCGGCGATGTCGCGAGCGGTGTCAGTAGCGTGGTCGGGCACGCGCAACCGCATCGCGAGGTCGCCGCTGACGACGAGCAAGAGCCGTTCAGCCAGCTGGGCGGCGGCGGCGCCCGCAATCGGTGCGGCGAGTTCCTCGAGCCGCGTCCGCATCCCTTCGGTGTCGGAGCGGATCGCTGCAGCGACCTCGGGCGGGGCGACGGCGTATTCGGCGGAGGTCGCGAGGAACGCGCACCAGCGGGAGTCGCGCGGCTGCACTCGAAACGCTTGCAACGCGTCGAAGATCGCGAGGAGACGTTGCTCATCAGTTGCGGATCGCGCGACGGCATCGTCCCAGGTTGCGATCCAGGCCTCTTGCCGCCGTTGGAGTACGGCCGCGACGAGCGCGTCCTTGCTGACGTAGCCGCGATACAGGGTGGCCGGCGAGACGCCGGCGCGCGCGGTGATCGTGTCGATCGGAGTGGCCACGATGCCCTGCGTGAAGAACAGGTCTTCAGCTGCATCGAGTATGCGCGTTTCCGTTCTCGGCCTGAGCCCCATGCCCATACTCTAGGGTAGAAGAAAGCGAAACGCTCGTTATCGTTATCGTTTTCGCGGAGGGGTGGAGATGACAGCGCAGCAGGAGACGGGTCAGCGAAGTCGCGCGCCGCACGTCGTCGGCCTCGTCGCGGCCGGCACGACGTTGATCGCTGCGACCTACGGTCTCGTCAGGCTCGCCTTCGGACTGCACCTGCCGGAGATGGGCGAGGAGTTCGGTCTCGACCTCACGACGCTCGGGCTGATCTCGGCTGGAGCCTCCCTGGTCTACGGACTCGCCGCCGGCATCGGATTCCTCGTCGGAGACCGCTTTCCGCGCGCGCTCGTGCTCGCGGCCGGCCTCGCCGCAGGGGGCGGATCGCTCGGCATCGCGCTGACGCACGACGCCGGGGTGTTCAGCGCGTGCGCGATCGCGAGCTCGGCGGGTGCAGGCTTCGCGTCTCCCGGGCTCGTTCGCATCATTCACCGAGCCGCGTCCCCCGCTGAACGATCGACGATGCAGTCGATCGTCAACGCGGGCACCGGCCCCGGCCTCGTCGCAGCGGGAGGCCTTGCCTGGGCACTCGCTCCTGAGTGGCGGCCCGCCTGGGTGGTCGCCGGCGGAGCTACGGCCCTCGCCACCATCGCGGTGCTCTGGTTGGGCCGGGCGGAAGGCGGGTCGGGCGCGGTAGGCACGGAGGGGCGCTCTGCGCTTCACCTGCCGCCGATCACCTGGTGGAGCTCGCATCGAGTGGCATTGGTCGCTGCCGCGGCCTTCGGGTTCGGAGCTGCAGCGATCTGGAACTTCGGACGAACCGCGCTCGTCGACGCCGGCGCCTCGGAGAGTGCGTCGTTGCTCGCGTGGGTGCTGCTCGGATTCGGCGGCGCGGCCGTGATCGCAACAGCGCCGCTCCTCAGGCGCCGGGGGCCGCGCAGCCTCTGGCTGGTCTCGACGATTCCCGCGGCCGCCTGCACCGCCGTCCTCGGCATGTTTCCCGGCTCTCCCGTGCTCGCGGGGACGGCGTGCGCCGTGTTCGGGTGGGGATACGTCACTGCCACGGGGGCGCTCATCGAATGGACGACGCAGATCGACGGTTCGCGCGCTGCAACGGGCACCGCCGTGCTGTTCGTGGTGTTCATGATCGGGCAGGCGACGGGTGCGGCCGTCGTGGGTGCGTTCGTCGCGGAAGCGGGGTACCCAGCGTCGTTCGGCGTCGCAGCCGCGGTGGCGTGCGCCGCAGGGCTGCTCGGATACGAGCGGCGCCGGAGTGCGACGAGGTCGGTGGAGAACTGACGGCCGCCCCTCTACTCGCGTCGGGTTTGTATCTCGACTGAGATTCGATCGAAACATCAATAAGGGGGATCTTCTTGGCTGCTCGCACTCGTCGGAGAGCTCGTGGTGCCTTGGGAATGGCCTTGAGCGCCATGCTCCTGCTGTTCGGGTTCGCCGAGGCCCTCACCCCGACCGCGGCGCACGCCGACCCGGTCGTTGCGCAGCCGGGAGAATTGGTCGTCAACGGCGGTGCCGAGCAGGGGCAGACGTTCGGGTGGACTGGAGTGCTCGGTCGCTACTCGCACGGAGTCGGCGGATACCCGCAGTCCGTCATCGTCGACGAGAACGGTCTGACGGGTGAGACCTATGACGGGGGCCAATATCTCTTCACGGGGCTGGGGGCAGCATCCACGGCTGCGCAGTCGATCGACCTGTCACCATCGGCGGCGGCGATCGACAACGGAAATGTGGACGCACTGATCTCGGCGAAGGTCGGCGGCTATACGAACCAGGCGGACAATGCGCGTGTCACGTACTCGTTCAGGGACGCGAACGACGTCGAGATTCTCAGTACCGTCTTCGGGCCCGTCCTCCCCGCGAACCGGGGCAACGTCTCGGGTTTCGTCCCGTTCGACGAGCGCGTGCGACTTCCGGGCGGAACACGCTCCGTCCTCATCACGATCGACACGCAGCGCTTCATCGCCCCGGCCAACGACGGATACGTGGACAACGTGTCGCTCGTGCTCGACGCGCCCAGTCCGGTCGCAGCGCCCGACAGCGCGACCACCGACCAGGGTGTGCCGGTCGTTCTCAACCCGGCGGGCAACGATACGCCCGGCGCCGGGGCGACCATCGTTCCCTCATCGGTGCGGTTGCTCGACGGCGACGCCGAGGTCACCAGCCTCACCACAGCGGATGGGGAGTACACCGTCGATACGGTGACCGGTCTTGTAACGTTCACCCCGAACGAGGACTTCACCGGCACCACCGTCGCCGTCCCGTATCGCATCAGCGATAGCAGCGGGCAGCAGTCGGATTCCACGCTCACCGTCGAGGTTCCCTTCATCGCGGCCCCTGCCCTGGAGATGGTGAAATCGGCCGACCCGTCGAGCGCTGAGGACTACGTGCTCGGCGCGAACATCACATACTCGTTCCTCGTAACGAACACGGGCAATATCCGGATCGACGACCTCTCGATCTCGGAGAACGTCTTCACCGGTGCAGGGGAAGCGCCCGTCGCGACGTGTCCCCGAACATCGCTGGAGCCCGGGGAGAGCGTCACGTGCACTGCGTCCTACACGCTCGTGCAAGCGGACATCGACGACGAGGGAGTGAGCAACAGCGCCACGGCGGTCGGCATTCCGGAGGGCTCGGAAACCCCCGTCCTATCGGATCCATCGACGTTCCAGATTCCCGTCGATGCGGCCCCGGCGATCTCGCTCGTGAAGAGCGCGACACCGGCGGCGGCGAACGGGGCTGGAGACGCGATCTCGTACACCTATCTCGTCACGAACACCGGCAACGTGACGGTGGATGAGATCGAGATCGAAGAGACCGAGTTCACCGGCACCGGTGAACTGCCCGCGGCGACGTGCCCGGTCGACTCGCTGCTTCCCGGCGCCAGCACGACGTGCACCACTGCGTACGAACTCACGCAAGCAGATGTCGATTCGGGCGAGGTCACGAATACCGCGCTCGCGCTCGGTTCGCACGGTGATGCGCCCGTGTCGACGGAGAGCTCGACTGCCACGGTCTCCATCGCTGCCGCGCCCGGCCTCACACTCTCGAAGACCTCGACCAGCACGGAGATCATCTCCGCGGGCGAAACGCTCGAGTATTCGTTCCTCGTCACGAATACCGGCAACGTCACGCTCGACGGCATCACCGTCGACGACTCCAACTTCTCCGGTACCGGGGAACTCAGCGCAATCGCGTGCCCGGCGACGAGCCTTGCGCCGGGCGGGACGATCACCTGCACCGCGAGCTACACCGTCATGCAGGCAGACGTGGACGCGGGCGGGTCGCTCTCCAACACCGCGACGGTCAGCGGCACATCGCCGGGTGGCGATCCGGTCGACTCGGATCCGTCCAACTCGACGATCGACGTCGTGCGCACTCCCGGGCTGAGTATCGTGAAGACCGCCAACGTCGAGGCGGCCGCGGTGGGACAGACCATTACGTACTCATTCCTCATCTCGAACACGGGCAACGTGACCGTCACAAATCCCCGGGTGATCGAGAGCGAGTTCTCGGGAACGGGCGAACTCTCGGAGATCGAGTACCCGGCCGATGACGTCCTTCTGCAACCGGGGGCAGACGTCACCTACACGGCGACGTACACGCTCACCCAGTCCGACATCGACGCCGGTGAATTGTCGAACTCCGCAACGGCGACCGGAGCCGTGCCGCCCGGTACTGAGCTGCCGGAGACACCCGCTTCGACCGTGACCGTGGAGACGGATCCGACACCGGCTCTCGCGCTCGAGAAGACGGCGGACGTGACGACGATCACGGCGGCGGGCCAGGAAGTGACGTACTCGTTCCACGTGCGCAACATCGGGAATGTGACGCTCACCGACATCGCGGTGGCCGAGGGCGAATTCTCGGGCCGCGGCGCGCTCTCCGAGGTGGTGTGCCCTGCGGATCTGATGTCGCTCGTACCGGGTGAAGGCACCACCTGCACTGCCACGTACACCGTGATCGCCGCCGATCTCACCGCAGGGCTCCTGAGCAACACGGCTATCGCAGTGGGAACCGCTCCCGACGGTGAGACCGCGATGTCCGACGAATCGGTCGCCGAGACCGCGATCGACGTGCCAGCTGCCCCGCAGGATCCAGGTGCGCCGCAGGATCCGCCCGCACCGCAGGAGCCCGGCACCCCTGGCGCACCGAGCGGCCCGCAGCAGCCCGGCGACCTTCCGACGACGGGAGCTGATCTCGTGGCTCCCGGCCTCGTCGGTGGTGCCGCAGTGCTGTTGGCAGCCGGAGCAATCTCGTTGGCGCTTCGACGTCGAAAAAACGCAGACCTGGTCTGAAACACGACAAACCACCGCTCCGTCACGTGGCGATTACCGCAAAGTGAGCCTGCGCGGACGCGGCGAAATAGCGGTGTCGCCACTGTGTAGCGGCTGCGTAAACGGCTAGCGCGGGTCCTCCGACGCCTGCGGTGACGTTCATAAAGCCAGATGCAAGACCGAATCCCGCACCAACGTACCAGGAGTCGCGCAGTTGTCTCGTTGAGGCGATCATGGTCGCTCCCACCGCCACGATCACGTCAATTGCTATTTGCAACGGCGCCCGTGGCAGCGACGCGAATGCACCCACGATCGCACCTTATATTGCAATCTGGCTCGCATTAGGTTGCATGCTTATCCGCGTCCGCGTCCGCGTCCGTATCCTTCAGGGCAGAGGTCGACACGTGCGCATGCGCGATTGTCGCTGGGGTGCCGACGCGCCGCATGCCACGTCTACTCGACTAGAGAGTTTGCCTGCACTTCACGCCCGGCCGAGCCGTAGAAAAGACGAAGTCCCCGCCGCTCACGCGACGGGGACTTCAGAAGTGCGCCCCAAGGGATTCGAACCCCTGACCTTCTGATCCGTAGTCAGATGCTCTATCCAGCTGAGCTAGGGGCGCCCGTTGGTTTCCCAACTCGAAAGAGACTACACGAGACGATGGAAAAACGAAAATCACGCCCCCGTTGCAGAACGGCGCCGCGCGTGTCGCGCCCGCGCGGTAACCTGGGACCCGTGTCCCTGAGCCCAGAACTCGCCCGCGCGGAAGCACTGATCCGCGAGATCGCCAATTACCCCTCATCGGGCGTCCTCTTTCGAGACATCACCCCGCTGTTGGCGGATGCCTCGGCGTTGCGCGCAACGGTCGACGCCCTGATCGAGCCGTTCCACGGATCCTTCGACGTCATCGCAGGCCTCGAGGCCCGCGGCTTCCTGTTGGCGAGTGCCGCGGCCTATGCCAGCAGCACGGCGCTCATGCCGGTTCGTAAAGCGGGCAAGCTGCCGCGCCCCGCAGCGAGTGTCGGGTACCAACTCGAGTACGGCACCGACGCCGTCGAGGCGCATGACGACTTCGCGCCGGGCACTCGGGTGCTGCTCATCGACGATGTGCTCGCGACGGGAGGCACGCTGGCGGCCGCGCACCGGCTCATCGAGCAGCTCGGCTACGTCGCCGCAGGCACGTCGGTGCTCTTCGAGATCGATGGTCTCGGCGGTCGCGAGGCTGTCGGTGACGCAGCGCTCCATACGGTCTTCCGCAGCTGACGGCCGATGTCCGTGGTTCGCCGTAGATTCGCAGCATGAACCGGGCACCGAAGCGCAGCAAGCAGCAGCTTCCCGCGCCCGATTTCTTCGATCTCGCCGGGAGTGATCCCGAGCTGCTGAAATCGGGGAGGATCCCCGATCCGCTGCCCGAGCACACGCCGTTGTTCCGCGGGCTCGCGCGCGTGCTGCAGTTCGTCGAGTCGCGGCTCCGGGCACGCGGCGACACCGTGTTGCGCAACGCGATCCGTTTCTTCTGGGGTTTCGTCGCCCTGGTCGGAATCTTCCTGCTGGTCGGCCCGATCGTCAACGAACCGCTCGATTTCGAAGATGTCATCGCATCGGCGGAGATCGACGATGTCGACTGGATCGCACGTGATGCGGAGATCGACTACGTCATCGACCGCGACTCCGATGGCGGGTTCGTGGCGCAAGTGAGCGAGCGTTTCGCTGCTGATTTTCGCAATGGGTCCGAGCCGAGCGTCGCACGCACGATCTTGACCGAGTACCACGGGCACGATGTGCGCTTTGAGCTGATGAGCGCGACGATTGAGGGCGCCGAGGCCGAGATCGACGTGCGACCCGCCCCCACCACGACGGAGGTTCGGCTCGCACCGGTCGACGGCGAGCCGCTGTCGGGCACGCAGGAGATCGCGCTCACGTACGAACTGCATGACCTCGTGACCTCCGATGTCGATGACGCGACCGGGCGAACCGTTGACAGTTTCGACTGGCCGCTGTTCGCTCCGACATGGCCGCAGGCGACGAAGGGCATCGAAGTCTCGCTCACGCTTGCACCCGAGATCGACGATGAGCTCGTGCGGTCGCCCCGGGCCTACATCGGTTGGTTGCTCATCAGCGGAACCGAGTGGTTGAGCGCCGAAGGCGAAAGCGCCGCAGGGGTGCGATACGCATTTTCGAACGACGACGCGCTGCCGCCGAACGCCGACCTCTTCGTGAGCGCCACGTTCGAGCCCGGCACGTTCACGCAGCCGCAGACGACGTCGCTCTTCTGGGTGCAGACCTACGGGCCCCTGATTCCCATGGCGCTGCTGCTCGTGCTGACGCTCTTCGCCTTCGCTGCGAGGCGCGTGGTGTGGGCCGACAGCGCCGGCAATCCCTGGTACCTCCCCAGACACGAACCACCCGAGAACCTGTCCCCCATGCTCGCCGCGGAACTCATGGGCAAGCGGCGTCACGTCGAGCTCGTCGACGAACTCGAGCGCGTGCCCAAGCGGTCGTCCTCCCGACGCGAGGCGTGGCTGCGGCGACTCGCCCGCGCGGGGCGACGGGCAGGCACCGTCGGAAACACTCCGACCGTGCTGCGCCGCACACGATCGTGGGGCGCGAGCAACGCGGCGGTGCGGGCGGGTCTTCGGTGGGTGCCCGACAGCTACGTTCGCGATTTCTTCACGATCGCGCCGATCGCCATCATGCTGCTGCAGTGGGGGCTGCTGCGTCAGCTGTCGCACCAGGTGATTCTCGCGGTGGTCTGGTGGCCCGCCGCATTCGTGCTCGTCTCGACGGCGCTCGCGATCATCTCGAACATCGCCGTATCCCGACCGCGCCCGTTGACCCGCGCCGGCGCGCTCGCGATGCAAGAGCTCAAGGGCATCGACGTCTGGGCGCGCGGCACGCGGCTGCTCGATCGCGGGCCGCTCGAAGATCCACTGCTGCCCTACGCATTGCTCTTCGAACGCCCCCGCCGGGCCGGGCGCAAGATCGCGGAGCACGCCGCGGAGCAGACTGGTGACCGCGCGGCGGCTCACGGGTGGCGCACGGAGCACTTCGTCAGCGCCCCGGCAGTGCTCGCGCTGTTCGGAGCGGTCGCGGTGCTCGCCGGATCGATCGTCACCGTATCCACGCAACCGGCGCCCTACGCCACCGACACGGAGTTCGTCACCTGGTCGAACGATCTTCCGGGCACGCTGTACACCGAGGTCTCGGGCTTCGACATCGAAGCCGAGTTGCGACGGGGCGACGATGGCGGGGCGCGCCTCGACGTCATCGAGCGGCTCGATGTCGTCTTCGATGATTCGGCTTCGAAAGTGCCGCAGTTCGCCAAGGAGTGGCCGACCGAGCGTCTCGGGCAATCGCTCGGGTTCGAACTGCGATCGGTCACGGTCGATGGGGAAGCCGCCCCCTACACCGAGTTGCCGCAGCCCCGCACGAACAGCCTCGCGATGCTCACCCAGTTCTCCGACGTGCTGGCGGGCGAGCACGAAGTCGAGATCGCGTACACGCTGCACAGCGCAGCGGTCGATGCGCCGGGCGTGCTCGAAGCGGATCAGCAGGTGCGCTGGGCTGCCTGGCTGTCGCACTGGGAAGACGAATACTATGCGGAGCCCGGCGATTATTTCGGCGCCAAGCTTCCGGTGCGCCCGCTACGGGTGGAGCTCACGGTCGCCCCGGATCTCGTCGACGAGCTGACGGATGCCGGATGGATCGACTCCGACTCCGATCGGCCGCGGATGCCGCTGGAACGCGGCAATGTGACGAAGCCATGGGTCACCGAGCAGAGCTTCTACACGGATGAGGCTGAGCTCGAAGATCGTACGCACTACGAGCTGCGCATCGGCTCGGAGCGGGAGCGCGCCGATGGGGCGCTGGTCGTCGAAATCGATGCCGATCGCGTCGAGTCGCGGAAAGCCGAGGACTATTCGACGGGCGCGCCGGCAGAGGACTGGACGATCGATGCCGACATTAACGGCTCGCTCGACCAGCACTCGCTCGATCTGAACGGCGATCTGGGAGCGCTCGTGAACTTCTCGCCGGGCACGTTCGACGATGTCGAAGCGGGAGCTTTCGACCGCTACGAGCGGGAGACCAGCCTCCCATTCACCGCGCTCTTCGCACTCCTGGGGGTGGTGGTCGCCGTGTCGATCGGGGTGATCGTCTGTGCGGCGCGGGTGCGCCGGGCCGCAAGCACAAGTCTGCGCGTCACCGCCTGGCTCACCGTGCCCCTCATCGCCCTGGCGCAGTGCGTGCTGTTCTGCTGGGTCGTGCTGCCGATGCCGGGCAGCGACGTGAGGGGCGGCGGAGCCATCGCACTCGGTGCGGTGATGTTCACCGCGGTCATCGCCCAAGGCGTGATGGTGGCGCGGCGAACGGGATCCAGCACGCGGAAGAAGGGACAATGGAGGGCATGACCGAGATCGACGCCACGGCCGCGTTCTTCGCCGCCCGGGATCAACTGCTCGCGCTCGCAGGAGAGCCGCAGCGCCAGCGCACCGAATTCGAATGGCCCGATGTGGGGCCCGAGTTCAACTGGGCGCACGACGTCTTCGACGTGATTGCCGAGGGCAACGACACGACCGCGCTGTGGATTGCCGAAGAGGATGGCACCGAGCTCAAGCGCTCGTTCGCGCAGCTCAAGCAGCGCTCCGACCAGGTCGCGAATTGGCTCCGCAGCATCGGCGCGAAACGCGGCGATGTGGCCATGCTCATGCTGGGCAACCGGGTCGAGCTGTGGGAGGTCATGCTCGCCGCCATGAAGCTCGGTGTCGTGCTGCTGCCCACGTCGGTGGTGCTCGGGTCGCACGAGCTGGTCGATCGCGTCGAGCGCGGCACGGTGCGATGGGTGTTCGCCGCAGCCGAGGACGCGATGAAGTTCGGCGACGTGCCTGGCGACTACCGCGGCATCGGGGTCGGATTCGATGCAGCTCCCGCTGACCAGCGCGCACGGCTCTACGACTGGGCGCGGTACGAAGAGTCGTCCGCGGCGTCACTCGCGCCCATTGCGAAGACGACGACGAGCGACGACGCAGCGCTCCTGTACTTCACGTCGGGCACCACCAGCCTGCCGAAGATCGTGGTGCACTCGCATACGAGCTACCCGCTCGGGCACCTCACGACCCTCTCGTGGCTCGGCATACGACCTGGCGATACGCATCTCGTCATCAGCGCTCCGGGCTGGGCGAAGCACGCCTGGTCGAGCTTCTTCGGCCCCTGGCATGTGGGCGCGACCATCTTCGTCGCGAACTACGCCCGCTTCGACGCCGAGTTCCTGGTCTCCGAGCTCGACCGCGCGGGCGTCAGCACCTTCTGCGCGCCGCCCACCGTGTGGCGCATGCTCATCCAGAGCAGACTGTCGCAGAAGCCGCGCGCGCTGCGCGAGATCGTGTCGGCCGGCGAACCGCTCAACCCCGAGGTCATCGCGCGCATCCGTGAGTGGTGGGGCCTCGATATCCGCGACGGATACGGTCAGACCGAGACGACCGCGCTCATCGGCAATCTTCCCGGCGATCCGATCGTGCCCGGCGCGATGGGGCGACCGCTGCCCGGCGTCGCGGCAGTGCTCATCGACCCGGCGACCGGCGAGGAGGCCGAGGAAGGCGAGATCTGCCTGCGCCTGGACCCCGAGCGCCCCGTCAACCTGATGCCGGGATACTACGGCGATCTTCAGGCGACGGAGCGTGCGACCCGCGGCGGCCTCTTCCACACCGGCGACGTGGCCCAGCGCGACGAGCACGGCGTGCTCACCTTCGTCGGCCGCACCGACGACATCTTCAAGTCGAGCGATTTCAAGGTGTCGCCCTTCGAGGTGGAGAGCGCCCTCATAGAGCACGCCTTCGTCGCCGAGGCCGCCGTCGTCGGAGCCCCCGACCGCACCCGGCTCAACGTGACCAAAGCGTACGTATCGCTCGCAGCGGGTGTCGCGGCCGACGAGGAATCTGCGCGAGCGATTCTCGCTCACGCACGCGGCGCACTGCCGCCCTACATGCGGGTACGGCGCGTCGAGTTCTTCGAGCTGCCGAAGACCACCTCTGGCAAGATCCGTCGCATCGAGCTGCGCCAGCGCGAGGAGGCGGCCCATGCGGCGGGCGAACGCATCGCGACCGAATGGCGTGAGGAGGAGTTCCCGGGGCTCAAAGGCTGAGCGGCGCGAGGATCAGCGATCCTCGACGGGACGCCACGCGGCCGGCTGATCCGCCGTCATGCGGCGTCACGCAATTGCAGCCCGA
This sequence comes from Leucobacter sp. NPDC077196, assembly GCF_040687075.1. Taxonomy (NCBI): domain Bacteria; kingdom Bacillati; phylum Actinomycetota; class Actinomycetes; order Micrococcales; family Microbacteriaceae; genus Leucobacter; species Leucobacter sp. NPDC077196. Next base: position 51,183 of record NZ_JBFBML010000011.1, read on the forward strand.
GCGATCCTGCCGGATAGTTTCGAGGTATGACGCAGATCGAAACCACCACCGCAGGCAGCCTGCCCCGCACGCAGGCGCTCATCGAGGCGAACGCCGCACGAACCTTCGCAGATGACGGCTTGACGCTGCAGTCGACGCCCGAGTTCGACGCGCTCGTCGCCGAAGCCGTGCGCGATGTCGTCGCACGCCAGCGCGACCTCGGCATCACGCAGCCGGGCGACGGGGAGTTCGGCAAGGCGATGTCGAACGCCGTCGACTACGGCGCGTGGTGGACCTACTCGTTCCAGCGCACCTCGGGCCTCACGGTCACCGAGCGCAACATCTTCACCCAGGAGCCGGTGCGGTCGACGCCCGGCAACATTCAGCTGACGTCGTTCCCGGATCGCCGTGACTGGGTGCGCTTCTCCGAGGCGTACCAGGCCGAGATCAGCACGGGCACCAACGCAACGCCGTTCCCCACGACGACCGACGCAATCACCTACACCGGACAAGAGCTCGTCGCGACCGATACCCGCAACCTGCGAGCGGCGCTGCAGCCGGGCGAGCAGGGGTTCATCACGGCGATCGCGCCCGGGTCGGCCGCGCGCATTCAGAACGACTTCTACGCCTCGGAGCAGGAGCACATCGACGCGTGGATCGCCGCGCTGAGCGAGGAGTACCGAGCCATCACCGATGCCGGGCTGATCGTGCAGCTCGACGACCCGTCGCTCGCTGAGAACTGGGATCAGATCAACCCCGAGCCCTCGGTCGAGGATTACCTCGCGTTCACGCAGATTCGCATCGACGCGATCAACGAGGCCATCAAGGGGCTGCCGAAGGAGCAGGTGCGCCTGCACCTGTGCTGGGGTTCATGGCACGGCCCGCACACCACCGACATCGAGCTCAAGCACATCCTCAAGACCGTGCTCGGCGCGAACGTCGGTCAGATCTCATTCGAAGCGGCGAACGCGCGCCACGAGCACGAGTGGGCGGTGTGGGAGGAGAACAAGAGCATCATTCCCGACGACCTGATCCTCGTTCCGGGCGTGGTCGGCCACTCGACGAACCTCGTCGAGCACCCCGACCTCGTCGCGCAGCGCATCCAGCGCTTCGCCAACGTCGTGGGAGCGGATCGCGTTATCGCTGCGACCGACTGCGGCCTCGGCGGGCGCGTGCACCCGCAGATCGCCTGGGCCAAGCTCGAGGCGCTGGGCGAGGGCGCGCGTCGCGCGGCAAAGCTCGTCTGAGGCGGGAGCAACGCCCGCCCCGTTCCGCTTTGCGTGAGGTGAGCCGGGGCGTGGCGGGGCGATGGTCGTCGAATCAGGATCGCAGCAGCGTGTACGTGCGTGACACGCGCTGCCGCCACCACTCTTCGCGATCCGGAGCTGCTCGATAGCGCTCGAGCAAGGCGGAGTCGAGGTCTGGCCGGCGGACCTCGATCGACCCGTCGAGCGGCACCAGGGGCGACGCGGTCACATCGCCGTCGAGCAGCGCGACGGTACCCAAACCGCACGCGCCCGCGAGCATGCCCTCGGGCAGGGCGGCAGCGAGGTGCAGTCCCATCGCGATGCCGGCCGAGGTGTCGAGCGCGCTCGACACCACCACGGGCAACCCGGCCTCGATCACGAGCGACCGCGCGCGGCGCACCCCGCCGAGGGGCTGAGCCTTGACGATCAACAGGTCTGCCGCTCCGGAGCGAGCGACTGCGAGCGGATCCTCGGCCTTCCGCACGCTCTCGTCGGCCGCGATGCGAACCGAAACGCCCGACGTGCGCAGCCTCGAACGCACCTCGACGAGTTCCACGACGCTCGCGCTCGGCTGCTCTGCGTAATCGAGGTCGAAGTCTGCGAGTGCCGTGAGGGCGGAAACAGCGTCGTCCGCACTCCAGCCGCCGTTCGCATCCACGCGTACGAGCCCGGCGGGGCCGAGTGCTTCGCGCACCGCTCGCACCCGGGCGACATCATCGGCGAGCGACTGCCCGCGTTCCGCAACCTTCACCTTCGCGGTCGTGCAGCCGGGAAAGCGGGCGAGCACGGCGGGTACCTCGTGCGCATCCACTGCGGGCACTGTGGCGTTCACCTCGATCCGCTCGCGGAGCGCCTCCGGCTGCGTCGCCCACCCGAAGTCGAGCGCTGCCGCAAGCCAGGGAGCGGCCTCTGCGTCGTCGTACTCGAGAAACGGCGAGAACTCGCTCGCGCCCAGCGGAGCATCGAAGATCATCGCCTCGCGCACGGCGATGCCGCGGAACCGCGTACGCGTCGGAATCGAGACGACGTGCGCGGCAGCAAGCACCTCGGCCAGCGGCGGAACGGCGGGCGGGTTGCTGCGGGTGTCGGTCATGCCTCGATCCTGTCACGCCCTGGCGCGGTTCGTGGGTGTGCCGCCCGGGCTCGGGATCGGGGCGCGCCCCTAGGCTAGGGGCATGACGCAGCAGGTATCCGAACTCTTCGACGCCGCCGAGTGGGAGATCGCCCCCGGGGCCCAGCACTACTCCGACATTACGTCGCACCTCAGCCTCGACGGGCGCATCGCGCGCGTCGCGTTCGACCGCCCCGAGGTGCGCAACGCCTTCCGCCCGCGCACCGTCGACGAACTCGCCGACGCGCTGGAGCGCGCGCGAGTGAACCCGAAGGTCGGGGTCGTGCTGCTCACCGGAAACGGGCCGAGCCCCAAAGACGGCGGCTGGGCGTTTTGCTCGGGCGGCGACCAGCGCATCCGTGGCCGCGATGGGTACAAGTACTCAGACGACGAGACCGAGGTGGGGCCGGAGGCCGCGGCCCGCGCCGGGCGGCTCCACATTCTCGAGGTGCAGCGGCTGATCCGATTCATGCCGAAGGTCGTCATCGCGCTCGTCCCGGGCTGGGCGGCCGGCGGCGGGCACTCGCTCAACGTGGTCTGCGATCTCACCATCGCGAGCCGGGAGCACGCGAAGTTCAAGCAGACCGACGCCGACGTCGGGTCGTTCGACGCCGGTTATGGCAGCGCCTACTTCGCGAAGCAGGTCGGCCAGAAGTTCGCGCGCGAGATCTTCTTCCTCGCCGAGGAGTACTCCCCCGAGCGGGCGCGCGAGATCGGCGCCGTCAACGAGGTCGTGCCGCACGCGGAGCTCGAACGCACCGGCATCGCCTGGGCGCGCACGATCCTCGGCAAGTCGCCGACCGCGATCCGGATGCTCAAGTACGCGATGAACGCCGTCGACGACGGCATCGTCGGGCAGCAGCTCTTCGCGGGGGAGACTACCCGCCTCGCCTACGGCACCGATGAGGCGGTCGAGGGCCGCGACTCGTTCCTCGAGAAGCGCGAGCCCGACTGGAGCCCCTTCCCCTACCACTACTGAGCGCCGCTGCTGCGCTGCTGCTGCGCTGCCGCGCTGCTACTCCGCTGCTACGCTGCTGCTGCGCTGCCGCGCTGCTACTCCGCTGCTACGCTGCTGCTGCGCTGCCGCGCTGCTACTCCGCTGCGCCTACCGGAGCCGGGTCACTTTCGGAGGGTGTCGCAGCTTGGCGGAGACCCGACACCCTCCCAAAGTGACCCGGCTCGCGCGGCCAGCTCTGGAGCGGGTGCAGTTGTGCCGCCGACATGGGAGCGGGGTCACTGTTCGTGCGTGTCAGACCCACGACACGCACGAAGAGTGACCCCGCTCGCATATTGGCGCCGGCGCCCCGGCGCCCGGTCGTACTCAGCGCGCGCAGCGCACAGCACCGCAACGCGAGTACCCTGGTGAGGTGACTGCGCCCCACAGACTCCGTGCGATTCCGACCGAAGATCGCGCATGGTTGACCGCCGCCCTCGCCGACGCAGTGAACGGCGGTGCTCCGGTCGTGCCGGTGGCGCCCGGCGTCGACCCCGACGAGATCCTGGCACTGCAGCAGCAGCCGTTGCCCGAGGGCACCGCCGTGGTCGTTCGCACTTCGGGTTCGAGCGGCACCCCCAAGGCGGTCGCACTTTCGGCCGATGCGCTGCATGCGAGCGCTCGCGCGACGGCCGAGCGTCTCGGCGGGCACGGCCAGTGGCTGGTGACGCTGCCGACCCACCTCATCTCGGGCCTCCAGATGCTGGTGCGCAGCGAGCTCGCCGGCACGCATCCGGTCTTCTTCGACGGGCACTTCGATCCCGCCGCATTCCTCGAACAGGCGGAGTCCCTCGAGGCCGACCGGCGCTACGTCTCGCTGGTGCCGGTGCAATTCGCGCGGCTCCTCGATCATGTCGAGCAGGATCCCTCTGCCGCCGACGTACTGCGCCGTTTCGATGCGGTGCTCGTCGGCGGGCAATCCGTGAGCCTGTCGCTCCGCAGCCGTGCGCACGCCCTGGGCATCGCCCTGAAGCGCAGCTACGGGATGTCGGAGACGGCGGGCGGTTGCGTCTACGACGGCGTTGAGATCGGCGATACACGTGTACGCATCCGCGGCGGCGAGGTGCAGCTCGCCGGCAGCGCACTCGCGCTGGGCTACGTCGGAGACGAGGAGCTCACGGACCGTGCCTTCGTCACCGAGACGGGGCGTGACGGCACCCCCACCCGCTGGTACCGCACGGGCGATTCCGGTGAACTCCTCGGCGGCATGCTGACGGTTACCGGGCGCCTCGATCGCGTCATCATCTCCGGGGGCGTCAACGTGTCGCTCGATGAGGTGGAGCGTGTGGTGCGGGAGCAGGCAGGCTGGGAGAACGCGGTCGCACTCGGCGGCCCTCACCCTGAGTGGGGAGAGCGAGTGTCGCTGGTCGTCGACATGGGCTCGGCCAACCGCGCCGCCTTCGAGCAGGTGCAGGAGACACTGCGCGGAGCCCTCGGCGCCGCAGCCGTTCCCGCGTGGGTGACTGAGACCGAAGCGATTCCGCGGCTCCCGGGCGGGAAGCCAGACCACGCGGCGATCAGCGAATGGCTGGGCCGCTTGCGGTCGAGCTTCACCGAAGTGCGACGCGGAGATTCCGTCGCCGAGACGCGCGATTCGATCGCGCTCGGAGAGAAGGACCAGACGTGAACCAGGCACACGACCGACGACGATCGGGCAACCCTGCGGCCCGGGCGGCTGCCGAGCGACAGGCCGCAGCGGGAGCCCCGCCGCGGATTACCTGGCGCAACTGGGTCGGCGGAGCACGATTGCGCACTCTGCCGCTCGCCGTCGCCCCGGTGGCCGCGGGCAGCGGCATCGCGCACATGGTGCAGGAGTTCTCGCTCACGCTCAGCCTGCTCGCGCTCGCCGTCGCCGTGTTCCTGCAGATCGGCGTGAACTACGCGAACGACTACTCCGATGGCATTCGGGGCACGGATGAGTTCCGCGTCGGCCCCGCTCGACTCACCGGGTCGGGGCTCGTCAACCCGAAGCGCGTGCTCGCCGTCGCGCTGACGTTCTTCGCGCTCGCCGCGGTTGCAGGCCTGGTCGCAGTCGTGCTCAGCGAACGTTGGTGGTTCCTCGCGCTCGGCGCGGTGGCCATCGTCGCCGCCTGGTTCTACACGGGCGGCAAACGCCCCTACGGGTACGCGGGGCTCGGCGAGCTCGTCGTGTTCGTGTTCTTCGGAATCGTCGCGACCGTCGGCACTGTCTGGTTGCAGACGGACATCGACGTGCAAGAACCGTGGATCGCCGGGTGCGGCGTCGGCCTGTTCGCCGTCGCGGTGCTCGTGGTGAACAATATCCGGGACATCCCCACGGATCGCCTCGCGGGCAAGCGCACGCTCGCGGTGCGCATCGGTGACCGCGCCTCGCGCATCCTCTACGTCGTGTGCGTGCTGCTGCCGTTCGCCGTTCCGGCGTTCTACGCGCTCGCGCAGCCGGGCATGATCCTCGTCTGGTTCGTGCTCCTCCTCGCCATTCCCTCCTCGATCATCACCCTCACCGCGAAGACGCCGCGCGAGCTCATTCTCGTGCTGCAGCTCACCAGCCTTGCGGCGCTGGCTTACGGGGTGCTGCTCGGAATCGCGTTCGCGTTCTAACGTCTGGCGATCCGGCGCCGGATCGCCAAGCGCTCGATTCTGAGTGACCGGAGTGTGCGGCTAGCACAGCGTATTCGGCGTCACCACCGTCCACGGAGAGTGTCTGCCATCCTGCGAGAGGAGGCGGAGTTCGATGGTCACGTCTGAAACAGGGGCGTCGTGCAAGCCGTCCCACTGCGACAGGGGAGTGAGCGAAGGCGTCCACCACCACGGGTTCGGTTCGGGATCCGTGCCCGTCAAGACGTCGTGAAAGGTGACGCCTGACGAGTCTTCGACCGTGGGGTACGCGATCAGCGGCACGGGTACGGTGGACGGCGGCTGCGCGATCCGCGCCTGCAGCGCGCCAGCCTCTGAGGCGGTTCCGGTCAACACGTACCCCTGTGCGGGGTTCTCGGCGTAGCAGGTGAAGCCCGCGAGCAACGCCGGGTCGGCATCGTCTACAGGCTCGCCGCCGGAGTCGCCGTTCGCGTCGGTATCAGCAGCCGCTTCGGCAGTGCTGCTTCCCGCTCCCTCAGCTGAGGCGTCGCCCGTGGAATCGGCTGCACTGGAAGCGTCGCTCGACCCGTCTCCCGACGAGTCGCCATCTGCGTTGCTTGCTGCATCTGCATCTGCATCTGCATCTGCATCTGCTGATGCGTCCCCGGCGCCGAGGGACGTGGCGGCTCCTTCGTGATCGGTGCTCGAGCCCTCGGAAGGAGCCGGTGCGCCGTCGCCACCGCTTCCGAAGATCTCAATGAACACCGACTGCGCTCCATCGTCTTCGCGCTCCCCGTCGTCCCCGCCATCTTCGAGGTCTTCGGCTTCGTCAGAACGTGTTTCAGAGTCAGGATCCTCTTCGGCGTCCTCGTCTTGCGGGGCTTCTGCATCTGTGTGCGACGCATGCGGTGCAGCCGCCACCCCACGAGAGTCGGCGGCCTCGACGGGGGCGGTCGTAGAGCTCAACGCCAGCACCGCGGTCACCACGGCCGCGATCCCAATCACGCTTACGCCCGCCGCGATTGCCGTCTGCGCCGGCGCGCTGCTGAGATGCTTCCGCATCGTCCCGCCGGTGTGCGCGGCGGCCGGCGTACTCGAGTTGAAGCCTCCCAGCAACGACGTCGCCGCGCCGCCTCCCACGAAGATCGTGGCGAGAATCAGCGCGAGCTTGCGATTCATTACGGCGATCTCGTCAGCTGCTGCAGCGCACGAGCGGCACGTCTCGAGATGCGCCTGCACGGCGCGCGATCGAGCACTGGTGAGCTTGCCGCGCTGGTACCGCTGCAGATCGTTCAACGTGGATTCGCACTCCGCAGACGCGAGCTCCCGATTCACATGCGCTTCGACCCAGGCCGACGCGAGTGCTTCTCTCGCCCGCGCTGCGAGAGCTGACACCGCATTGGGCCTGATTCCGAGAAGATCTGCCACTTCTCGGGGAGCGAGGCCTTCCACCTCGGTGTACCAGAGCACTGATTGCCAGCGTTCATTGAGCGCATTGAAGGCCTGCGCTGCGGCGCCACGGTCGAAGGCGTCATCGTGCCAGGGATCGACTTCTGGAAGCTCGTGATCATCGTGCAGAGCGGAAGCATGGGATTCGGGATTTCGCAGCTTATCGACGGCAACGGAACGCACCACTCGGTACAGGTACGGCCGAAACGCACCCTGCGGGCCCCTGCCGTTCTCGATGCTCTCGATGATTTTCAGGTACGCGTCGGATACGACGTCCTCGGCATCCAGCGATGGTGCAATGCTCCGAGACGCGACGAGTGCGGGGCGGAGATGTCGCTCCCACAGAACGGCGAGAGCCGCGGAATCTCCTGCCCGGTACGCGGAAAGGAGGTCTTCATCGGAGTCGTGCTGCTGGTCGGCCACGATCTCATCCCCCTTCGCGCTCCCGATGTTGCGATGCCGGAAAGCCCCCGATGCATTATGAGTCCTTTTCTCTCGGAATGCACGTCTTCCCCGGAATCCACGTCACGCCATCGCGGGATCTCCGACACGCGGCTTGAGCGGGCTCCGGAGAGTTTTCTCGAGCATTTCGGGAAACGTGCGTCACGAAACGGGGCGTGCGCCGTGTTATTGGTGAGTCGGCTCCTCAGGACCGTTCCCCGACGTGCCCCCGGGGAGCCGACCGTTGCCTGCTCCGAGGCGCCCCAGACATTCCACGGGCGCCCCGGAATCGCCGCGTCGACGCGGTCCATCCATGCCACGAGCACGAGGAGAGTAAGCGCGCACATGCGTTCCCACAGCACACACGGACATCAGGTCCGCCCCTTCCGAATCGGAAGGATCATCTCAGCGCTGACCGCGGCGCTGCTCGCCGTCAGCGGTCTGCTGACGATTCCCGCGGCGGCGAACGCCGCTCCGAACCCCGAGATCGCCGTCACGAAAGTGGTGATCGGCGCGGGGAGCGGGCCCGACGGGCAGTTGGTCGTCGGCGACACGGTGTCGGTCGCGGGCAGCTGGGATGCGGCCGCGGCGGACCCGCAGCCGGGAGACGTCTTCACGATCGGCCTTCCCAAAGAACTGCGGATCCCGGCCAACGTGCCGTTCTCGCTGAGCGGGCCGACGGAAACGGGAGAGGTCGTCGATTGGGCGACGTGTCTCGCGGACGCGGCGACCGGAATCGTCACGTGCACGCTCACCGAGGAGGTCGCACTGTATCCCGAGGCCGTCCTCGGCGAGTTCGCGTTCGACGTGACCGCTGTCGAAGCGTCGACCGAACAGGCACTCGTCTTCGATCTCAACGGCCAGCAGGTGCCCGTTGAGCTCCCCGGCGGCGGCGGAATCGATGACGGCATCGAGATCCCCGACACGTGGAGCAAAGCGGGTGAAATGAATGCGAACAACTGGTCCATGAAGTGGACGATCGATCTCCCCGGATCTCGCATGCAGGCCCACGACGTCATCAACGTGGCTGACACTCTCGGAGCGGGGCACGCGCTCTGCACGCCGTCGAATATGAAGGTGCAGACCGTCCGCGGCAACACCGTGGTTGACGTGACGAGCATCGCCGAGCTCGTGCCGGGCGTCGACGCGCAGCACTTCACAATGAAGCTCACCGCTCCCGAGGGTGGCTTCGACGCCAACGTGACGTACCGCATCACGTACGACACCTGCACGCCTGACGGGCAGATCGACCCCGAGAACACCGAGTACACGAACGAAGCCAGCATCGACGTCTGGGGCGAATCCTCTGGCATCATCGGCGTACACCCTCGTCCGTGGCAGGGATCGCTCACCAAGTCGGGCACGGTGCTCGGCGGCGGAGAGCGCAACGGCAAGATCGCTTGGACGGTGAGTGTGCCGGGCGACCAGCTCCTCAACAAAGACGGCTTCGTGTTCTCCGAAGCGCTCGGAGCCGGGCACGAGGTATGCAGCGACACGATCAGCGGCATCAAGATCACCGAGCGCTACGGTCCGAGCAACCAGCTCCAGCGCGACGTCACGGGGATGCTCACGCCGAACGTGACCTCGTCTGCTGCACAGGCCTTCGAGATCGATTTCGATATTTCTGACCCCGCGTTCGCCTTCAAGGCGTCCGACTACCGGTACGTCATCACTTACACGACGTGTGTGAGCCAGGACGGGCTGCCAGCGGGTGGCACGGCGTACACCAACCAGGTCGAGGTCGACGGGCAGGTCGCCGGAACCGAGACCCGGGTTCCCGGGCGCTCGGAAGGCAAGAACGGCTCGATCAACGGCAAGGCGGTGACGCTCGACGGTGTCGAGCACTTGCCGCAGACGACGATGAACTGGAACATCACGGTTCCGGGCGAGCGTCTCGCCGCGATCGAAAGCGACCTCGTGGTCACCGACACGCTCTCCGGTGCACACGAGGTGTGCGTCGCGGGAGATCCCACCAGCGGATTGGCATCGCAGCTCGGCCTGAAGGTCGAAGCGCGCGACCAGGTCGGAAGTGGCGGACTCGCGACTGTCGATCTCTCCGATTCGGTGACCGCGGCGCACGAGGACGGGGTGCTCACATTCACGATCCCGCGCCCGACGCTGCCGCAGCCCGGCGGGAGTGAAGCGACCGGGTTCAGCGCCGAGTACCAGTACGTCATCAGCTACGCCACCTGCACCTCGAGCGGTGGCATGGACGCACCGGGCACCTCCTACGGCAACTCGGCCGAGGTGGCCGGCAAGACGTACGAGAAGTCGGTGACGCAGAGCAACCGCGGCAGCGGCACCGGCCAGGGCGTCACCCGCGGTTCCGTGGGCATCAGCAAGACACTCGCCGACACTGCGGGAGCAGCATTCGTTCCCGATGGCACGATGTTCACGGTGCACGTGCAGGAGATCGATCCGCAGGGCCAGATGCAGCTCGAGTACGACCTCGAGGTCCCGGTGAACGGTGATCGGATCAGCGGCCCGAACTCGCGCGGCCTGGGATGGACTGTCGCGCTCTCTGAACCCACATTCCCGTCGATCCCCGGCGTCGTGTTCGGCGATCCCGTATTCGCTCAGGGCGACGGCGTCACCGTGAGTGACGGTGGGAAGACCGCGGTCGCAGCGCTCGCGCCGGGTCGCAACATCACCGTCGACCTCACCAACGAGGCGCAGCTCGGAGCGATCTCGCTCGTGAAGCAGGTCGAAGGCGGCGCGGCGAGCCAGGTCGACACGGATCGTGCTTACGAGGTCACCGCGGCAATCGATACGACTGCGCTGGGAGAGGACTTCCCGAAGCAGGCGGATCGCACTGTCTCCGTGCAGGCGGGCGAGCCCGTGATCATCGACGACCTGCCGATCGGCGCGACCGTTGCGCTCAGTGAAGCCCGGCCCATCGACACCGACCAGTTCACCTGGGGCGATCCGGTATTCTCCCCGGAGAGCATCACCATCACCGGGGATCATGCCGCGACTCCTGCCGCCGTCACCCTGACGAACTCTGTCGAGCGGACGGTGGGAACGTTCTCGATCGTGAAGAGCGTGACCGGTGCCGAGGCAGATAATCCTGCCGTGCCCGACGAGGTGTCGGTCACTGCAGTGTGGGATCAGGAGGGCGTTCCGGGCTCGAAGACGCTCACGGTGCCGACCGACGGCACCCCGGTGGAGCTCGGTGAGAACCTGCTCGTCGGAACCCAGGTCGAGCTGCTGGAGACGCCGCTTGCAGACGGCTCCGGGATCGCTTGGGGATCGCCCACCTGGTCGGGAGAGGGAGTCACCATCGATGAGGAGTCTGCGACCGTGACCATCGGGCGCGGTGCCACGGCTCAGGTGTTCCTCGAGAATCACGCCGCAACGTCGGTTGCAGGCGTCAGCATCCTCAAGGGGATCGGGGGCGAAGCAGCTGCAGAAGTCGACCCCGACACGCAGTTCCCCGTCACCGCGACATGGGCCGACGCCGAGGGTGAGCAGTCGAAGGAGCTCACCATCAACGCAGTCGAACCGACCCCGCTGGGAGTCGATCTCCCCGCAGGCACCGTCGTCACGATCACCGAGGGTGACCGCCCAGATATCGACACCGTCATCTGGGATACCATCGCGATCTCGGGTGACGACGTGACCGACAACGGTGACGGCAGCGCAGAGATCGTGGTCTCGGATCAGCAGGGTGGGATGACCCTCGTCACCGTCGTGAACGAGGCCACCTGGGCACCGGGCACGTTCTCCATCGCCAAGCTTATCGAGGGCGTGCAGCTCGGTGCGGCGGGCGTTCCCGAATCGGTCACCGTGACCGCTGCATGGTTCGAAGCGGGCGAGCCGTACTCGGCAGAGCTCGTGCTGCCGACTGACGGCACTCCGGTCGACTTCGACGAGAACCTGCCTCATGGCACCGAAGTCACGCTCTCCGAACAGGTGCTCGAAGGCACGGAGGCGTTCAGCTGGAACGCTCCCGAGTGGCAGATGGACGGAATCGTCGCCCACGATGACGGCACCGCGACGCTCACCATCGGAGCGGCTCAGACCCTGTCCGTCGACCTGATCAACACCGTGACCCCGACACTGGGAAGCCTCACGCTGATGAAGTCGATTACGGGCGCCGGCGCTTCGCAGGTTCCTGCGAACACCGTCTACCCGGTGAGCGCGAGCTGGACCGACCTGATGGGTGAACCGCAGCAGGTCGACCTCGACCTGATCGCGGGCGAGCCGACGGTGCTCGACGGGTTGCCGCTCGGCACCGAGGTGACGCTCACCGAAACGGGTGCGGATCTGCCGGCCGCCGTGACCTGGGTCGGCGCCGAGTGGTCGTCAGACTCAGCCGAAGCAACCGTTGCGGGGGAGGGAAAGAGCATCGTGCTCACCGCATCGGGCGAGACGGGTACTGAGGTATCCGTTGAGCTCGAGAACAGGATCGAGCTCGCGCCAGGGTTGGCAGTGACCGGTGGTGAACTGCTCACTGGCGCTCTCCTCGCGGCAGGACTCGTAGCCGGCGGCGCGGTGCTGCTGATCCTGCGACGTCGTCGCGCGCTGTAAGAGTGGCACGAGAGGGGCGACCGGGCGTAACGCTCGGTCGCCCCTCGGCGTCTGCGGATCCTCCCGGGAATGACGGATTCGATCACCGTCGTCCCGTGACGCAGAGCTCTCGGTTCACGGCAGTACTCCGCACGGGGAGATTGCAGCAATGATCGCCGTTTTCGCTCAGCTGCTGTCCCGCCGGCACGGCATCGACATCCTCGACGTGATCCATGCGGAGGCTCGCCGACCCGCACTGTCGCGCCCGGCGCGTGGCCGCACTCGTTCAATCGCGCAAGGGCGAACCCGAGACCGAGAAACGATTCCCGCCCATCTGTCCCGAGAGCAGCGGCATCGCCTCAGCGATAGCTGCTCGCACGCTCTCGAGTTGCAACGAGGCCTGGTGAGCTTCGGGGGAGGTCCAGAGCTCCGCAACGTAGACCGTATCGGGCTCGTCCTCGTTCGTGCCCACCTCGTACAGCAAGCACCCGGCCTCATCGAGTTGAGCATTCCGTCGCGTCAAGATCGCGACGACCTTGTCGCGCATTCCCGGCTGCACCCCGAGCGTTCCCACATTTGCGAAAGTCACAAGCGTATTCTAAGCAGAACGATGTCATTCGGGTACGGGCGGAAGCGGGAGGTGCGCGCGTCGCTTCGCGATCCGGCGCAGGATCGCCGAGCGCCGAGCGCGGTTCTTGCTTTCCGGCGCGCAGCCTGGCTAGGCTGACCGCGTACACCTGACCCCGGAGAGGAGCGCACCATGGCCAGCAGCACGCCATCGAAGCCGCGACTTCCGGGCACCACGAAGCCAGTGCATTAGGTCGACGCGGCTCCCGCTCGGGGCCGCCCCTTCTCAGCTTCCACCTCAGCAGTTCTTCTCGCGCCCCGCTTCTCTGACCCTCGGGTCGCCGCGCCCAGGCGCCGATTCACGTCAGGCATCATGAACCACGTCGCTGCATCTCAGCATCCCCCGGCCGACGCCGATCGGGTTTCGACCGCGCGCGCACTCGCGCGACTCATCCCGTTCGCGCGCCCCGCTCTGCCCAAGCTCATCACCGGAGCCTTCCTCGGTCTCGGCGCCGCGGTGGCGAGCCTCATCATTCCGCTCGTGCTGGAGTGGGCGGTCGACGGGCCCATTGCATCGGGAGACCGATCCCTCATCGTGTGGGCCACCCTCGGGGTGCTCCTGCTGGGGGTGCTCGAAGCGCTGTTCGTATTCATGCGTCGTCGCCTGGTGCTCGGGCCGTCGACCGCGGTCGAGTTCGCAGTGCGGCAATCGTTCTTCGAGCGGCTGCAGCGCCTCCCGGTCGCGTTTCACGATCGGTGGCAGTCGGGCCAGCTGCTGAGCCGCATGATGCAAGACATCAGCTCGATCCGCCGCTGGTTGGCGTTCGGCCTGATCCTGCTGCTCGTCAACGTGCTGACGATTCTCATCGGCATGGGACTGCTCTTCCGGTGGCACTGGGCGCTCGGCGTCGCCTTCATCGTCTGCTCGATTCCGATCTGGGTGGTCGGCTATCGGTTCGAGCAGAAGTACGGCGTGCTGTCGCGGCGCAGCCAGGATCAGACCGGCGATCTCGCGACTGCGGTTGAGGAGAGCGTGCACGGCATCCGCGTGCTCAAGGCCTTCGGCCGTGGCGGCCACGCGCTCTCCCAATTCACGCGGCGGGCCGAAACGCTGCGCGAGACCGAGATGCGCAAGGCTCGCGAGGTCGGCGGCCTGTGGTTCTGGTACGAACTGGTGCCGATCTTGGCGATGGGCGCCTGCTTCATCACCGGCGTCTGGCTCGCGGCGCACGACATGCTTTCAACGGGAGAACTCGTGGCGTTCTTCGCGATGGCTGCGGCGCTGCGCTGGCCGATGGGGTCGCTCGGCTTCCTCTTCGCCTTCCTCATCGACACGCGCACCGCGACCGACCGCGTCTTCGAGGTGTTCGACGCCGAGCAGACCGTGCGCGACCCGGAGCACCCGAAGACCATCGAGCACGCGCGCGGCGAACTCGTATTCCGCGAGGTGCATTTTCACTACCCCGATGCCGGCGCCGACGAGGCCGATCTCATCGACGGCTTCGACCTGGCATTGATTCCGGGGGAGACGCTCGCCATCGTCGGGGCCACGGGCAGCGGCAAGACGAGCCTCACCGCGCTGCCGACGCGGCTGTACGACGTCACCGGCGGAGCGATCCTGCTCGACGGAGCCGACGTGCGCGAGCTGGCGCTCGACGACTTGCGGCGCCGAATCGGCGTGGCCTTCGAAGAACCCATTCTGTTCTCGGCCACGGTGCGTGAGAATGTGCTGCTCGGCCGCCATGATCTGGAGCTCGACAGCGCCGCGGCGGAAGAGGTGCTGCATGACGCACTCGCCGTCGCGCAGGCCGGGTTCGTATTCGACCTGCCTCTGGGCGTCGACACCGAGGTCGGCGAGGAGGGGCTCAGTCTGTCGGGCGGGCAGCGGCAGCGCCTCGCGCTCGCACGGGTCGTGGCTGCCGCCCCCGACGTGCTGGTGCTCGACGATCCGCTCTCAGCGCTCGACGTCGACACCGAGGCGCGCGTCGAGGCGGCGCTGCGACGCGTGCTCGCCGATACCACCGCGCTCGTCGTGGCGCACCGCCCATCGACGGTTGCACTCGCCGATCGCGTCGCCGTGATGCGCTCGGGACGCATCGAGGCCGTCGGCACCCACGTCGAGCTGCTGCGCACGAGCGCCCACTACCGGCATTTGATCGCCGGCATCCACAATGACGCGGTCCCTGAATCGACTGGCACCGAGGTGCAGAGCACCGGCCGGACTGGCACCGAGGAGGTGCGTCCATGAGCCCCGAGAGCGTGCGCGGCACGAGCGGCGAGGATCGCGATACCTACACCCGTGAGGAGAGCCGCGCGATCCGCCGCCGATCGCTGCGCCTGCTCGGTTCGATTCTGCGACCGCTGAAGCGACTGATCGTGCTCACGTCGATCGTCGTGGTCATCTCGTCGGCGATGCGGGCGATCGGACCGTCGCTCATCGCGTACGGCATCGACACCGCGTTGCCCGCCGCGATCGACGCCGGGAACTGGATTCCAGCGGTCGGTGTCGCGGTCGCGTTCCTCGTCACCGGCGCCATCGGCTCGCTCCTCGTCGGCTGGTACGTCGTGCTCATCGCGCGTCTCACGCAGGCGGTCATGATCGAGCTGCGCACGCGCATATTCCGCCACACGCAGCGATTGAGTCTTGAATTCCACGAAGGGTATACGTCGGGCCGCATCATCTCACGGCAGACGAGCGATCTCGAGTCGATTCAAGAATTGCTCGATGGGAGCCTCAACGAGCTCGTCGACGCGGTGCTCATCGGTACGTTCACGATGGTCATGCTGTTCGTGCTGGATTGGAAGAGCGGCCTCGTGCTGCTGTTCATGGGCATTCCGCTCGCGATTCTCATGCGCTGGTTCGTGGTGGAATCGCAGAAGGGGTTTCGGTCGACGCGCGTGGTCAGCGCCCGTCTCATCGTGCAGTTCGTCGAGACGATGACGGGCATTCGCGCCGTGCAGGCGTTCCGCCGAGAGCGGCGCGGCGACGCCGATTTCGGTGCCGTATCCGACGACTACCGTCGTGCGAACCTTCGCGTGCTGCGGCTCTTCGGGGTGCTCGACCCCGGACTCATTCTGCTCGCGAACGTGACTGTCGCGGTCGTGCTGCTCTGGGGTGCACTGCGCGTGACCGGGGGCGAACTCGCGATCGGCGTGCTCATCGCCGCGGTGCTCTACGTGCGCAACTTCTTCGGCCCACTCGAAGAGGTCGCGATGTTCCTCAACTCGTACCAGTCCGCGACGGCGGCGCTCGAGAAGGTGTCCGGGGTGCTCGAAGAAGAGCCGACGGTGCAGGATCCCGCGGTGCCCGTGCGTCTGGAGCACCCGCGCGGCGCGCTGCGTTTCGACCACGTCAGCTTTGCCTACGGCACTGCCGGCGCATCCGCTCGCACTGTGCTCGACGACTGCGACCTCGAACTGCCGGCGGGCCAGACCGTCGCCCTCGTCGGGGCGACGGGCGCCGGCAAGTCGACGCTCGCGAAGCTCGTCGCACGGTTCTACGACCCGACCGACGGCGCGGTGCGCCTCGACGGGATCGGCCTGCGAGAGCTCGACACCGCGGACCTGCGGCGCGCCATCGTGATGGTGACGCAGGAGGCCTATCTCTTCAGCGGCACGGTCGCGGAGAACATCGCGCTCGGTAAGCCCGACGCCTCAACGGCCGAGATTCGGGCAGCGGCTCGGGCGGTGGGGGCCGAGAACTTCATCGAGTCGCTTCCCGACGGGTACGAGACCGACGTGAACAAGCGCGGCGGGCGGGTATCGGCGGGCCAGCGGCAGCTCATCTCCTTCGCACGGGCCTTCCTCGCCGATCCGACCGTGCTGATCCTCGACGAGGCGACGGCCTCGCTCGACCTCCCGAGCGAACGGCTGGTGCAGCAAGCATTGCAGCGGTTGCTCGCCGATCGCACGGCGATCATCATTGCGCACCGATTGTCGACGGTCGCGATCGCCGACCGGGTGCTGGTGATGGAGCACGGGCGTGTCGTCGAAGACGGCGCCCCTGCAGCCCTCGTAGAACGCGGAGGACGCTACGCGAAGCTCTACGAGGGTTGGGCGTCGACTCAGGCCTAGCGCTGTCGCGAGTGCGCTGAGGTGCCTGTGCTCGGTGCGAGATGCGGCTTCGGTGACACCCTGCGCGAGCGCACGAGTCCGACCGAAGCCGAACCTCTTACCGAAGCGGGTCGGGGGTGTTGCCGGGGCCGAAAGCGTCAGGCGTGCCAGGTCCGTCGGATGCGGACGGCGCGTCAGAAGCGGCAGACCCTCCCGGTCGACCGGCCCCATTCGACGTATCGCGTGAATCGACCGCTTCGTCTTCGACGATGTCGTCGGCGGTGCGATCGCGATTGCGCCACTCGTAGATGCTCTCCGAAGCCGTCGACCGCGAGCGCGCGAGGAAGATGACGGAGAGCGCGACGCCGATGAGTGCCGCGAACAGGGCAGCGAGCCACGGCTGCAGGCCGATCGCGTAAAGCACCGCGAACGGCACCGCGAAGAACAGCAGACGCAGCACGATGTAGACGATCCAGGCGGTGCGGGGGTTGTTCACCCGCTCGAGTGTACCGGCGGCACCTGGGCCGGGGCTCCGCGCAAGCCCCAGGGTTTTGCGGGTGCGTGCGAGTACGATTGGGGTATGGTGCGGTTCGTGATAATCGGGGTCGTCATCGCCGTTGCACTGACGCTCTATGCGCTGGTCGACGCCGCGATGACCGAGGGGTCGCGTGCGCGCGGAATGAACAAACCCGTGTGGATCGTGATCATCGCAGTGCTGCCGGTGATCGGTGCGCTGCTGTGGTTCTTCATCGGCAAGGGCGCAGCGCAGGCGCAGACCACGCGTCGACCAGCACCCGATGACGATCCGCGCTTCTCGGGCACGCGTCTTACGAGCACCGACCTCGATGCGCACATGCGGGATCTCGAAGATCGTCTCCGCGAACTCGACGACGAGACGTTTCCCGGCGAGGAGCATCCTGCCGTCGCGAACGGCGACCGTGGGGGTGTCGATGGTGCGGACCGTGCCGTGGGCGGCGATGCGAGCACGGACGCGGCGAGCACGGACGCGGCGAGCATGGACGCGGCGAGCATGGACGAGGCGCGAACCGAGAGCGCGAGCCCTGCGGATCCGCAGACGGATTCGAAGAGCGTTCCGGATCGCAAGCTCGGTTCTACATCTTCACCGACATCCGCTGGTGCCACGCACTCGGGCTCCCCGAAGGGGGAGGGCGACGAAGCGGGTGCGGCTGCGGCTGACGACGAGGCGTCGAACTCGGAACGGCCCGAGCGCCGCGGGGCGGAGGAGCCCGGAACGCGTTCCGACGGCGACGCGAAACCGTGAACGCGGTGCAACCGGCGCCCGCGTCGGTATTCGCAGTCGAACTGCTCGCCGAATTCGTGCGCCGAGGCGTGCGAGACGTGATCGTGTGCCCGGGGTCCCGATCTCAAGCGCTTGCGCTGGCCGCAGCCGCGGCTCAGCAGGCCGATGCCTTGCGCCTGCACGTGAAGCTCGACGAACGGTCCGCGGGATTCTTCGCGCTGGGGGTTGCACGTGAAACGGGCATGCCGGCGCCCGTGATCGTGACGAGCGGCACGGCCGTCGCCAATCTCATGCCGGCGGCGCTCGAAGCGCACGAGGCTCGCGTTCCGATGCTGCTGCTCACCGCTGACCGCCCCGACGAACTGCGCGGTATTCGCAGTAATCAGGCAACGCACCAGGCCGGTTTCTTCGATGCGTTCGCCCGCTGGTCGGTGGACGTGCCGTCGCCGGAGTTCGCAGACGGTGACCTGGTGCGCGGCGCGATGCGCGATCCGGCAGCGCTTGCCGCTCGCGGGCTCGAAGCGGCCCTCGGAGGCGCGGGACGGCCACCCGCCGGCCCGGTGCAATTGAATCTCTCGTTCCGCGACCCCCTTTCTGGCACCGCGGGATTCGACCGCATGATCGTCGCCGGCTTCGAAGCCGCTGCGATCGAAGCCGCTGCGATTAATGCCGACGAGCAGGGCGAGGACAGGCAGGTCGGAGGCATTTCGACAGCGTCGACTGTGAACCGCGCCACCGAGAGCGAGCCCGACAGCTATGCGCACACCGGCGATAGCCTCGCCGTCGTGATCGCCGGCGAGGGGGCGGGAGCGGAGGCCGAGGCGTTCGCCCGTGCCGCGGGATTGCCGTTGCTCGCCGAGGTCGTGAGCGGCTCCCGTTTCGGCCGCGAGGCGATCGCGGCGTACTCAACGCTGATCGACGATCCTGAGGTCGGCGGCCTGATCGAACGCGCCATTGTGTTCGGCCACCCCACGCTCACGCGCCAGGTTCCGCAGTTGCTGCGCCGCGATGATGTCGAGGTGATCGTCGTCGATCCGCACCACGGTTCGGGTGCTGACTCCGTGAACCCGAGCCGAAGCGCGCGAGTCGTGACGACCGCAAGTGTCGCTGCCGACCACGATCCCCGTGCGCTGCGTCGGTGGCTCGGCGTCTGGGTGCAAGCAGATCGCGCACTGCAGCGCGAGCGCACCACGGTGCACGAACCCGACCTCGACGCAGCGCTGGCCCCGGGCTACAAGGAGCGCAACGCTTACGCCCGCTCGGAGGTGGCGATCATGCGCGAGGCGGTCACTCGCGACCTGCTCGTCGAGAGCGTCTGGCGCAGCACCTGGCCGCACGACCGACTCGTAGTCGCCGCATCCCGCCTCGTGCGGGTGCTCGACGCGCTCGCGCCCGCGCGCCGACTGGCCGTGCACGCCAACCGAGGCCTCGCCGGCATCGACGGCACCGTGGCGACCGCGCTCGGTATCGCGACGACGAGTCAGGACGCGGATGACCCAGCGCGGGCAGCCGGTACCACGCGGGTACTCATCGGCGATCTCGCGCTGCTGCACGACGCCGGATCGCTGCTGCTCCTCGAGGGGGAGCGCCGCCCGCGCATTCAAGTGTTCGTGGCGAACGACTGCGGCGGCACGATCTTCGACGGCCTCGAGGTTGCGGGGACCGCAGACGCAGACGCGTTCGCGCGCGTGATGCGAACGCCGCAGAGCGCCGACATCGCTGCACTCGCGACGGCTTACCAGTGGGAGTATCGCCGGGTCGCCACGCGCAGCGAGCTGGAGCGGCTGCTGACGGAGCCGGTCACCGGACCGAGCATCGTCGAGATCCCGCTGACCGACTGACCCGCCGCCGACCAACTGACCCGCTGCAGACCGACTGAGACGCCGCTGCAGAGGTCGGCCGCGCGCCCTACAGTGGGATTCGACGACGAAGTGAGGAGTCACCATGACGCACGCATTCTGGGAAACGGAAGTCGGCGAGTTGCTGCGCGTGCGGCCGGGCTTCCGGCTGAGCGACGTCGACCCCGCGTCGACTCCCGGAACCGGCGCTCGCAAGCGCGCCGGTTTCGAGGAGCTCGCCCGAGCGGCCCAAGAGTTGCGCGTGCTGCAGGAGAAGCTGTTCGCGCAGAGCCGGCTCGGGGCGCGGGAGCGCCTGCTCGTCGTGCTGCAGGCGATGGATGCTGCGGGCAAAGGCGGCATCGTCAACCACGTCTTCGGCCAGACCGAGCCGTATGGGCTCGCGCTGACCGCGTTCAAGGCGCCCACGGGGGAGGAGCGGGCGCACGACTTCCTGTGGCGGGTTGAGCGCCGCGTGCCCGAGCCCGGCATGATCGGAGTCTTCGACCGCTCGCACTACGAGGACGTGCTGATTCAGAAGGTGCGGGGCTTCGCGCCTCCCGAAGAGATTGAGCGGCGATACGGCGCGATCAACGACTTCGAAACGAGGATCACCGCCGACGGGGTGCGCATCGTCAAGATCATGCTGCACGTCACGCCCGAGGAGCAGGCCGAACGGCTCATCTCACGTCTCGACGACCCCGAGAAGCATTGGAAGTACAATCCCGGCGACGTCGACGAGCGGTTGCACTGGCCGGCGTACATGGACGCCTTCCAGACCGCGATCGAGCGAACGCACTCCGAGACCGCGCCCTGGTATGTCGTACCGGCGAACGCGAAGTGGTACGCGCGGGTCGCGGTGCAGCGCATCGTGATCTCGGAGCTCGCGAAGCTCAGCCCGCACTGGCCGGAGCCCGAGTTCGATGTCGCGGCCGAGCGCCAGCGGGTGATCGACTCGCTCGACCTGCGCTGGCCCGAGTAGCGGCCGCCGTCAGCGCGCGAACGCCTCCGTGATGGGGCGGAACTTCGACACCGTCTCCCTGAGTTCGTGCTCGGGGTCCGATCCCGCGACGATGCCGCCGCCGGCGCTCGCGATGATCGACCGCGTGCCGGTCGACGCATCGGGCTCGCCGAGCTGTGCGCAGCGCAGCGCGATGACCCACTCGCCGTCGCCCTCGGCGTCGATCCACCCCACGGCGCCCGAGTAGCGGCCGCGGTCGAAGGGCTCGAGCTCTGCGATCGCGGCGACCGCGGTCGAGGTCGGGGTGCCCGCGACGGCGGCGGTCGGGTGGAGGGCTCCGACGAGCTCGATCGACGAACTCTGCTCGCCGAGTGCGGCCCCGAGGTCGGTCGCGAGATGCCACACGTTCGGCAACTGGAGCGGGAACGGCTCCTCGCTGGTGCGCAGCTCGCGCACGTGCGGCGAGAGCGCAGTCACGACGCTCTGCACCGCGAACGAGTGCTCGTGCTGCTCTTTCGCGCTCGTCAAGAGCTCGTCTCGCGCGCGTGAATCTCGCACTGCGTCTTCGGGGTGCCGGCCGCGGGTGCCCGCGAGCACCCGTGCCGAGACAGCCCCGTTCGTCGAGCGAATCAGCGTCTCTGGGCTCGCGCCGACGAGGCCGTCGACGGCGAAGGTCCAGCAGTCGAGATAGTGCTCGGCGAGCCGCGTGAGCGGCACCCGCACATCGGAGTCGCGGGGAAGGGCACCCTCGAGCTGCCGCGCAAGAACGATCTTCTCGAACTCGCCGCGCTCGATGCGGGCCCCCGCTTCGCGCACGCCCGTGAGATACGAGTCCACGGAGTCGCCGCCGGTGGGCAGCTCGCGGTCGCGAAAATCAGTACCCGTCCACGTGCCTGCTGCGGGGGCTTCTGGCATGGCGGGCGGTGCCGGATCGGCATCGATCGACGAGATTTCCGTGATCCAGGCCTGCCCGCGGTGACGCGCGACCAGCACACGCGGCACGATGAGCACGCTCTCGACGGAGCTCTCGTCGGCGAACGCGAACGTTCCCAGCGCGACGAGGCCCGAGCCGGGCATGCGGACGGGGTCGTCGACGACCGCCGCCGCCGCGATCCTGCGCCACGCCGCCGCGGCGTCAATGAAGCGGTCTGCGCCGCTGAACGACAGGCGCATCACCTCGCCGATGCCGACGCAGCCGCGATCCCCTCTAGTCCAGAGCATCGGGGCCGTCGGGTCGGCCAGTGCGAGGAGGTCTGGAGCTTCATCCAGGGGCCGGGTCGTCGCGCGCAGGCGGGGCGCCGGGGAAGTGCTCGTCACAGTGCCAATCTACTCCTCCGATCTGGACGCCCGCGCCGAGAAGCAGCCACGCGCGATAGCCCAGGAGTTGCGTAGCCGTTCGGGATACGATGGTGGGGTGACCCGCCCCGATACCGCGACCAAGCACGCCGCAGACGTCTCCGCAATGTTCGATGAGGTCTCGCCGCGATACGACCTGATCAACGATGTGCTCACCGTCGGCAACGACCGGCTGTGGCGTGTGGCGACGACCAAAGCGATTGCCCCGCGCAAGGGAATGCGGGTGCTCGACCTGGCGGCGGGAACCGGTACGTCGTCGGCCGCTATCGCAGCGCACGGGGCGCACGTCGTCGCCGCGGACTTCTCGGAGGGGATGCTCGCCGAAGGGCGCAAACGGCATGCCGGCAACGACCTCATCGAGTTCCAGTGGGCCGACGCGACGCAATTGCCATTCGCGGACGACGAGTTCGACGCAGCCACGATCTCGTACGGGCTGCGCAACGTGAACGACCCGAAGGCAGCGCTGCGCGAGATGCGTCGAGTGGTGAAGCCCGGCGGGCGTGTGGTGATCGCCGAGTTCTCGACGCCGCCCTCGGCCGTCGTGCGCGGGCCTTACGCGTTCTACGGCCGGCACGTGCTGCCGCGCGTCGCTGGCGCGATCAATCGGGATGCCGCGGCCGCGTACCGCTATCTGAACGAGTCGATCGAGGCGTGGCCCGATCAGGCGGAGCTCGCGGCGTGGATGCGCGAGGCGGGATTCGAACGCGTCGCCTACCGCAACCTCACGTTCGGCATCGTCGCGCTGCATCGCGGCTTCGTCCCGCGCGAGGCGCCGAAGCAGCCCGCTGCTGCCAAGCCCGCTGCCGCGAAGAAGCCGGCCGCCGCGAAGAAGCCGGCTGCAGCGAAGTCTGCCGCCGCCGCAAAGCCCGCTGCCGCGAAGCCCGCTGCCGCGAAGCCTGCGGCCGCGAAGAAGCCGGCTGCGCCGAAACCAGCTGCGCCGAAACCCGCTGCGCAGCCGCCGCAAGCCTCGACAGACGCCGCCGGCGAGACCGCCCCTCGACCTGGAGACACCCCGTGAGTCGTCCCATTGCCGAAGACACGGCAACCCAGGCGCTGCCGATGCGCCTGTTCCGCGGGGCGGCCGACCGTCGTCACGCGAAGGAGATCCAGCAGCAGCTCGAGCTCGTCGAATCTGAACTTCTCGAGCACCTCCGCTTCGCATCGCCGGTTGCCGATGCACCCGCCCGATACTTGATGGGGGCAGGGGGCAAGCGGATCCGGCCCATGCTCACGCTGCTCACGAGTGAACTCGGTTCCGGGCCGAACGAGCTGGTTCGCCGCGCCGCAGAGGCCGTTGAGATGACCCACCTCGCTTCGCTCTACCACGACGACGTCATGGACGATGCGAAGCTGCGCCGCGGCGTCGACGCCGCGCAGACCGTGTGGTCGAACTCGGTCGCGATCCTCGCGGGTGACCTGCTCTTCGCGCGCGCCTCATCGCTCGTCTCGGGCATGGGCGAGGAGGCGATCCTGCTGCAGGCCCGCACCTTCGAGCGGCTCTGCCTGGGGCAGCTGCATGAGACGGTCGGCCCGCAAGAGGGCGACGACCCGAAGACGCACTACATTCAGGTGCTCGCCGACAAGACCGGGGCGCTCATCTCGACGGCCGCGCGCATGGGCGTCATGTTCGGCGAGGCTCCGGCAGAGTTCGCAGATCCGGTCACGGAGTACGGCGAGCGCATCGGCGTCGCGTTCCAGCTCATCGACGACGTCATCGACCTGTCGCCGAAGAAGGAGCAGACGGGCAAGCGCGCGGGCACCGATCTGCGCGCCGGTGTCGTCACGCTGCCGTATCTGCTGCTGCAAGACAGTGCGGCCGCCGGAAATGCAGACGACGCGGCGCTGCTGGCGCGCATCGAGGCAGGCGTCGCCGAGATTCGGGGCGGGGCGGATCCGGCAGTGCTCGATCCCGAGGTGCAGGCGCTGCAAACGCATGCCGTTACGCGCGAGACCGAGGCCACGGCGCACCGCTGGGCTGCAGACGCCGTTCGTGCGCTCGAAGTGCTGCCGAAGTCATCGGTGAAACGCGCGCTCGAGCGCATGGCCGACTCGATCGTCAACCGCGAAGGCTGACGCTCGACATCTGGCACTACCGGTGCCGTGCCTGGCGCCCCACGAACACCCCCAATTCTCGAAGCCCCGCGGAGAATACCGTCAGGGGAATGGAAGGAAGAACCGAGCGATGAGCAAGATGCGACTGGCGATTGTGGGAGCGGGACCTGCGGGTATCTACGCTGCTGACCTGCTGCTGAAGGCGGAGCGCGATTTCGCGGTCGAGATCGACCTCTTCGAGCAGCTTCCCGCGCCGTACGGGCTGGTGCGCTACGGAGTCTCACCCGACCACCCGCGCATCAAGGGGATCATCACCGCACTGCGCGACGTGCTCGACCGCGCGAGTTCCGGCGAGACCGGCGAAGACTCGATTCGCTACTTCGGCAACGTGCGCTACGGGCAGGATCTGAAGCTCGAAGACCTCAAGCGGCACTACCACGCGGTCATCTTCTCGACCGGCGCGATCCGCGATGCGGCGCTCGACATTCCCGGCATCGATGCCGAGGGCTCTTACGGGGCCGCCGATTTCGTGAGCTGGTTCGATGGGCACCCCGATGTGCCTCGCACCTGGCCGCTCGAAGCCCAGTCGGTCGGCGTCATCGGAAACGGCAACGTCGCGCTCGACGTCTCGCGCATGCTCATCAAGCACGCCGAAGACCTGCTGCCCACCGAGATTCCGCAGAACGTGCACGAGGGGCTCGAAGCGAACCCCATCGAAGAGCTGCACCTCTTCGGCCGACGCGGCCCGAAGTACGTGAAGTTCACGCCGCTCGAACTGCGCGAGCTCGGCGAGGTGCGCGACGTGGACATGGTGATCGACGAGCACGACTTCGCCCACGACGACGCCTACGCCGACGAGACGCTCATGAAGAACAAGCAGGTCATCGTGATGACTCGCATCATGGACAAGTGGCGCGACGAGCAGCGCGCACGTGAGGCGGGGGAGGTCGCGCCGGCTTCACGCCGCCTGCACTTGCACTTCTGGTCGAAGCCCGTGGAGGTGGTGGTCGAAGACGGCCGCGTTGCGGGGCTGAAAGTCGAGCGCACGGCTCCCGACGGGCAGGGCGGCATCGTCGACACCGGCGAGTTCGAGGTCGTGCCGATGCAGTCGATCTACCGCGCGGTCGGCTACTTCGGCTCCCCGCTCGACGAGATTCCGTTCGACGACGCGAAGGGCGTGATCCCGAACACGCAGGGGCGCGTGCTCGACCTCGAAGGCCAGCAGATTCCCGGCGTCTACGCCACCGGATGGATCAAGCGCGGCCCGGTCGGCCTCATCGGGCACACCAAATCCGACGCGATGGAAACGCTCGAGTGCCTGCTCGAGGATCGCGAGAACCTGTGGACGCCCGAGGACACGGAGCCGCACACGATTCCCGCTCTGCTCGAAGAGCGAGGCGTGCCGTACACGACCATCGAGGGCTGGCACCGCCTCGACGCGCACGAGCTCGGCCTCGGCGAGCCGCACGGGCGCAACCGCGTCAAGGTCGTGCCGCGCGATGAGATGACGCGCATCTCCCGTGGGGAGTAGCTGAGGCGCGGCGCGCTTCAACCGCCCTGGTCGAATTGACCGATTTGGGCGTTTTGGGCGATAATTCGTTCATGACATCTACAGCCCCCCCGACGCGTGAGGACGACCTCGTTGCCCCGCCCGAGGACTTCGCTGCGATGTTCGAGTTGGCGCGGTTCTTGGAGAGCCACTCAGAGCCTGCAGCGCTTCTCGGCCCGGACGGCCAGCAGATCCCGTTGCCAATAGAGGCGTACGACATCTTGCGCAGCGTGGTCAAAGCGATGGAGCGGGGGGCTTCGATTCACGTCGAACCCGTAGATCGGCAGCTCACCACACAGCAGGCGGCCAATCTACTGGGTATCAGCCGCAGCACACTGGTTCGCCTGCTCGACGATCACGAGCTCCCGTACGAGCAACTCGGTGATTCGCGGCACCGTCGACTGCGGCAGGGCGATGTGCTCGCCTATCGTGAGCGCAAGCGCAGGGAGCGGCGAGCGCTCCTTCGTGACATGACGCGCCAAGCAACTGAGGGCGGACTGTACGACGTCGATTCAGACGCTTATCAGGACGCACTGCAGGAAGCCCGAAAGTCCTAGAGAGTGGCGAAGTTCACCGCCTTCTTCGACGCATGCGTGATGGTTCCGATCGCTCCGAGCGACACGTATCTTCGGATGGCGGAGCTGGGAGCTTTTCGGCCGACGTGGTCGCAGAAGGTGATCGAAGAGGCGGTCAGCGCTCTCATTCGCATCCATCCAGGCGAAAATCCCAGCTTGTTTCAGAGCCGATTTCGGGCGATGAACACGGCCTTCGATGACGCGATGGTGACGGGATGGGAGCCGCTCGTCGCCGGCCTTGCATTACCCGACGATGGCGATCGCCATGTCCTCGCTGCGGCGATCCGGTCACGCGCCGATGTCATCGTCACGGAGAACACGAAGCACTTTCCCGATCACGCCCTCAAGCCGTTCGACATCAAGGCGGTCAGGCTCGACGATTTCCTTCTGGACCAACTCGACCTGAACCCCGCAGCCGCGGTATCCGTAGTAAGGGAACAGGCACGCGACATGAGCAGGCCTCCCGTGAAGCTCGAGCATCTCCTCGATCGACTCGCCCGAAGCGGCGCCCGTCGATTTGCAGAAGCAGTCCGCGAGCACGCTGACATGGAGTGATGCACCCCTCAGCGCAGGAGACCCTCGAGCTGCTCGAGGGTCTCTGCCGCACCGCCGTCGATGCGCACCGACACCGACTCGCGAGCGTCGATCGCCGTCGGCCCGCGGTTTATCACGGCGATCGGGATGCGGCGCAGCTGTGCGCGGTGCACGAGGCGAATGCCGGTGTTCACCGCGAGAGAGGTGCCGATGAGCAATAGGCCGCCGGCGGAGGCGACGAGCGCCTCGGCCGTCTCGAACACGGGCTTCGGCACGAATTCGCCGAAGTAGACCACGTCTGGGCGCAAGATCGACCCGCACTCCGGGCAGCTCGGCGTCTCGACCGTGTCGGTCTCCTGCACTAGCGCGTCACCATCGGGAGCGATATCGGCCTCGGAGTTGCGGGCCGCGAAACCGGGGTTGAGCTCATCGAACCAGCCGAGCACCTGATCGCGGGTGAAGCGATGGTCGTGCTCAACGCACCTGATCACGCTCCCGTTGCCGTGCAGCTCGACGACGCTTCGGGATCCTGCCCGTCGATGCAGGTTGTCGACGTTCTGCGTGATGACGCCGTTCGTCAGCCCGGCGGCTTCGAAGCGCGCCAGAGCGAGGTGACCGGCGTTCGGGGCGACACCCGCAGCTCGCAGCGCGCCGACTCTCGCGCCGGCCCAGAAGCGGCGGCGGTAGGCCGGGTCCTCCATGAACTGCGAGATGCTCATCGGCGTGCGCGGGGGAGCACCCGCACCGCGATAATCGGGGATGCCCGAGTCCGTGCTGATGCCGGCGCCCGTGAGCACCGCGAGCGGTGCGGCCCCGAAGAGTTCCGCGAGCCGCTCGAGTTCGCCCGAATGCGTCATGTGCCTCCTCTTCCGGCACTCACGCTAGCGCACGACAGTGCCCGAGGTCAGGGGGTTCCGCCACGGGCGCACGCGAAGCACGCTCGCCACCGCCGGTAGAATCGCCATCATGACCAGCGCGCGCGAACAGCTCATCGACCTCATCACGAGCGAAGCCGTCTTCCACGGCGACTTCACCCTCACGAGCGGCAAGAAGGCGACCTACTACATCGACCTGCGCAAGTTGAGCCTCGACCACCGTGCGGCGCCGCTCATCGGGCAGGTCATGCTCGATCTCATCGACGACATCGACGGTGTGGTCGCGGT
Organism: Leucobacter sp. NPDC077196; assembly: GCF_040687075.1. Classification (NCBI taxonomy): domain Bacteria; kingdom Bacillati; phylum Actinomycetota; class Actinomycetes; order Micrococcales; family Microbacteriaceae; genus Leucobacter; species Leucobacter sp. NPDC077196. The sequence continues at coordinate 79,375 of NZ_JBFBML010000011.1, forward strand.
CGGCGGCCTCACTATGGGCGCGGATCCGATCGCTTCGGCGATCATGCACCAGGGCGTCGCGCAGGGCAAGGTGTACGACTCGTTCGTGGTGCGCAAGGAGCCGAAGGATCACGGCCGCGGCCGCCAGGTCGAGGGGCCAGATCTTGAGGGCAAGCGCGTGGTCGTGGTCGAAGACACGTCGACGACGGGCGGATCCCCGCTCAAGGCGATCGAGGCGCTGCAAAAGGTGGGGGCCGAGATCGCGGCGGTCGCGGTCGTGGTGGATCGCCAAGCGCCTGCCAAGGAGCGCATTGAAGCGGCCGGTTTCGAATACCGCTACGCGATCGGCCTCGACGACCTCGGGCTCGACCCGCAGTAACTCGGGCCCGGTCCGCGACTCGGGCTCGGTCCGCGCTGCACGCGCCGAGACGACGGCGGCCTCCGAACCCGCAGGGGATCGGAGGCCGCCGTCGCTTCAGCCGAACTTAGAGCACCTTGGACAGGAACTGCCGAGTGCGCTCCTGCTTCGGATTCGAGAAGACCAGCTCGGGGTCGCCCTGCTCGATGATGGCGCCCTCATCCATAACGATGAGGCGATCCGCCACCTCGCGGGTGAAGCCCATCTCGTGGCTCACGATGATCATCGTCATGCCTGCCTTCGCGAGATCCTGCATCACCTGCAAGACCTCTCCCACCATCTCGGGGTCGAGCGCGCTCGTGGGCTCGTCGAACAGCATGAGGGCCGGGCGCATTGCGAGCGCCCGAGCGATCGCGACGCGCTGCTGCTGCCCTCCCGAGAGGGAGCGCGGCCGCACGTCGGCCTTGTCGGCGAGCCCGACGCGGTCGAGCAGTTCCCGCGCGTAGGCGATCGCGTCGGCCTTCTTCTCGCCCTTCACCCGCACCGGGGAGTGCCAGATGTTCTCGAGCACGGTCATGTGCGGAAACAGGTTGAAGTGCTGGAAGACGAAGCCGATGTCTGCCCGTTGAGCGGCCAGTGCCTTCGCCGAGATCTCAGAGACCTTGCCGTTCTCGTTCACCCGTTCGCCGATGCGCTGGCCGTCGACATAGATCTCGCCACTGTCGATCGGCTCGAGCCGGTTCAGCGTGCGCAGGAAGGTGGTCTTCCCGGCACCCGACGGGCCGACGAGCACGACGACTTCGCCGCGTTCGATCTCGAGCGACACATCCGTCAGAATGTGCCGATCGCCGAACCACTTGTTGATGTCGACGGTGCGCACGATGGGGCCGTCCGAGACGGAGACCGGGGCGGTGTATTCGCTGAGCGCGTTCATGCCGCGACTCCTTCCAGGTCGGCGATCGGGCTCTTCGGTGCGACGCGGTCCCGCTTGCTGCGGAAGCCGAAGAGGCGCTTCCAGACGGACTCGGCCTTGGGCAGGCCGGCCTTCGCGTTGAGCCAGTTCTCGATGAGGGTCTGAATGACCGTCCACACGGTGGTGAGGAGCAGGTAGTAGAGCGCCACCACGATGTAGATCTCGAACACCTTGAAGGTCGCAGCGCTCATCGAGCTGCCCACTTGGAACATCTCGGCGACGCCGATGATCGAGAGGATCGACGTGCTCTTCATGAGCCCGTTGAACGAGTTGCCGAGCGGCGGCACCATGACGCGGATCGCCTGCGGCACGATGATCCAGCGCATCGACGCGAGGGGGGTCATTCCGAGCGACAGCGCCGCCTCGGTCTGGCCCTTCTCGATCGACTCGAGGCCGCCGCGCACGATCTCCGAGATGTAGGCGCTCTCGTTGAGCATGAGCGCGACGATCGCTGCCTGCACGGCGCCCTTGATGAGGAATCCGACCGTGACGTCCTGGAGCTGCATGGTCAGGTTGAGATCTTCGAACCTGAACAGGTTCGCCGCCGCGAAACCCGTGTAGATGATGACGAGCTGTACGAGCAGCGGGGTGCCGCGCACGATCCAGATGTAGAGGCTCGCAAAGATGCGAAGCGGCACGAAGCGGCTTCTGCCCATGAGAGCGATCAGCAGGCCGAGCACGAGCGCGAGCGCCATCGCCGCGATCGAGATCACGATGGTGAGCGCGAGGCCGTTGAGGAAGCTCTCACTGGGCGTGAAGAGGCTCTGCCAGAAGTAGTCCCAGTCGAAATTCATGAAGTATCTTTCCTGTTGCCGATGGGTGGGGCGACCGCTCGGGTCGCCGCACCCATCGGATTACTCGGGCTGGGTGATGTCGTTGCTCTCGACGCCCCATTCGGCGAGGATGTCGGCGTAGGTGCCGTCGTCGATCATTGCTGCGAAGGCCTCGTCGAGCGCGTCGTTCAGCTCAGTATTGTCTTTCAGCGTGGCCGCGCCGATGCGGATCTTGCCGAACGGTTCGCCGACCGCCATCAGATCGCCGTCGGACTGCTGCTCGTAGTAGCTCATGATCTCGGTGGTGTCGATGAAGGCGTCGGCCTGATTGGCGAGCACCTGCTGCAGCGCGCTCGTCGCCTCGTCCACGAGGGTGATCGCGAGCGGGTCCTTTCCATCGGCGACGCACTCATCCGAGATCTCCTCAGCCGAGGCGGCGCCGGTCGCGCCGGTGATGCCGACGACCTTGGTGCCGCAGAGCGAGTCGTCGAATCCGGTCACGTTCTTCGGGTTGTCCTTGTTCACCGCGACGGCAGTGCCCGAGTAGAGATAGGGCACGAAGTTCGCGATCTCCTCGCGCTCCGGCTTGATGTAGAGCGAGCCCATGATGACGTCGCACTGCTTCGCCTGCAGCGCGGGAATCAGGCCGGCGAAGGAGTACTCGCCGAGCGTCGCCTCCACGCCGAGCTTGTCGGCGAGCGCGTTGGCGATGTCGATCTCCACGCCCTGCAGTTCGTTGTTCTCGTCGTAGAAGATATTGGGGGCGCTGTCGCCGGTGCAGACGGTGAGCGCTCCCTCCTTGATGATCGTCGGCGGCGCGAGCGTCGCTTCTGAGGCGCTCGTGTCTCCGGTGCCGCCCTCGGTGTCCGCATCGTTCGAGGTGACGGTGCATGCAGCGAGAGACAGCATGAGGCCGGCTGCTGCGGTGAGCGCCAGCGCGGGCGCGAAGCGCCTCGCAGATGGGGGGAAAGCCACGATGATTTCTCCGTTCGGTGAACCCCGGCTCGTGCCGGGAGAAACATTGCATACTCCGAATCCTTCGGGTGTATGCTCGATCAGCAGTTGGTCAGACCAACGGATGAACTGAATGGAACATACCCCGGCACCGGCTTCCGCGTCAACGGGCAGGCCGAGCCGAAACGCAACTGAAACACATCCGGCCCCCATCGCGGGGTCGGATAGCATCACGAGGAAGCTGACCGCATCCCGCAAGCACGACGGACACGATGGAGGCGAACGTGGACTGGAACGATATCGGTCGGGCGACGACGTTGTCGCTGCCGGATCGGCTCTCGGTCGACATCGAGCGGCTGATCCTCGACGGCAAGCTCGAACCGGGGGAGCGCCTGCCACCCGAGCGCGATCTCGCCGAGCACTTCGGCGTCTCTCGCGTGTCGATACGCGAAGCGCTGCGCGAGCTCGAGAACCGCGGGCTCATCGACCGCAGGCCCGGACGAGGCACGATCGTGCTCAGTCCCGGCGAACGCGCTGACATTGCCGACGCTGCACTGGGCGGGCTCGCAGCCCTGCAGCCCGAGCTGCACGACATCATGGAGTTGCGTGCCATCGTCGAGCCCCCAATCGCTCGCATCACGGCAACGCGTGCGACCGATCGCGACATCGCGCAGTTGCGCGAGCTCGTCGAGGCGATGGAGGTCGACGTCACCAAGGAGCGCTACGCCGAACTCGACCGGGCGTTTCACCAGGCCATCGCGCAGTACGCGCACAACCCGCTTCTCGAACTCATCAACGAGCAGATCGCTCAGCGCATCGCGCCGAGCCGCGCGAGCCGCTACCAGACGCGCGCGCGGCGGCAGGCGTCGAGCATCGCGCACCGGCGCATCTTCGAAGCCATCGCGGCGGGCGACGCCGCGCTCGCCGAAGACGAGGCACGATCCCACGTACTCGACATCAGCAACCAGATCGCGCACGCCGCGACGACTCAGGAGGAACTCCCCGCATGACGACCGCACCTGCCGCCCGCGGCGCCATCTCGACCTCCCACCACCTCGCGACCGAAGCCGGTGCGGCAGTGCTGCGCGAAGGCGGCAACGCCATCGACGCGGCGATCGCGGCAGCAGCCACCCTCTGCGTCGTCTACCCGAACAACGTCGCACTCGGCGGTGATCTCGTGGCGCTCGTGCGCAACCCCGAGGGCGAGGTACGGTTCTTGAACGCGACCGGCACGGCGCCCGCCGGTCAATCGATCGACGTGCTGCGCGAGCGCTACGGTGATCTGCTGCCTCTGCGCGGCATCGACACCGTCACGGTGCCCGGCGGCATCTGCGGCTGGAGCGCCCTGCACGAGTACGGTGCCACCCGCCGCTGGGAGCAGCACCTCGAGGCGGCGACGCGCCACGCAGAGGCGGGCGTGCCCACCGCGCGGTCGGTTGCTGCGGCGATCGTCGAGAACCGCGAGGTGCTCGAGCTCGACGAGGGGTGCCGCGGAGTGTTCTTCGACGAGGGCCTGCCACTCGTCGAGGGCGCGCCGTTCGTGCAGCCCGCGCTCGCCGCGTCGCTGAAGCGCCTCGCCGCCGGCGGGTCGGCCGAGTTCTACGAGGGCGAACTCGCCGAGCAGTGGGTCTCGGGTCTGCAGAAGCTCGGTTCGCGCATCACCCTCGCCGACACCGCTGCATACTCGGCGGAGTGGGGCGAGCCGCTCGAAGGATCGTTCGGGGAGCACCGCGTGCTCACGGGCCCGCCCAACACCTCCGGCTTCATGCTGCTGCGCGCACTGCGCGACATCGAGGCGGGCATTGAGGATCCGCTAGGTCGCGGTGCCGGCGACCTCGCCCGCTCGTTCCGTGCGAGCAATGCGGTGCGGGCCGCGTCTCTCGCCGACCCGCGCTTCGGCGGCGCGACGGGGCGCGACCTGATCGACGCGGAGGCGCCCGCGCACCCGCCCGTGCGCGAGGCGAAGCCGAGCGGCGACACGGTGGGGCTCAGCGCCGTGAGCGCCGACGGCTGGGCGATCTCCCTCATCAACTCCGTGTACTTCGGATTCGGCGCTGCCGTGCTCGAGCCGGAGACCGGCATTCTCTTCCAGAATCGCGGGACGTCGTTCTCGCTCGACCCCGCGCACCCGAACGCGTTCGGCCCCGGCAAGCGGCCGCGGCACACGCTCATGCCCGTGCTCGTGCTCCGAGGCGACGAACTCGCATGGGTGCCCGCGACGATGGGCGGGTCGGCGCAACCGCAGATCCACACGCAGCTGCTGGTGCGGTCCCTCGCCGGTGCGACGCCGGAGGAGGCGACGCACGCGCCGCGCTGGATCGTCGACGAACCCGGTGCCGACGGGGTCGTGCGCGTTACGATCGAAGAGGACGTGCCCGCCGCGGTGCACGAGGCGATCGCCGATGCCGGGTTCCCGCTGAAGGTCGTGCCGCCCGCCGACGAGGATCTCGGCCACTCGAACCTGATCCGACTCGCGCAGGAGGGTGCGCACGCGGCCGACGGCGTCGACGCCGCGAGCGACCCGCGATCCGACGGCTCCGCGATCGTCGTCTGAAACGACGAGCCGGTATGCTCCCGGACGCGCGCACCCCACACGAACTCTCAGCACCAGCTTCAGCGAGAAAGCAGCACATGAACCAGATTGTCCGCCCCGGATTCCTCCCGCTCCTCCTCGTCGGCATCGCCGGCGGCATCCTGTCCGGGCTCTTCGGAATCGGCGGCGGCACCATCATCGTGCCGGCACTCGCGCTCTGGTTGAGCATGCCCCAGAAGCTCTCGGCAGGGACGTCGGTGGCGGCGATCCTGCCCACTGCGATCGTCGGTGCGACGACGTACGGGCTGCAGGGCCACGTCGATTGGATCGCGGGTGCCTGCCTCGCCGTCGGCATCGTCGCTGGTGCTCAGTTGGGCGCCGCACTGCTCGCGAAACTGCCGGTCGGCGCGATCCAGTGGGGCTTCATGGGCTTCCTCGCGATCGTGATCGTGAGCCTCTGGTTCGTGGTGCCGCAGCGCGGTGACGAGATCGAGATCTCCGTGTTGACGGTCATCATGCTCATCGTGACCGGCTTCATCACGGGCGTGCTCTCGGGGCTGCTCGGCGTCGGCGGCGGTGTCGTGGTGGTGCCCGTGCTGATGTTCTTCTTCAGCTCGAGCGACCTCATCGCCAAGGGCACCTCGCTGTTCATGATGATTCCGGGGTCGATCTCGGGCACCATCGGCAACTTCCGCAGGCAGAACGTCGACCTGCGCGCAGCAGCGATCGTGGGACTCGGCGCCTGCGTCTTCGTGCCGATCGGCAACCTCTTCGCCGTGCTGATCGACCCCTTCTGGGGCAACGTGGCCTTCTCGATCTACCTCGTATTCATCCTCATCCAGATGCTGGTGCGCAAGCTCCGCAAGAAGAAGTAGCGCAGCCGCGCCGCTGCGCTCCGCCCCGCCGCCGCCGCTGCGAGCGGGGTCACTCTCGGAGGGTGTCGCAGCGGTGCGCGACAGCAACACCCTCCGCAAGTGACCCGCCTCGGCGCGCGCATGGCAGCGGGGTCACTCTTCGTGCGTGTTGCACCGCCGACACGCACGAAGAGTGACCCCGCTCGCAGATGGGGGCGGGGGAGGGGGGAGAGGAAGGGGTAACAGCGCCTACAGCAGGTCGGCGACTGAGCCCAGCACCTCGTCGGGGCGGAACGGAAAGCGTTCGATCTCTGCGCGGTCCGAGATGCCGGTCATCACGAGCACCGTGTGCAGGCCCGCCTCGATGCCTGCCACCACGTCGGTGTCCATTCGGTCGCCGATCATGCCGGTGTTGTGCGAGTGGGCGCCGATCTGGTTGAGCGCCGAGCGGAACATCATCGGGTTCGGCTTGCCGATGATGTAGGGGTGCTTGCCCGTCGCCTTCGTGATGAGCGCGTTGATCGCTCCCGTTGCGGGAAGGGGCCCTTCGTGGCTCGGCCCGGTCGCGTCGGGATTGGTCGAGATGAAGCGAGCGCCCTTGATGATGAGCCGGATCGCCTTCGTGATCGCCTCGAACGAGTAATTGCGGGTCTCGCCGACCACCACGAAGTCGGGGTTCGATTCGGTCATGACGTAGCCCGCATCGTGCAGCGCGGTGAGGATCCCGGCCTCGCCGATCACGAACGCCGAGCCGCCGGGCTGTTGCTGCTTCAAGAAGGCGGCCGTGGCGAGCGCGCTCGTCCAGATGCGGTCCTCGGGCACCGAGATTCCCGAGGCGGCGAGACGGGCACTGAGGTCGCGTGCGGTGAAGATGGAGTTGTTCGTGAGCACGAGGTAGGGGATCTCGTTCTCGCGCCAGTGCTTGATGAGGTCGGCGGCGCCGGGAACGGCGCGGTTCTCGTGCACCAGCACGCCGTCCATATCGGTGAGCCAGCATTCGATCTCAGCGCGGCGAGGGTGCGGTTCGTTCTGAGTCATGCCCACAGCGTAGTCCGCGCACGTAAACACGCGGTTTCAGTGCTGCGCACGGAGCGGTGTCGACTTTCGATGCGGGGCACGAAGCGGGCGCGCGTCAAGCCCGCCCCGCGCCAGCCGGGCTCCTGGCACACTAGAACCATGCACGAACGAGCCGGCACGCCCGCCCGCCCCGAAGATCTGATCGACGTCGACGCGCTGCTCGCAGCGTACACGGAGGTCGTGCCCGATGCCGCGATCCCAGCGCAGCGCGTCGTGTTCGGCACGTCGGGCCACCGCGGTTCGGCGCTCGCCGCCTCCTTCAATGAGGCGCACATCGCGGCGATCAGCGCGGCGATCGCCGAGTATCGCGCGGCACGGGGAATCGACGGTCCGCTCTTCATTGGCGCCGACACCCATGCGCTCTCGGCGCCCGCCCAGCGCACCGCGATCGAGGTGCTGCTCGCGGCCGGGGTGCGCGTGCTCGCGGCCGCCGGCGAGGGTGATGCGGCCTTCGTGCCGACACCCGCTCTGAGCCACGCGATCCTGCGCTACAACCGGGGTCGCGATGCCGACGACCCGGGCCGCGCCGACGGCATCGTGGTGACCCCGAGCCACAACCCGCCGAGCGACGGCGGGTTCAAGTACAACCCGCCCCACGGCGGGCCGGCAGACAGCGACGCGACCGGTTGGATCGCTGCCCGGGCGAACGAGCTGCTCGAGGCCGGCGCCGACATCGCGCGCGCGGACGCCGCTGCGTTCGACGCCGTCGAGCGGTACGACTTCGTGAACGCCTACGTCGACACGCTCGGCGAGGCGATCGACCTCGACGCGATCCGCGCCGCGAAGGTGCCGCTCGCCGTGCACCCGCTGGGCGGGGCGAGCGTGGCCTACTGGGCGGCGATCCGCGAACGACTCGGCATCGACCTCACCGTGCTCGGCCCCGGCGTGGACCCGCAGTGGGGCTTCATGCATCTCGACTGGGACGGCAAGATCCGCATGGATCCGTCGTCGACGCACGTCATGTCGACGGTCGACGAGCACCGCGGCCCGTTCGCGATCGTCGCGGGCAACGACGCGGACGCCGACCGTCACGGCATCGTCACGGCCGACGGGCTGATGAACCCGAACCACTACCTCGCGGTCGCCATCGACTACCTGCTCGCGCACCGCCCCGACTGGTCCGCCCAGGCGGGTATCGGCAAGACGCTCGTCTCCTCCGGCATCATCGATCGGGTCGTCGCCGCGCAGGATCGCGAGCTGCTCGAGGTGCCCGTCGGCTTCAAGTGGTTCGTGCCGGGCCTCGCAGACGGCAGCGTCGTCTTCGGCGGCGAGGAGAGTGCGGGCGCCTCTTTCCTCTGCTTCGACGGCAGCGCGTGGAGCACCGACAAAGACGGCATCTTGCTCGCACTGCTCGCCGCCGAGATCCAGGCCGTGACCGGGCAGTCGCCGTCAGAGCGCTACCGAGAGCTCACCGCCCAGTTCGGCGAGCCCGCCTACGCGCGCGTCGACGCGGCGGCGACTCCCGAGCAGAAAGCCCGGCTCGGTGCGCTGTCGCCTGACGACGTGACCGACACCGAGCTCGCGGGGGATCGCATCACCGCTATTCTCACCGAGGCTCCCGGCAACGGTGCGCCGATCGGCGGGCTCAAAGTGCAGACGGAGCACGCGTGGTTCGCCGCCCGGCCCTCCGGCACCGAGGACGTCATGAAGATCTACGCTGAGTCCTTCCGCGGCGCCGAGCATCTTGCGGAGGTGCAGGCAGCCGCGCAGGCGCTGGTCGGGCGCGTGCTCGCCGACTGACGCCGGTACGCTAAGAGGCATGTCGCACGCCTCAGCAGCCCCCCGTCGGTACTCCTACCTGGGGCCGGCGGGAACGTTCACCGAGGCGGCGCTGCGGCAGGTACCGGAGGCCGAGGGGCAGGTCTGGAACCCGGTCGACAACCTCGGTGAGGCGCTGAACGACGTGGTGACGGGCGCCAGCGACGCGGCGATGATCGCCATCGAGAACTCGATCGACGGCGGAGTCACCGTCGCGCAGGATGCGCTCGCCACGATTCCGGGCCTGCGCATCATCGGCGAATACCTCGTGCCGGTGCGCTTCGTGCTCGTGGCGAGGCCGGGAACCGCGCTCTCCGACGTGAGCGTCGTCGCCGGGCACCCGGTCGCGTACGGACAGTGTCGCGCGTGGCTCGACGGCGCCGCGCCGACGCACCGCCACCTCGTCGCGACGTCGAACGTGCAGGCCGCTGCCGACCTCTTCGACCCTGAGAAGGGGATCGACGCCGCCATTGCGCCGCCCGGGATCGAGGCGCACTACGACGTCGAGGTGCTCGCCGAGGGGATCGCCGAGAACCCCGATGCCGTGACGCGCTTCGTGCTGGTGAGCCGCAGCGTGCCGGTGGGGGAGCCCACCGGTGCCGACAAGACATCGCTCATGGTGGAGCTGCCCGAGGATCGGCCGGGCGCCCTGCTCGATCTGCTCGAGCAGTTCGCAGCGCGTGGTGTGAACCTCACGCTGCTCGCGTCGCGTCCGATCGGGGATCGCATGGGCCGGTACCGCTTCGTGATCGACGCCGAGGGGCACGTCAAAGACGAGCGGGTCGCCGACGCACTGCTCGGCGTGAAGCGCTTCAGCCCGAAGGTCTCATTCTTGGGGTCGTACCCGCGCGCCGATCGTATTGCGGCGACCATCCATGACCTGCACGACGACGACACGTTCAGGGACGCGCGGGATTGGCTGCGCGGAGTGATCGAGGGCACCCGCGACGGCGAGGTGTAAGGCTTATGCGTGCGCCTGCCACTCGGGCAGCACGCGCACGATCAGCGATCCCGGATCGACCTCGCCGCTCACCGTGAGCGCGTACCCGAAGTCGTCGCCGTCGAGCTGCACCGGTTCGGGCTTCGGAACGGCCAGCGCGTAGCGTTCGGCGCGCAGGTACGAGACGCTGCGCGTATCGCGCACGAGGTCGATGATCTTGCGCCCCGCGCGCGAGCGGCGCAGCACGCCGTTCTCCCACCCGATCTTGCGCCAGATGCGCAGCCACGAGAACGCGCCGAGCGGGTGGAGGGCGACCACGTCGAGCTTGCCGTCGTCGAGCTGCGCGTCGGGAATCAGCAGCACGCCGCCCGGCATCAGCCCGCAGTTGCCGATCATCACGGTGTACACCGAGACCGGTCGCACCGGCGACCGGTCAATGGAGTAGTGAACCTGCAGCGGCCGGTCGGCGATCATGGTGCGCACGCCGGCGTCGACGTAGGCGAGCCACCCGAGCCGCTTCTTGAGGGTCGACTTCGTGGCAGAGATCGCTCGCGCATCGAGCCCCATGCCAGCGAGCACGAGAAAGGCGTGCTCGCTCTCCGATTCGTCTTCGCGCACGATGCGCACGATGCCGAGGTCGATCGGCCGGTTGCGGCCGCTGAAGGCGGCGCGCACGACCTCGTCGAGGCGGTTCAGCGGAGCACCGAGGTTTCTCGCCAGCAGGTTGCCGGTGCCCTGCGGCACGACGGCGACGGGGATCCCGCTGCCTCTGAGCGCCTCGGCCACTGCCCGGATCGTGCCGTCGCCCCCGCTCGCGAGCACGACGTTCGCGCCGTCGTTGACCGCCTGCCGGGCAGCCGAGACCCCCGCGTCCTCTGCTGCGGTCTCGTACCAGCGGGCCGCACCCCAGCCCGAGACCTGCTCTTGATGCGCGACCGCCGACCGCAGCGCCGGGAGGTCGGTCTTGAACGGTTGATACACGACCGCGGCCCACGGAATGTGGTGCGTGCGGGTATCGGGCATGGGTCCAGCGTAACGCCGGGCAGCGGTTCTGATGCTCCGCGCGGGTAAGCTGGAGCGCGTGATCGATCCAGTCCTCCTCCGCAACGATCCCGAAGCCGTGAAGCGCTCGCAGCGCGCCAGAGGAAACGACGAGGCGGTGGTAGATGAGGCGCTCGCCGCAGACGCGAGTCGCCGTGCCGCGCTCGGAGAGTTCGAGACGCTGCGCGCCGAGCAGAACGAGTTCGGCAAGCAGGTGAAGGCGGCCTCGAAAGAGGAGAAGCCGGCACTGATCAAGCAGGCGCAGCAGCTCGCCGCCTCGGTGAAGGCCGCTGATGCCCGCGCGAAGGCGGCAGAGGCCGAATTCGACGCGATCTCGCTGCGCATTGAGAACCTCGTCATCGACGGGGTACCCGCCGGCGGCGAGGAGAACTTCGTCACGCTGCGCGAGGTGGGCGAGCAGCCGAGCTTCGACTTCGCACCGCGCGACCACCTCGAATTGGGCGAGATGCTCGGGGCGATCGACATGGAGCGCGGTGCCAAGGTGTCGGGCGCGCGCTTCTACTTCTTGCGCGGCGTGGGCGCCCGACTCGAACTGGCGCTCATGAACATGGCGCTCGATCGCGCGCTGCAGCACGGGTTCACCCCGCTTATCACGCCCACGCTCGTGAAGCCCGAGATCATGCAGGGCACCGGCTTCCTGGGGGAGCACGCGGACGAGGTCTATCACCTGCCGGCGCAAGATCTCTACCTCACTGGCACGAGCGAGGTTGCCCTGGCCGGCTACCACTCCGACGAAATCATCGACGTCTCGGCCGGCCCGATCCGCTACGCCGGGTGGTCGACGTGCTACCGCAGCGAGGCCGGATCGCACGGCAAGGATACGCGCGGGATCCTGCGCGTGCACCAGTTCAACAAGCTGGAGATGTTCGTCTACGCCGACCCCGCAGAGGCGGAAGCGGAGCACGATCGACTCGTGGGCTGGCAGGAGGAGATTCTCCAGGCACTCGGCCTGCACTACCGGGTCATCGACGTCGCCGCCGGTGATCTCGGATCGAGCGCCGCGCGCAAGTTCGACATCGAGGCTTGGGTTCCGACGCAGGACGCGTACCGCGAGCTCACGTCGACGAGCAACTGCACCACGTACCAGTCGCGCCGGTTGTCGACCCGATACCGCACCGAGAGCGGCAAGACCGCTGCGGTGGCGACGCTGAACGGTACGCTCGCCACCACGCGGTGGATCGTCGCGATTCTCGAAACGCACCAGCAGGCCGACGGCAGCGTGATCGTGCCAGAGGCGCTGCGCCCGTACCTCGGCGGACTCGACGTGCTCACGCCGATCGCGGGGGTCTAGCCCGTGAACGCTGCGCCCCGCATCCCCGCCGCCGAACGGCACCTCATCGCGCTCGACATCGACGGCACCGTGCTGAACCACGGGTTCGGCGCCGGGGCGGGCAATGACGCGGGCGGCGGGCACATCGACCCCGATCTCGCCGACGCGATCCTCACCCTGCATCAGATCGGGCACGAGGTCGTGATCGCGACCGGGCGTTCGGTCGACGCCACGCTGCCCATCGTTGAGCGGCTCGGGATCCGCCCCGAGTGGGTCGTCTCGGCCAATGGCGCGGTGACGCTGCGTCGCGACCCGCTCGCTCACCGCGCATACCGCCGAGAGTTCGTCGAAGCCTTCGACCCGAGTGACGCCCTGCAGAAGATTCGCACGCAGCTCGTGACCGCGCGCTTCGCGGTCGAGCTGGCCGATGGCGGGTTCCTCTACACCGACGACATTCCGACGGGCACGTTGCCCTCCGCGCAGCGCCGAGTGCCGTTCGAGCAGCTGCTCGGCGTGCAGGCGTCGCGTGTCGTGGTGGTCTCGCCCGACCACCGGCTCGAGGAGTTTCTCGACGTGGTGGAGACGCTCGGGCTGACGCACGTCTCGTACGCGGTGGGCAACACGTCGTGGCTCGATATCGCTCCGCACGGAGTGACCAAGGCGAGCGCCCTCGAGGTGGTCGCCTCGCACCTCAAGATCGACGCGTCGCGCGTCTTCGCGGCGGGCGACGGTCGCAACGACATCGAGATGCTGCAGTGGGCGGCGAAGCGCGGTGACGCGGTAGCCATGGGCCAGGCTGTCGACGATGTGCGGGCCGTCGCCAGCCGTGTGACCGGCACGATCGACGAGGTCGGTCTGCTTGCGGCGCTGCGCGATCGCTTCCCGGTGCTCGGGTAGCGCGTCGCGCGCTTGGCCGTCATTCGGCGCGCGCGCCGTTTGCTAAGCTCGTTGGCGGAGGGTTGTCCGAGCGGCCGAAGGAACTTGTCTTGAAAACAAGCACTGGGTAACCCCCAGTCAGGGGTTCAAATCCCCTACCCTCCGCCATTGGGGCCCTATTCGAAACACTTCCAAACGGAAGGGACTCGAATAGGGCCCCAACTCGTTCCTGCACGTCTCGGCTTTGCTCCGGTGTGAGCTTTCCGGCGGCAGCACTCTCAGGTGTCTTGATCTCCACGCCGCCGAGCTTCTGCTCGATCGCGCGATTGAAATGAGTCCTGACGGCCTGACGGTCGGATACCGACTTGGACGCGTGGAACGCGGTCTCGGCGGCGAACAACGAGTTGTAAGGCTCGTTGTGGGCGAGGTGTACATCGTTGTCGCGGAAAACGTACACGTTGCCCAGAAGCGCCTGGTTGAGTCGGCGTCGTACTTCATGGCCGGCTTCCATGTAGATGCCGTGGGGGTTCTCGAGGAGTGCGAGCTCGGCGTTCAGCGCTTCGGCACCTTTCGTGATGTCAATGACAACTGCGTCGCGTTGAGTCTTGAGCCGTTTGCGTTCTTCTTGGATGCGGAAGAGACGGCCCTTGATTTGGGTCGTGTCGATCGCGCCGTCTGCGGCGAGGTCGAGAAGGTTCTCTTCTTTCTTCTCAAGCTTCGTGAGTTGGCGTCCGAGGTTCTGGCGGAGGTCACGTTGTGCCTGATCTTGGTTATCGACGGTGTCGGTCATGACGGCGCGAATCTCGGTGAGGAACTCCGGGCTGAGTGGCGAGTAGTCGTTTAAGGTACTCCTCGTCCACCTAGTTGGTACTCGGTTCCGGGAAGAGGGTACTGGCCCGCAGCATTACCCGCCTTGGGCC
>NZ_JBFBML010000012.1:0-81522 GCF_040687075.1 Leucobacter sp. NPDC077196
CGCCCACGCAAAACGCTCGGCTGGAAAACTCCAGCCGAGCGTCTGCTAGAACTTGTCTAGTTCAATCGGTGTTGCGACCACCCCTTGAATCCGCCCAGGCAGCGGGCCTTTTCGCTGCGTGCGCGGCTTCCCGGAATGCGGCGTCGTACGCGAAAGCGCTGCAGTCGGCCGGGCCTAGACTGGAACGATGAGCGCCGCACCCGAGATCAGCATCCGCAGCGCGCGCACGGGAGACGTGCCGCACATGGTCGCACTCATGGAGCCGCTCGTTGCGAGACGCATTCTGCTCGGCAAAGACCTGGTCGATCTCTACGCCGCCGTGCCCGAGTTTCTTGTCGCGGTCGACGCCGACGATGCCGTGGTCGGCTACGGAGCCGTGCACGTCATGTGGGAGCAGCTCGGCGAAGTGCGCACTCTGGGGGTCGCCGAGACGATGCTCGGGCACGGCGTGGGGCACCTGCTGCTCACCGCACTCGAAGAACGCGCTCGCGCGCTGGGCCTGCGGCAGCTCTTCTGCCTCACCTTCGAAACTGAGTTCTTCGGCAAACACGGTTTCGAGCAGATGAGCGAGGATACGGAGCTGATCGCCGCCGAGGTCTACGCCGAGCTGCTGCGTTCGAGCGATGAGGGCGTTGCGGAGTTCTTGGACCTGGCCCGCGTCAAACCCAACACGCTCGGCAACACGCGCATGCTGAAGCGGCTCTAGAGGGCAAACGGGGCTACGCTGACGCCATGTCGACCCTGAAGGATCCGGTGGGACCGAAAGACCGCAAGGTGTACGTGCGCCGTCGACTGCTGGTGCTGCTGGTGCTGCTGGCGGTCATCGCGGTCGTCGTGCTGATCATCGTTCGGCCCGGATCGAGCGGAGGCGTGGCCGACGCGAACCAGGTCGAAGTGCCGAAGGACCTCGTCGAATCCCCGGCGCCGGATGGTGGCGGCGGAGGCGACGACGGCGAAGGCGACGACGAGATTGCAGCATGCGCGGCGGGTCAGCTTGAAGTGACGCCGGCCACCGACAAGGGCGACTACGCTGCGGGTGAGTCGCCGCAGCTCTCACTCGCTGTGGAGAACACGGGCGAGGCGGCGTGTTCTGCAGACCTCGGCAGCGCGAACCTGCAATTCGTGATCGCGAGCGGTGACGACGAGGTGTGGCGTTCGGCCGACTGCCAGGAGAACGCCGAGCATCTCGCGGTGATTCTCGAACCGGGCACTCCGCTCGAGACCGAGGCGATCTCCTGGGATCGCACCAGGTCGAGCGCGGAGACCTGCGACATCTCGCGGGATCCCGTGGCCGCGGGAGGAGCGTCGTATCACCTGCGCACGACGGCGGCTGGGGTGCAAGGAACGGGCACCGCGCAGTTCCTCCTCTACTGACTCCCCGCTGACGCCGCCGCCTCCTCGAGCCGCAGGGCGATCCAGAGTTCCGCACGGTCATCGGGGTCGGCGACGGAGCGCGCGGTCAGTCGCTCGATGCGTGAGATTCGATCGCGGAGCGTGTTGCGATGAATGCCGAGTGCGGCGGCAGCAGGGCCGCGCTGTCCGTTCGCGGTGAAGAGGGCACGCAAGGTCTCGCGCAGCAGGTCCCGATCCTCCGCGTTCACCGAGACAGCGCCGGGCGCGGCGTACGACTCGGAGAGGGGCCCGAGTATGCGCCGCGACATCGGCGCCGTCCCCCCTGCCGCCCGAGTGTTCCCGCCCTCGTCGGTATCGAGCTCGAGCAGGGCTTCAAGAATCGGGGTATCGCGATCCGCCCAGATCACAGCCGGTACCCGTGGAGCCGTGTAGAGCGGTGCGGTGGGCGAGAGCGACCGCAAGCGACCAGAGGCGGACCGCCGACTCAGCGCGGCTTCGTCGAGCGGCGACGGTCGTCCCACGACGACATCGAGGTTGTACGACGCGGCGGTCGCGAGCGCCGTCTCCACACTGTCCGGGTGCTCGTCGACAACCTGCCAGGCGCGAACGACTCCCGGGGCAGTGCCCGGGGCATCATTCGCCGCGACGAGCCGATCGAGACCCGAGCGGGGCTTCCGGCGCCACGAGGCCACATCTTCCGCCGTGCCCTGCAGAGCGAGCACGCGTACGCGACCTGGAGGGGCGAGACCCGGGGCGAGGATCCCGATGCCGTCGGCGGCAGCACCCTTCGTGATGAGGGCGACGGTCAATCGCTCCCAACGCTCTCGTTCGCGAGCGTTCTCAGCATGGTTCTCGCCGAGCGACAGTCCGAGCACCATGGCTCCGGCCGCAATGATGGAACGGCCCTCGGGAGACAGCGGTGTCCCTCCTGCGATCGCCAGCCGGAATCGGCCGCCCGCATCGAGGTCGATCACTTCCGCTTCGGCAGCTTCGGCGGCCGCCGTGAAGCCGGCGGTCGACGCGAGCGTGCCGCTATCCGAGCCGAGCAGGGCGAGATGCTTGCCCGTGGCCTGCGCCAGGCCCGCGAGCACCTCGGCGGGTTCCTGGCCGCCGCGTGCTCCCTCGAGCAGCCGCTGCTGCGCCCGCAGCGCGCCGCGTGCCGCGCCGAGATCATCGGCGCGCAACAGCTCGGCGACGGCCTTGCTCACCGCGATGAACGGCACCGGGAGCGGAACCTCGAAGAGTGCTACCTGGTAGGCGCTCGCAGCCTGCACGAGGGGCTGCGGGATCCGCTCGTGATTGACTCCGATTCCGAAGCCGATGGCCGCGACCCGCGCTCGGTTCAGACCGGCGACGAAATCGCGCCAGCGGCGGTCATCGGGTGCGAGGGCGAGACCCGTCGTCAGCACGATCTCGCCGCCTTCGAGGTACGCACCGAGGTCGAGCAGCTCCGTGTTCGAGACCCACGTGATCGTGGGATCGCCCGCGCCGGATTGCACGAGACGCAGCTGCAGATGGGGGATCGCGAGGAGCTGGGAGAAGGCGACCATGATGCGATTCTTGCACAGGTGGGCGCAGTACTCCTATGCAAGGGTGACCGTGGGTCGGCTCCGCATTCCGCATACACTGGCGGCACGGGGCAGTGCGCGCGAGACCGGTTCACGGCCTGGCGCCCAGCACCCGCATGACCACCGACGATGAGGAGCGCTCCGATGACGGGCACCGGGCAGCCGCAGCACGACACCGAGCCGAACGGCGGTGCGCCCCTGGGTGCGCTCCACGGCATCCGCGTCGCCGACTTCTCCCGCGTGCTCGCGGGGCCCCACGCCACCATGATCCTCGCCGATCTCGGCGCTGACGTCATCAAGATCGAGAGTCCCGAGGGTGACGGCACGCGGCAGTGGAGCCCTCCGGTCAACGCGGTCGGGCAGAGCACCTACTTCGCCGGGGTCAACCGCGGCAAGCGCTCGGTGGTCTGCGATCTGCGCGATCCCGAAGGCATCGCCCGCGCACGCGAACTCGCGCTCGGTGCCGATGTGGTCATTGAGAACTTCAAGCCCGGAACGATGGAGAAGTTCGGCCTCGGCTACGACGCCGTTGCGGCAGAGAACCCCGGCGTGGTGTTCTGCTCGATCTCCGGCTTCGGCGACACCGAAGGGCGCGACCTTCCCGGCTACGACCTCCTCGTGCAGGCCGTCGGCGGCCTCATGAGCATCACCGGTCACGCCGATGAGACCGGGGGAGAGCCCACGAAGGTCGGCGTAGCGCTCGTCGACATTCTCACCGGGCTGAACTCGGTCATCGGCATTCAGGCCGCGCTTCGTGCGCGCGACACCGCCGGGTCTCCCACTTCCGGCCGGGGCCAGCACGTGAAGGTGACGCTGCTCGGATCGCTGCTCTCGGCTCTTGCGAATCAGGCATCGTCGACGCTCGAAACGGGGGTCGCGCCCGGTCGCATGGGGAACGCCCACCCCTCGATCGCGCCCTACGAGACCTTCGCGGCAGCCGATCAAGCGATCGCGCTCGCGGTCGGCACCGACGGCCAGTTCGCTCGGCTGTGCGATGTGCTCGGCATCGGCGAACTCGCCGCCGACGAGCGCTTCGCCACGAATCCGCAGCGCGTGGCGCATCGCGTCGAGCTGCGCGCGGAGCTCGAGACCGCACTTCGCAGGCGATCCGCCGCCGATTGGATCGCCGCGTTCACGGCCGCGAACATCCCGGCCGGCCGGGTCAACTCGATCTCGCAGGCGTTGGAGCTCGCGGATTCGCTCGGTCTCGAGCCGGTCGCATCGACCTCCGCGACCGACTCCGACGGCACGCAACGAACGCTCCGCTCCGTCGCAACGCCGATTTCTCTGTCAGAGACCCCGGCTCGCTACGAAGTGCCGCCGCCCGGTATCGGCGAGCACCAGGGCGCCACCTGGCGGCCCCGTTAATCGCACCGATTTCTTACCCTTTCCCACTACTTTTCCCGAGGAGCACCATGACCACCACCATCGACCAGCTGTTCGACGTCGCCGACTTCGTCACCGAAGAGGAGCGCGAATGGCAGCTGAAGGCGCGGGAGTTCGCGCAGACGCGCATCCGCCCGATCATCGATCAGGCATTCGAAGAGCGTCGCCTGCCCGTCGAACTGCTGCCCGAGGTCGGCGAGTTCGGCGCATTCGGGATGTACCTCGACGGGTACGGGTTGCGCGGCGCTTCGTCGGTTGCGTACGGGCTCGTCGCGATGGAATTCGAGGCGGTCGACTCCGGCTTCCGCACCGCGCTCTCCGTGCAGGGATCGCTCGCGATGGGCGCGATCTACAAGTTCGGCTCCGAGGAGCAGAAGCAGCGCTGGTTGCCGGCGATGGGACGGGGAGAGGCGATCGGGTTCTTCGGGCTCACCGAGCCGCAGGGCGGATCGGACCCGAACACGATGCTGACGACGGCGCGACGTGAGGGCGACCAGTGGGTGCTGAACGGCAAGAAGCGGTGGATCGGCCTCGCCACCGTTGCGCAGGTCGGCGTCATCTGGGCGAAGGACGACGAGGGTATCGTGCGCGGCTTCATCGTCGAGACCGATACGCCGGGCTTCACCGCCACCGCCATCGACAACAAGCTCTCGATGCGGGCGTCGCTGCAGACGGAGATCGTGCTCGAAGACGTGCGCATTCCGGCTGACGCGATTCTGCCCAAGTCGAAGGGGCTCTCATCGCCGTTCAAGTGCCTGAACGAGGCTCGGTACGGCATCGTCTGGGGCGTCATGGGCGCAGCTCGGTCGTGCCTCGAGGTCGCCGTCGAGCGCTCCCAGACCCGCCAGGTCTTCGGGGCTCCGATCGGCGGCAAGCAGATCATTCAGGCTCAGCTCGCCGATATGTTCCTCGAGTACCAGAAGGGCCTGCTGCTCGCGCTGCATCTGGGACGGTTGAAGGATGCGGGCAACCTCACCTACGGCCAGATCTCAGTGGGCAAGCTCAACAACGTGCGCGAGGCGATCAAGATCGCCGGCAACGCGCGTTCGATTCTGGGCGGCGACGGAATCACCTCCGATTTCCCGGTGATGCGTCACATGGCCAACCTCGAATCGGTGCGCACGTACGAGGGCACCGACGAGGTGCACCAGCTCGTGATCGGGCGTGAGCTCACGGGCATCGCCGCGTTCTGATCGGCAGGCTGGCACCGGGCGTTCGCGCTCCGCTAGGGTGGCTGGCGGACGAAGGGAGTGCCCTGTGCGAGCAGAACGTGCGCAGGCGACCGAGCAGAGTGCAGCGCGCACGGGGAGCAGTGACGCACCGCGGGTGAGCCGGCCTGACCGGGTGGCGCGGGTACCGTGGGGCGCAGTCGGCCTCTTTGTCGCGCTGGCGTTCGGGCTCGCCTGGCTCGTCGCCCTGCCGCTCTGGCGCATGGGAACGGATGCCCCCGAGTATCCCCTCTGGTTCGGCCTGCTGGCCGCCGCGATGATGTTCACGCCGGCGATCGCAACGATGGCGGCCGTGTTCGTGACGCGTGCGCCGAGCCGTGAGCGACTTCGCTTTCTCGGCATGTGGCCGCTGCGCCCTGCACGACGCGTCGTCTGGTTCACCGTAGCCGCGCTCTTCGCCCCGCTCGTCATCGTGCTCGCCACCGTAGCCGTCTCGGTGCTCTTCGGGTGGACGCGTCTCGACCTGGTGAACTTCTCGGGGTTCCAGGCGACGCTCGATGCTCAGTACGCAGCCCTCGACGACGAGACCGCAGATCTTGCGCGGGCGACCATGCCACCGCTCGGAGTGCTCGTCGCCCTGCAACTGCTGCTGGTGCCCATCGGCGCGCTCGCCAACAGCCTGCTCGCGTTCGGCGAGGAGATCGGCTGGCGCGGGTGGCTGCTGCCCGCGCTCCTCCCGCTGGGCACTTGGCCCGCGATCCTCATCAGCGGCGTCATCTGGGGGCTCTGGCACTCGCCCATCATTCTGCTGGGCTACAACTTCGGTCTCACCGACTGGCGCGGCGTCGCGCTCATGACCATCGGCTGCATCACGTGGGGCGCGCTGCTCGGCTGGTCGCGCTTGCGCACCGGGTCAGTGTGGCCCGCCGTATTCGGACACGGGGCGCTGAACGCGTCAGCCGGCGTGATCGTCGTGCTCGCAGCAGCGGACGCGCCGCTCGACCCGGCCCTGGCCATGCCACTGGGTGCATCGGGGTGGATCGTCATCGCGGCGGTGCTCGTCGTGCTCGTAGCGACCGGCCAGTTCCGCGAGGATCACCAGCCGCAGCTCGCCCCGCGCGTCGACCACGGGTTCGCTGCCGGCGGGGTGCCGCCTACCACCTACTCCTGAGGAGCGTGTCGGGTCAGCGCGACGATTCGGTCTGCGAAGTCGGGGTACTGCGCGCACAAAGCGTCTCGCTCGCCGAGTGCGAACCCGTTCCAATTGAACGGCGGTGACATCGTGGTGCCGACCAGACTCCACGAACCGAGCGACGACGAGCCCTGCATGACGCCCGCGGGGACCACGAGTTGGGGCAGCTGGCCCGCTTCGGCATCGGGCCCGAGCAAGCGCTCCTCGGAGCGTCCGTCGGGGTGCAGCAGCAGCAGTCGCAGCGGATCGCCTGCGTACCAGTGGTACACCTCGACCGACGAGAGCGCGTGCAGCGCTGAGAAATCTGGGTCGGCCAGCAGATAGTAAATCGCGCTCGAATGCGCATCGAGGTGCATCCGGCGGAAGAGCCCGCCCTCGTGCTCGAGCGGCTCGAGCGCGAGGCGTTCGACCCAGCGGGCGGCCTCAGGCGCCAGACTCACGCGAGAGCTGCTTCGCGAGTCTTGCGAAACCGCTTGCTGAGCAGCACGAGCACGATGAGCGTCACGACGTAGGGCCCGGCATCGGTCAGTTGCTGCGGCAGGCCGAACGACTGCAGACGGAACCCGATGGCGTCGGCGAACCCGAAGAGCAGTGCCGCCCCGAGCACGCCGACCGGGTGGGCGCGGGCGAGCATGACCGCCACAACGGCGATCCAGCCGCGACCGGCCGACATGTTCTCCGTGAACTGCACGACGTTGCCGAGCGCCAGCTGTGCCCCGCCCAGCCCGGCGAGCGCACCAGAGGCGATGACGGCGCCGAGCTGGTAGCGCTGCGGATTGACGCCCATGGTGGCCGCCGCGAGGGGCCGCTCTCCGACACCGCGCAGGCGCAATCCCAGCGGGGTGCGGAAGAGCACGATCCAGAGGGTCGGCACGAGCAGCAGTGCGAGGTATCCGAGGGGCGTCAGCGCGAAGAGCTGGCCGATCCAGGGGATGTCGGCGAGCACCGGGATGCGCCACACGGGAATGCCGACGATGCCGGGATCCTGGAAGACGCCTTGCACGTCGAAGATCGCGACGAGCAGGAAGCTCGTCATGCCGACGGCGAGAATGTTCATGGCGACGGCGAGCACGATCGGATCGCCCTTGCGGTACACCGCCCCGTAGCCCAGTATCAGCGAGAACAGCGCACCGGCGATCATCGCGACGATGACGCCGAGCAGCCAGCTGTGCGTGAAGAAGGAGGCCGCGACGCCGGCGAATGCGCCGACGAGGATCATTCCCTCGAGGCCGATGTTGAAGATGCCGGCGCGTTCGGCGATCATGCCGCCGAGAGCGGCGAGGAGTATCGGGATGAGCGAACGGAGCACGGACCCGATGAGGTCTTGGTCGAAGAGTTCGAGGAAGTTCATCGATCCGACTCCTTCGTCTCGGCGCCGGTCGTACCGGCGCCCGTCGCGGTCGGAGCGGCGCCGCCGGCAGCGGCACCGGGAATCGGAGCGTGCGGCTCTGCGAGCGCTGCTTCGCTGAGCGGGGGATCGTCGGTCGGTGGGCTCGCCGCGGCATCGCCTGCGGCGCCGCGCCTGCGGAACCGGGGCAGCGCTACGCGGAATGCGAGCAGCACGATGACGAGTGCCTGGATCACGGCGGCGATCTGCGGTGAGAGCCCGAGCTCCCGCCCCATCGCGTCACTGCCGACCATGATCGCCGCGAAGAAGAGGCCGGCGATCGCGGTGCCGATTGGGCGGTACAGCGCCAGCAGCGTGACGAGCAGCGCGGTGAAGGCGTAGTTCGTCTGCACGAAGTACCCCTCGATGAGTCGAGTGCTGGGGGCGCCGATGATCAGCATGACGCCGAAGAGCCCGGCGAGACCGCCGGAAAGCGCCATGGTACGGGTGACGAGCGGCCCGGGCTTCACGCCCCCGTAGCGCACGAACTCTGCGTTCTGCCCGCTGAGACCCGATTCAAAGCCGAACCGCGTGCGGCGGTTCACGAAAACGGCGCCGGCGATGACGATGATGAGCACGACGATGGACCAGTTGACTCCGGTGAGCACGGCGGTGATGGGGCTCGTCGGGCCGAACGTGGAGCGCAGCGTGTCGGCGAAAGCGGCATCCTTCGGAACGATCATGCCGAGCTGCACCTCCGGCCGCAGCTGCTGCGTCGCCACAAGGTCGGTACTGGGGTCGTTCAGCTGGAAGCGGATGATCCAGGAGGAGAAATACCGCGCCGGGTAGTTGAGCAGCAGCGTCGAGAGCAGGATCGGCACCCCGAGCAGGTTCTGCAGGAGCGCCGAGATGAGGCCCCACGCGGCCCCGGTGGCGATCGCGACGACGAACGCGAGCGGCACGACGAGGATCGCGGGACCGGGCACGTAGACGGCCACGATACCGCCGGTCAGCGCACCGAGGCCCGCCTGCCCCTCCGTGCCGAGGTTCAGCACACCGGCTCGGAAAGCGACGGCGATGGCGATGCCGATGCCGATGATCGGAACCGCGCGTTGCAGCGTGTTCGCGAGACCCGCGCCACTGCCGAATGAGCCCTGGAGCATCGCGACGTACCCGCTGAGTGGATCGACGCCCGCGATGAGCATGAAGCAGGCGCCGATGAGCAGCGCGAGAACGATGGAGACCGGGATCGGGCCCGAAAGCCAGCGGCCTGCTCTTCGTGCGGCATTCATCGTGCTGACCCCTTCTCGGGTGCGTGGTGGCTTCCGACGGCATCGTGCCGGAGAGCGTCGAACGCGCCCGGCCGGTGGCGCTCTTCAGGCTCGTGTCCCGCCATGTACAGCCCGAGCAGGGCTTCGCTCGCGTCGGCCTTCGGCACTTCGGCGACGATGCGTCCCTCGAACATGACGACGATGCGCGAGGAGAGCGACATGATTTCGCTGAGTTCTGCCGAGATCAGGAGCAGGGCGCCGCCGTTGTCGCGGTACTCGCACAGTTCTCGGTGAATCGACTCGATCGCACCGACGTCGACGCCGCGCGTGGGCTGCTCGGCGATGAGCAGCGGGGCGCCGTAGTCGAGCTCGCGTGCGACGACCACTTTCTGCAGGTTGCCGCCCGAGAGCGTGCCGACTCGGGTCGATGGACCGGCGATCTTCACGCCGAACCTGCTGATCAAGCGTCTGGCGTGCTCGAGCATGGCCGACCGAGAGAGCAGGCCGCGCTGCAGGAGCGGGGCGCTGCGGTGATGGCCGAGTGCGAGGTTGTCGATCGCGTCGGCACCACCCGCACTGCCCACGGCATGACGATCCTCGGGGATGTAGGCGATGCCGCCGTCGCGACGCTGCGCGATGGACGACGCGCTGAGATCACGACCCGCGACCGCGACCGCCCCCGCGCTCGACTTGCGCATACCGATCACGGCTTCGGCGAGCTCGACCTGGCCGTTGCCGGCGACGCCCGCGATGCCCACGACTTCATTGCGGCGCACGAAGAGACTCGCGTCGGCGACAGCGTCGCGGCTGCCCGAGCCCGGCACGGTGAGTCCGTGCACATCGAGCACCACCTCGCCGGGCTGATGCGCCGGTGCGGGGGTAGTGAGATCGACGTCTCGGCCGGTCATATGACGCGTGATCTCGTCGGGCGAGCTGTCGGCGGTAACCAATTGCGCGACATTGCGCCCGTCGCGGAGCACGGTGACACGGTCTGAGATCGCCATGACCTCGCCCAGCTTGTGCGTGATGAGGATGATGGTGCGCCCGTCGGCTTTGAGCGCGCGGAGCACGTCGAAGAGACGCTCCGTCTCCTGCGGAGTGAGCACGGCGGTGGGCTCGTCGAGCACGAGCACCCGCGCTTCGCGGTACAAGGCCTTCACGATCTCGACGCGCTGCAGCACACCCACGGGTACGGAATCGACGCGGGCCGCCGGATCGAGCGAGAGCCCGTACCGCTCGGCGATCTCGGCCACGGCTCGAATGGCCTCCTTGCGGTCGATCAGACCGCGTGTGGTCGGCTCGCTGCGGAAGACCACGTTCTCCGCGATGGTGAGCGACGGAAAGAGCTTGAACGACTGGAAGACCATGCCGATACCTGCATCGATGGCCTCAAGGGGCGAACTGAACGTGCGCCGCTCGCCCCGAATGAAGATCTCGCCCTCGTCGGGCTGGTACACGCCCGCGAGTTGCGACATCAGAATGGATTTGCCGGCGCCGTTCTCACCCATGAGTGCGTGGATCTCACCGGCTTCGACCTCGAAGTCGACGTTGTCGTCGGCGAGCACGCCGGGGAAGCGCTTGGTGATCCCGCGCATCGAGACTTCGGCGACCATCCGCATTCCTTTTCTTGGTGGTGCATGAAACTCGCCGGTTGAGCGAGCGCTGTGAGACGAGCCCCAGAGTACTGCGAAACGGGTGTTGTCTCCATGCGCCCGGCTCAACCGGCGAGCGGGGGATTACGCGAGCGGGTCGGTGACCTTGATCTTGCCCGAGACGATGTCATCGCGAGCCTGCGTCACCTGATCGAGCACGTCCTGGTTCTCCATGATCGTGCACTGCGAATCGGCGGCGTCTTCGGTGAGGCTGACGATGGTCATGCCCTCCTCCTTGAGACCGAAGGAACTGGTTGCATCCTTCGAGCTCGTGCCGTCCATGATCTCGCCGACGACGGTCTCGATGACGCGGTTGACCGACTTCACGGTTCCGTCGACGACCGACCCGGGCGCGATCGGGCACTGGTTCGCATCGACGCCGTAGGTCGAGAAGCCCTTCTCGGCCGCGGCCTCGATGATGCCGCCGTTCGAGGCTGCACCTACGGCGAAGACCTGATCGACGCCACTCGCAGCGAACGCGAGGGCCTGCTCCTTGCCGCGCGCGGGGTCGGCGAACGGGTTGTCGCCGCCGATGACCTGCGGGGCCACGGTGTCGACCTCGGGGTTCACGCTCTTGGCGCCCTCGGCGAAGCCGTCGGAGTACTTCTGCAGCAGCTCATTGTCGACCGAGATGACCGAACCGACCTTGTCTGCCTCGGTGAGCAGACCGGCCTCGAGGCCGAGCAGGTACGACGGCTCCTGCTCGCGGAACGTCGCCTGGTACAGGTTGTCAGGCGCGCCGTCCACGAACGTGTCGATGAGCATGAAGTTCTGCTGCGGGTTCTGCTCGGCGAGCTCCTTCGCTACGTCGCCGAACTGGAAGCCGAGCATCACGACGACCTCGGGTGCCTCGGCGATCGCTGCCTCGAGATTGGATCGGCGCGTCGCGTCGTCCTTCGACTCGAAGGTCTTCGAGGTGCCCTCGAAGGTCTCGGCGACCGATTCGATGCCGACCTTGCCCGACTTCAGAAACTCGTTCTGGCCGATCGGGTCGCTGGTGATGTAGATGAAGCTGGGGCCGTCGGTGGCCGCCTCATCCTCACCGCTGCCGCCGCCGGAGCACGAGGTGAGCAGCAGTGCGGCTGATGCTGCACCTGCGACGAGTGCCGCGCGAACGCGGCGCTTGGTGAAGAACATGGGTGTTCCTTTCGAACGGAGGGGATGGAGTAGAGCTTACGAGCGGAGCGACTCGAGCGACACGTCTTCGAGTGTCTCGCCTCGGCTGAGCATGATCACCCGGCGCTCGGTCACGATCGCCGTGATCAGGCTCTGCGGGGTGACGTCGAACGCCGGGTTCACCGCGTCGATGCCTTCGGGCGCGGTGCGCGTGCCGCCGAAGCCCACGACTTCGCCGACGCCGCGATCCTCGATCTCGATGTCGGCCCCGCTCGCGGTGCGCATATCGATCGTGGATTCGGGTGCGACGACGATGAACGGTACGCCGGCGTGCTGTGCGGCGAGTGCGAGCGAGAACGACCCGACCTTGTTGGCAGTGTCGCCATTCGCGGCAATGCGGTCGGCGCCGATGAACACGGCGTCGGCGATGCCGCGCGAGAGTAGGAACGGCCCGGCGGAATCGATCAGCAGACGGAAGGGCGCCTCCATGCGGTCGAGCTCCCACGCGGTGAGCCGAGCGCCCTGCAGCAGCGGACGCGTCTCGAGCGGCAGTGCCTCCTCGAGCGAGCCCTGCTCGAAGAGCGTCTGAATCACGCCGAGGGCCGTGCCGCGCTCGACGGTAGCGAGGCTGCCGGTATTGCAGATGGTCATCACGCTCACGCGATCCTTCGCCGCAAGCTCGCGGGTGAGGTCGGCGCCGCGCAGGCCCATCGAGATGCAGGCCGCGATGTCCTCGTCGCGAATGAGCAGCGCTTCGTCGAGGATCGCGTCGGCACCCGCGTCGAGCTTCGTCAGCGCGCGGTCGACACCCCACGAGAGGTTCACGGCGGTGGGGCGGGCCTCGCGCAGAATGGCGGCCTGCCGACGCACCTCCTTGCGGTCGAGCTCGTCGTCACCGTGCTCCGCCTGCACCGACGCTGCGATGAGTGCAACGCCGAAGGCACCGGCCACGCCGAGTGCCGGAGCGCCTCGCACCGCGAGTCGTTGGATATCGTCGATCAGCTCGGGCAGCTCCGTGATGCGGCGCACCTCGACCCTCTGGGGAAGCAGGGTCTGATCGATGAGTTCGATGGCTCCGTCGACCCAGTCGATCGTGCGCAAGCGGTGCTCCTTTATCTGTCACGGTATCGCCACGGGAATCGATAATCGTTCGGGAGTGCTGACGCCCCCACCCCGGGCTGCAGTATCGCAGCTATCAGAATACCCGACGCTGAGGCTCCGACGAGCCCGCTGTGGGAGTTCCACAACTGCTCCCGGTTCAGCGAGGCGACGCGACCCGTTGCCGATCCCGTCACGCATCGTTCACCGATCGATATGCGTGTCTTCTCGCGAGTTGCCGCTCGGGCGGCGTAGCGTGTGACGCATCGGGCAGGGTGCCCGATCGAGGAGGCCGGTCGGTCACCACCTCGGAGCTACTGGCCAACTCGCTGAGTCGGGGCCCTGCCCCGGTGCAGAGGAGCCATCGTGGCTGAGATCCATCACTCCGCAACACCCTCTCCGGTCGTCACCGAACCGGATGCTCCCTCGTCGGCGATCGGACACTCGTCCGTACCTCAGACGCCGAGTTCGCCCGAGTTGTTCGGCGACACCCTGCAGGCGTTGCGCACCTACGTGCTCGATACCTCGGTACTGCTGAGCGACCCGGCAGCGCTCTTCAAGTTTGCCGAGCACTCGGTCGTGCTTCCCGTCGTCGTGGTCATGGAGCTCGAGAAGAAGCGCCATGATCCCGAGCTCGGCTACTTTGCGCGAAGAGCACTGCGCCTTCTCGACGAACTGCGGAGCAAGCACCTGCGACTCGACATTCCGGTGCCCGTCGGCGACGCCGGGGGAACGGTGCGCGTCGAACTCAACCACACGAGTCTCGACGGACTGCCGAGCGGCATGCGCCTGGGTGACAACGACACCAGGATCCTTGCAGTTGCGCAGAACCTCGCATCAGAGGGGCTCGACGTCACGGTGATCTCGAAGGATCTGCCGATGCGGTTGAAAGCGGCGGCCCTTGGGCTCGGATCCGAGGAGTATCGCGCCGAGCTTGCTCGCGATGACGCCTACACGGGCATCGCGTCGGTCGCGCTCGACGAGGAGCAGATGCGGGAACTGTGGGAGGACGAGCGTCTCGACGATGTCGAAGCTGCGGCTGACCTGCCGTTCGGCACGGGACTCGTGCTCATCTCGACGCGCGGCTCGGCGCTGGGGCGCATCGACGGTGATCGGTCGTTGCACGTGGTGCGCGGCGACCGCGAGGTGTTCGGGGTGACGGGGCGCAGCGCCGAGCAGCGACTCGCGATCGACCTGCTGATGGACCCGAAGATCGGTATCGTCTCGCTCGGCGGCAGCGCGGGCACGGGCAAGTCGGCGCTCGCGCTCGCGGCCGGGCTCGAAGCCGTGCTCGAGCGGCGCCAGCACCGCAAGGTGATGGTGTTCCGCCCGCTCTACGCGGTCGGCGGTCAAGATCTCGGGTACCTGCCGGGCGACCACCAGGAGAAGATGAACCCCTGGGCGCAGGCGGTGTTCGACACGCTCGGCTCGATCGTGTCGCAGAACGTGCTCGACGAGGTGGTGGCGCGGGATCTCGTGGAGGTGCTGCCGCTCACCCACATTCGCGGACGCTCGTTGCACGACGCGTTCGTGATCGTCGACGAGGCGCAGTCGCTCGAGCGTGGCGTGCTGCTGACGATGCTGAGCCGCATCGGTCAGAACTCGCGCGTCGTGCTCACGCACGATGTGGCGCAGCGCGACAACCTGCGCGTCGGTCGGTACGACGGAATCGCGGCGGTGATCGAGAAGCTGAAGGGGCACCGACTGTTCGGCCACGTCACACTGACGCGCTCCGAGCGCAGCGAGATCGCAGCCCTCGTCACCGATCTGCTCGACACTCCGTAGACGCCGGTACCGTACCGGCCCGCCGAGTCCCTGCTCGCCCGCCGAGTCCCCGCCCGCCCGCCGAGTCCCTGCCAGAATCACGCCGTCCGCGCAGGGGGGGTCGGCGGCGACAGAGGGGCTCGGCGGGTCGGGTACGGCCAGGGGCTACGAGACGGCGGCGATGCGCTGCTCGACGAACGGCCAGAACGCATCGGCCCAGACCTCGTAGCCGCGATCGTTCGGATGGAACGCATCCGCTGCGAACTCGGTGAGCACGCCGCGCACGCCGCGCTCCTGCGTCGTCCGGTGCAACGGCACGACCCTCAACCCGCGTTCTGCGGCGATCGTGTGGAGGATGCGGTTCGCCACCCGCACCTTCCGCTCGTTCCAGGGAAGATGGAAGCAGGGGAGCTCACTCACAATGGTGTGCGTCGGCAGCGCCGACAGGATCAGCGTCAGGTTCCGGTGAAAGCGCACCGGATCCCACTCGGCGATGTCGTTCGCGCCGATCGCGATTGTCACCAGGTCGGGCTCGTACGCGAGCACCTTCTGCGCTTTCGGCAGCTGGTCACGCAGGCACAGGGTCGTCGTCGCCCCCGATACGGCGAGGTTGACGACCTTCACCGGCTCACCGGTGCGCGCTTCGATGCGGTCGATCAGCTGCCCCACATAGCTGCGCCCGGGCACTGACGCCCCGATGCCCTGTGCGGTCGAATCGCCGAGCGCGAGGTATCTGAAGGTGCCCTGCTGCTTGCGTCGTTCCCGCCACCACTGGGCGGTGACCGGCTGCATCTCCGCGAGTTCCATGAGCGGCCGGTTCACACGGTCGTACAGTGTGCGCCAACCGAGCACGCGCGCCACCGCGGCGGCAGCGGAGAGCACGAGAGCACGTGCCCCGTCGCGTGGTACTCCTGCAGGCATCATGGAATCAGCGTAGCGAGACGGGCCGACGCACCGCATCTGCATCTGGTCGGCGGAGCCGGCCGGCGAACGGCGGCGGGCCCGAGGTCGACGCGATGCGATCCGGGGCCCGGCGCCTGCCTGTTCCGACGTCCTACTTGGCGACGCCGGGGTGGGTCATCGACAGCAGGTCGAGCGCCTGGTCGAGGGCTTCTTCGGTGACCTCGCCGCGCTCCACGTACCCGAGGTCGACGACCGCCTCGCGAACGGTGATGCCCTTCTTCACCGAGTGCTTCGCGATCTTCGCTGCAGCTTCGTACCCGATGAGGCGGTTGAGTGGCGTGACAGTCGACGGGCTCATGCCGGCGAGGGCTGCGGCGCGCTCGAGATTCGCTTCCAGGCCCGCGACGGTCTTGTCGGCCAGCACGGTTGACGCGTTGGAGAGCAGACGAATCGACTCGAGCAGCGCGGTGCCCATCACGGGGATCTGCACGTTGAGCTCGAAGGAGCCCGACGCACCCGCCCAGGCGATCGTCGCGTCGTTGCCGATGACGCGCGCGCACACCATGAGCACGGCCTCGGGAATGACGGGGTTGACCTTGCCAGGCATAATCGACGATCCGGGCTGCAGGTCGGGAATGTGCAGTTCGGCGAGGCCGGTGTTCGGGCCCGAGCCCATCCAGCGAATGTCGTTGTTGATCTTCGTCAGCGACACGGCGATGGTGCGCAGCGCCCCCGACGCCTCGACGAGCCCGTCGCGGTTGGCCTGAGCTTCGAAGTGGTTGCGCGCCTCCGTGATGGGCAAGCCGCTCGACTGCGCGATCTCGGCGATGACCTTCTCGGGGAACCCGAGCGGCGTGTTGATGCCGGTGCCGACGGCGGTGCCGCCCTGGGGCACCTCCGCGACGCGTGGGAGCGCTGCGTCGACGCGCTCGATGCCGTAGCGGATCTGGGCGGCGAATCCGCCGAACTCCTGTCCGAGGGTCACTGGTGTCGCGTCCATGAGATGGGTGCGACCCGACTTTACGGCCGTCTTCCACAGCTCGGCCTTGGCCTCGAACGCCTCGGCGAGATGCGCGAGCGCAGGCTTCAACTGCTCGATGAGGGCGCCGGTGACGGCGATGTGCACCGACGTCGGGAAGACGTCGTTCGACGACTGCGAGGCGTTGACGTGATCGTTGGGGTGCACGGGTGCGCCGAGGTGTCGGGTCGCGAGCGTGGCGAGCACCTCGTTCATGTTCATGTTCGATGAGGTGCCCGAGCCGGTCTGGTACGTGTCGACGGGGAACATGTCATGGTGATCGCCGGAGATGATCTCGTCGGCCGCAGCCACGATGGCCTGCGCCACCGGGGTGTCGAGAATGCCGAGGTCGCCGTTGGCGATAGCGGCCGCGCGCTTGATGCGGGCGAGTGCGACGATCTGCGCGGGTTCGAGACCCTTGCCCGAGATCGGGAAGTTGTCGACGGCGCGCTGCGTCTGAGCGGCGTACAGTGCGTTCTTGGGAACCCGCACCTCACCCATGGTGTCGTGCTCGATGCGGTACTCGGTCTCGGCGCCGGCGGCGCTGCGATCTTCGGTCACAATCATCCTTCGTTTCGTGAATACAGCTCGGGGTTGGAGAAGTTCGGGGTCGATCGTCCGCTACGTTACGCGGCGACGGCGGGCTCGGCTTCCGCGATATCGAGATGGCCGACGGCGCTCACCGCAACGGCGCGACCCTCGGACAACCGGTACTGGCAGCCGACGATGCCGAGCTGGCCAGCGGCGACGGCATCGCTGATGATGCGGGAGCTGCGCAGCAGCTGGTTGACGGTCGCCGCGAGGTGGACGCGACCGACGGCATCGGCGTCGATGGCAGAGACATCGACGTACGGGGTGTCGCGGTGCTCGCGCAGCCAGAGCTCTTGCACCGAGGGCAGGATCGGCGCGAGCGTGTTCTCGACCGCGCTGGGAACGGGGTCGGGGTGCTGCTGCATCTGCCCGATCGCTGCCGCGACGGCGCCGCACGAGTCATGGGCGAGCACGACGATCACGGCGACGCCGAGGTTGGCGACGGCGTACTCCATGGAGGCCGTGATCGATTCGGCCACGACGTGCCCCATGTTGCGGGCGATGAAGAGATCGCCGAGGCCCGCGTCGAAGATGATCTCAGCGGCAAGTCGGGAATCTGAGCAGCCGAAGAGCGCTGCGTCGGGAACCTGCCCAGTGGTGAGCTCGTTTCGGCGCTCCACATCCTGCCGTGGGTGCTGCGGGCCGCCGGCGATGAATCGCTGGTTTCCGGCTACGAGTGCGTCCCACGCCTGCTGAGGCGTGACTCTGGGGGCGGTCATGCAGTTCCCTTCGAATCGGAGAGTGATGCGGCGACGTCCGCAGCGAGGTCGCGGAGCGTGGCCGGTGCAGCAGTGCCGTAGACGAGAATCGTGTCATCTTCCCACTGCGCCTGCAGCGCGAAGAGCACGTTCGAGTTGTCGGGGTCGCGGTCGCTGTGATCGTACGTGATCCAGTCGAGGCCGCCCAAGGATTCGTTGCCGGTCGGGGCCTGCTGTTCGAGCTGCTGCGCGATCCAGACGTCTTCGACGGGTGCACTGTCTGCCGTGAATGCCTGCGTCACCCCGGCGTAGGCCTCGAGACCCTCGGCATCGACCGTCGTGTAATTGATCTGCCACGCGGTCACCCCGTCGCTGCCGCGCAGATCGGCCTGCTTCGCTTTCCACTCATCGGGCACCTCGGGTGCCACGAGCTCGCGGCCGGCACTCGGCGTCGCCTCGGTCGCGAGCGAGGCGACATTCACCTCGTGATCGGCGAACCCACCCGTTCCCCGCGGCACCATGAGGAAGATGACGAGCACCAGGCCGAGGCTCACGAGCAATGAGAAGACGAGATTGTTGACGGTCTTGCGCTCGCGGTAGAGCCGACTGTCGCGGGCCTTGCGCGTCGCGGTCTCCGATGGCGTCTCGGGCCTGCCGAGCTCGGCGACGACCGCCGGCGCTTTGTGCTGCTTCGCCATCGCCTACGCGTCACCCCCGACTGAACCGTCGCCGACGTTCTTGCGGGCCGCCTCCAGTCGCTGACGCGCGCCGAGCAGCCACTCCTCGCAGCGCGACGCCAGGGTCTCGCCTCGCTCCCAGAGCTGCAGCGACTCTTCGAGGGTCGCTCCGCCCTGTTCGAGGCGGCTGACCACCTGGATGAGCTCGTCGCGCGCTTCCTCATAGGAGAGGGAGGCGGGATCCCGAACCACCGTATCTGCCATGCCGCTCAGTCTACCCGCCGCCGCCGACACGGATGCCGAGGGCGGCGGGGACCCGAACCGCGCATGCAGCAGCCGAACCGGCGGCCGGCCGCTGCATCAGGGCCGCGCTGTCGACTCCGCTCGTTCGGCATCATCGGTCTGCTCTGCAGCGACGGCGCGCTTGCCGAGTTTCGCCCAGGAGGACCGGATCATGCGCTGGATCGAGCTGTCGAGAGCGACCGCGATGATGAGGGTCGCGCCGACCAGAATCGTCTGGAGAAACGGCGAGGCCTGCATGAACACCAGGCCGGCGCGCAGCACGCGGAAGAAGAGGAGACCGGCGACGACGCCGCTGATACGGCCCACCCCGCCCTCGAACGCGACGCCGCCGAGCAGCACGACCGTCAGCACTTCGAGCTCGAGGCCCGATCCGATGTTCGGATTTGCGGACTGCACTTTGGCCGAGAGGAACAGGCCGGCGAGAGCTGCGAATGCACCCGTAGCGACGAAGAGGAGGAAGCGCGAACGCTGCACGTTCACCCCCATGAGGCGAGCGGCTCGTTCGTTGCCGCCGATCGCCTTGACCGACTTGCCGAACGTCGTGTGATTGAGCACGTACCAACCCAGGGCGATCACCGCGACGAGCGCGATGATCTGAATGGGAATCGGGCCGACTTTCAACGTGCCGATGCTGCGAAACGCCTCGGGCAGCTCTGCGCGGGGAATCGTACGCCCGTCGGAGAGCAGGAGCGCGAGCCCGCCCCAGACGCTCAGGGCGCCGAGCGTGACGACGAAGGAGTTGAGCCGCAGGTAGGCGATCAGGAATCCGTTGAGTGCGCCGGCGGCGATGCCGGTGGCGATGGCCGCGGCGAACCCGAGCAGCGTCGACCCGGTCGCACTCATCGCGAGCCCGCCGGTGATGGCCGAGGCCGAGGCCACGGAGCCGACAGACAGGTCGATGGTTCCAGACATGATGAGAAAAGCGGCGGGGATCGCGATCAATCCGAGTTCGGCGGCCTGCAGCAGAATGCTCTGCCCGTTCGCGAAGGTGAAGAAGTTGGGGCGGAGGATCGAGAAGACGGCGACGAGCACGATGAGTGCGAGGAAGATGCCGTTCTTCGCAGCGAAGATCTTGAGGCGTTCTGCGTTCATGGGGAGGTTCCGTTCAGGCGCGGGTCGGCTCGGCGATGGCGAGGAGCGAGGTCAGGAGGTCTTCGTTGAAGGTGTTGGAGCGGGGAACCGGGACGAGACGATCGCCGAGCGTCGTGTAGGCACGATCGCAGAGGCTCGCGATCTCGTCCGACTCGCTCGACGCCACCAGTACGGCGGCCCCCCGGGCGGCGGCTGCGCGGGTCGCTTCGACGATGTCGAGCTTCGCGCCGACGTCGACGCCCTGTGTGGGCTGAGCCAGGATCAGCAGCGTGGGCTGCGCGGGGTAGAGCCAGCGAGCGAGCAGGTGCTTCTGTCGATTGCCGCCCGAGAACTGCGATACCTCGGCGTCGGCCGACGGCCCCCGGATGTCGAGTGCAGTGCGGGCGCGCTCGTACACGACCGAGCCCGACTTCGCCGATACCCACCATCCGCGAGCACCGCCAGAGGAGTACCAGGGGAGCATGACGTTATCGAGGGCGGTTTCCGAGGCGATGAGTCCCTCGGTATCACGGTCCGGCGGAACGAAGAACACGCCCTTTCTGATAGCGCGGCCCGGTGAGGCGAAGCGCACCGTCTCCCCGTTCAGTGTGTAGGGCTGAGGACTCTTCGCCGCGCCCGCGAGCTGGGCAGCGATCTCGAACTGCTCGCCTCCCGCCATGCCGAACAGGCCGACCACCTCACCGGCTCGGGCATGAACGGTGCCGCCCGGAGTGTCGATCGCGACGACCTCAGCGCCTGGCTCGACGTGGGTGAAGTCGAGCGATCGCAAATCGGGCACGAGGGCGTCTGCGAGCTTCGCCGGGGTGAAATCGCTCGAAGGCCCGTCGACGACGACGCGCCCACCGCGCAGCACGACGATGCGCGTGCACGCCTCCATGATGTCTGGCAGGCGGTGCGAGACGTAGACGACCGCGATACCGCGCTCGGCGAAGCCGCGAATGAGGTCGTGCAGCGCATCGGTCTCAGCGCGGCCGAGCGCAGCGGTCGGCTCGTCGAGCAGGAGCACCTTCATCTCTCCCGAGAGCATGCCGCGCGCGATGTCGACGAGCTGCCGTTCGCCGAGACCGAGTGCCTCGACGGGAATCTCGAGCGGAATCTCTGCACCGACTGCCGCGAGAGCCTCGCGCGCCTGTGCGCGCCGATCCGCGGCTCGCGGAGCCTGGCGGGCGAGGAAGAGGTTCTCGAGCACGGTCATGTTGGGCGCGAGCGCGGGTTCCTGGTGAATCACGGTCACCCCGCGCTGGGAGGCTTCGCGCGGTGTCAGCCGCTTGTCGACAGGCGCTCCATCGATGCTGAACCCTCCGCTGCTCGCAGCGATCACGCCGGTGGTCACGTTGAAGAGCGTGCTCTTGCCGGCTCCGTTGTGGCCGAGCAGGCCGACGATCTCGCCGGGAGCGACCGCGAACGTGATGTCTTCGAGCGCTCGGGTCGCGCCGAAATCGACGGTGACGCCGGTGTACTCGAGCCGAAATCGACTATCGGCCATACGGGGATTCCTCTCATCACGACGTACGAATTCCACCGGGGCACCCGACGGTTGCCGAGCGCCCCGCGGTGAGGTCTACTGGTTCGCGAGCAGGAAGTCTTCGGCGTTCTCGCTGGTGACCTCGGTGACGGGAACGGACTGATCCTCGACGGGGTTGCCTTCTGCTGCATCGACGAGCATTTGCGCGTTCGCCTCGGCCAGCTGGCGTGCGGGGGCGATGTAGGCGTAGCGCCAGAACGAATCCGGTTCCATGATCACCTCGAGTTCTGCGTCCGTCGCGTCGAGGTTGAGCAGCAGCATGCTGTCGTCGGTGGGAGATACGCCCGAGTCGGTGAGCGCTTGGTAGGCCCCGAGCGCGGGGTCGTTGGCAATCGCGAGCCACACCTTCGTGTCGGGTGCAGCGTTGAGCTGGTTCTGCACCGCGGCATACCCGTCGTCGAGGCTCAACACCTTGTGCTCGGTGATGTCGAGATTGAGGTCGGCCGCATCGAGGGCGTCGAGCATCCCCTGGCCGCGGAGCCGGCCGAGATCGGTGTCGGGCCATCCGAGGAAGGCGACATCGACTTCTTCGTCTCCGTAGGTCTCGGCGATCCACTCGGCCGCCTTCTCGCCGGCCCGCTTTCCGTCGGCCTCGTGATCGAGGGTGACCGCCGCGGCCACGCCATCCCAGGTGCTGCCGTACCCGAGGATCGGGATTCCGGCATCTGTCGCCTGCGTCGTCACAGCGACCATCGCGTCCGACTGCACGGGGTACCCCATGATCGCTTTGATATCGCCACGCACGAGCCACGACTCCCAGTCTTGAACCTGCGTCTGCGCGTTCCACTTCGGATCATCGGTGACGAACTCGTATCCGGCATCGGTCACGATCGTCTCCATGAAGGGGAGCATGTCGTTCCAGATCTGAATATCGAGCCCGGCGAAGCTCATGGCGACCGCGCCCTTGGCTTCTGAATCGGACGATGCGCCGCCGGCAGTGCTGTCGGAGGTGCATCCGCTCAATGCGAGCGCTGCGGCTGCCGCGAGTGCGACGCCGCCGGATAGTGCACGGGTGCGTTTCATGAGGTGACTCCTTCGTCGGGATGCTCGGCGGGCACCAGCGCCCTCCGTTGTCGAGCCGACCCTGGCCCGTAGCGTCACTATCAGACCACGATTAGCTCGCTACAGTCAACGGGAAGAGTGTTTCATTTATGTTTCGACATTGAAATGAGACATTTGTTTGTGGATCGTGAATTTTGGGAGCTATGGTGGTGCCACCGGTACGCGGCGCAGTGAGGCCGCGCATCGTCTGAGCAGCTGGAAGGACACACGCAATGGAGCGCAGAACCGGATACGTCTGGCACGAGCGGTACGCCTGGCACGACACGGGCACGCACGCAGGTATTTACCCCTCAGGTGGATTCGTGCAGCCGTACCACAACTTCGAGAGCCCGGAGTCGAAGGCTCGATTCGCGGGCCTGGTCGAGGTTTCGGGCCTGCTCGACTCGCTGGTGCGCATACGAGCGCGCGAGGTCGACGCAGAGGACCTGCTGCGCGTGCACACGGCGGAGCACGTTGAACGGATTCGCACGCAATCGGAGCACGCCGGGGGCGACGCGGGCGACGGCTTCTCCCCGTTCGGCCGCGGCGGTTACGACCTCGCCCGGCTCGCAGCCGGCGGCACCCTGGCTGCGGCGGAGGCGGTGCTCGACGGCGTCGTCGACAACGCCTACGCACTGGTGCGCCCTCCCGGGCATCATGCGGAGCCAGATCAGGGACGCGGCTACTGCCTGTTCGCGAACGTGCCGGTGGCCATCGAAGCGCTGCGCGCCGCGGGCAAGGTGCAGCGGGTGGCGATCTTCGACTACGACGTGCATCACGGCAACGGCGCGCAGAAGATCTATTGGGATGACCCGAACGTGCTCACGATCTCCGTGCACCAGGATCGACTGTTCCCCGTTGACAGCGGCTTGGTGGCCGAGCAGGGTACCGGCGACGGTGCCGGCACGAACATCAATGTGCCGCTTCCCGCCGGCTCCGGTGACGGGGCGTACTGGTCCGTCGTCGACTCGGTCGCCCGCCCGGCCATCACCGCCTTCGAGCCCGACCTCATTCTGGTGTCGAGCGGATTCGACCCATCTGCACTCGATCCGCTCGGGCGCATGAGCGTGACCTCTGAAGGTTTCCGCGGTATCGCGGAGCGATTGCTCGCGATCGCGGACGAGGTGTGCGATGGCAAGATCGTCTTCTCTCACGAGGGCGGCTATTCGGCCGTGCACGTCCCGTTCTGCGGCGTCGCCGTGCTCGAAGCGCTGAGCGGTGTTCGCACGGGTGTGGAGGATCCGTTCACCCTCTCGGTGGGAGACTCGCCGACCCGTGCGCTCACGGATTGGCAGACCGCGGTGATCGACGAATCCGCAGCACTCGCTCGTGCGCTGGGCCTGATCGTCGACGAGCGAACGGCCTGAGCGATTCGCTCCAGTCGCAGGCGGCTGCGGTCGCGTCCGGGCGCGCAGCGGCCTGCGACGAACGTCATCGTCCGTTCAACAGCGGAAAAATAGGACGATGCGTGTGGACCGAATCGTAGAGGAAGGTCTCGATGTGCGAGACGCCGCGAATCTCTCGGATCTGCCGATTGATGAGCGTGAACAGCTCGCCGGGCGACGTCGCGTACACCTCGACCAGAATGCTGAACCGGCCCGACCCCAGGACGACGTAGCGCACGCCTTCGAAGGCCGCGATCCGATCGGCGACCGCGTCGATGTCTCCGGACACCTCGATCTGCAGACTCGCAATACTGCTGAGACCCACGGCGTTCGGGCTGGTCACGCCGATCACGCGCACGACACCGCGCTCTTGCAGTCGCTTCACCCGGGCGCGAGCGCCGCCCGGGGTGAGCCCGACCTCGTTGCCGAGTTCGGAATAGCTCATGCGACCGTCGCGCTCGAGCAGCACGATGAGCTGTTCGTCGAGCTCGTCGAGCACTCCGAACGGCTCGGGAGCCTCGACCGAGTGGACTCCGTCTTCGGGCCCCGACTTACGCGCTTTCGCCATGACATGCAGTATTGCATGGGCCGGTGCCACGCCCGGGTGGGCTCAGCGTTGCGTCGCTTCGGCGCCGAGCACGCCACCGGCGAGCGAGAGCCGGATCGCGGTGCCTGCCGGTGCGTCGGCCGGGTCGCGCAGTACCGCGCCGGCCGAACCGGAGTCGTCGGTGATCTGCGCGATCGCGTAGCCGCGCTCCAGGGTCGCCCGAGGGGAGAGCGCGGCGAGTCTTCCGCGCACATCGGCGAGCGATCGCGATCGATCCTCAATTGCGCGGTCGGCGAGTTCGGTGCCGCGGGCGATCCAGCGCACGAGCTCCTCGGCGCGCTCGTCGATGAGGCGGTCCGGAGCCGCGAGCACCGGACGCCCGCGCAACTGCGCGACGCGATCCGTTTCGTGGGCGAGCAACTGCCCGAGGCGCGTCGTGAGCCTGGCGCGTGCTTGATCGAGCCCGGCGAGTTCTTCCCCGACGTCGGGCACGATGCGCTTCGCGGCGTCCGTCGGCGTCGAAGCGCGCAGGTCGGCGACTTCGTCGAGCAAGGGACGATCCGCCTCGTGGCCGATCGCGCTCACGATCGGGGTGGTGGCGGCGCTCGCTGCACGCACCACCCGTTCGTCGCTGAACGGCAGCAGGTTCTGGAAGTCGCCGCCTCCGCGTGCGATGACGATCACCTCGATCTCGGGGTCGCGGTCGAGGGCCTCGATGCCCGCAGCCACTTCTGCGGCGGCGCGGTCGCCCTGAACGGCGGCGTAGTGCATCGTGAACTGCACCCCCGGCCAGCGCAGCGTCGCGTTGCGGATGACGTCTTTCTCCGCGTCGGAATCGCGCCCGGTCACCAGCCCGATGCGGCCGGGGAGGAACGGGA
Organism: Leucobacter sp. NPDC077196; assembly: GCF_040687075.1. Classification (NCBI taxonomy): domain Bacteria; kingdom Bacillati; phylum Actinomycetota; class Actinomycetes; order Micrococcales; family Microbacteriaceae; genus Leucobacter; species Leucobacter sp. NPDC077196. The sequence continues at coordinate 25,555 of NZ_JBFBML010000012.1, forward strand.
GGCGGCGCTTGCGCTCGGCGTCGAAGAGCCCCTCCGACTGCAGTTGTCGACGAAGGCGCTCGAGGCGTTCCAGCAGCTCACCGATGCCGACGTGCGAGATGTCGAGCACCTGCACCGTGAGCGAGCCGCCCTTCACCCAGAAATTCGGCTTCACGAGCGCGACCACACGGTCGCCGGGTGAGAACTCGCTGGTCAGGCGTTGCGCGACGGAGCGCCACACCGTGCAGCTGATGGTCGCGTCTTGCTGCAGGTCGCGGAGCTTGCCGTACACGTGCCCGCCGCGCAGCTGCCACTGCGTGATCTCGCCCTCGATCCATACCTGGCCGAGCCGGTCGATCCACGCTGCGATCTTCTCGCTCATCTCCGCTACGGGCCACGGGGCGTCACGAGTCGCGGGACCGGTCGATGCTGCGTCTGCCATGTCATCAGCCTAGTTGGCGGGGCCGACATGCAGGCGGCGGCGGTAGAATCGGCCGCATGAACGACACCCAGGTGCGAGACCAGCGCACGATCGGGGCACCCGTGGTGACGCTCGCGATGCCTCGCATGCGCCGTCAATCGGGACGACTGCGCGACCAGCCGGTCGTCGGCGACAAGAAGGTCATTCTCGCCGCCCCTCGCGGTTACTGCGCCGGAGTGGATCGCGCGGTCGTCGCCGTGGAGAAAGCTCTCGTGCGCTACGGAGCGCCCGTGTACGTGCGTAAGCAGATCGTGCACAACGTGCACGTGGTGAACACGCTCGAGAAAATGGGAGCGATCTTCGTCGAAGAGGTGGACGAGGTGCCCGAGGGGGCTCACGTGGTCTTCTCTGCCCACGGCGTCTCGCCCGCGGTCGTCGCGGAGGCCGCGGATCGCGGTCTGCACGCCATCGATGCGACCTGCCCGCTGGTGACGAAGGTGCACCGCGAAGCCGTGCGCTTCGCCAAGCAGGATCTCGAGATCCTCCTCATCGGCCATACCGGTCATGAAGAGGTCGAGGGAACCGCAGGGGAGGCGCCCGACCGCATCACCATCGTGAATTCTCCCGATGACGTCGACGGCCTCGAGGTGCGGGATCCGGATCGCCTGGTGTGGCTCTCGCAGACGACGCTCTCGGTCGACGAGACGATGGAGACCGTACGCCGGTTGCGTGAGCGGTTTCCGAATCTGCAGGATCCGCCGAGCGACGATATTTGCTACGCGACGCAGAATCGGCAGGTGGCCGTCAAGCAGATCGCGCCCCAGGCTGACCTCGTGATCGTCGTCGGATCGGCGAACTCCTCGAATTCAGTGCGCCTCAAGGAGGTGGCGCTCGAGTACGGCGCGCGTGCCGCATATCGAGTGGACTTCGCGAGCGAAGTGCGCCAGGAGTGGCTCGAGGGGGTGCGCACCGTCGGCGTCACGAGCGGAGCGTCAGTTCCAGAGGTGCTCGTGCAAGAACTGCTCGACGACCTCGCGGATGCGGGGTACGGCGACGTCGAAGCCGCGGTCACCGCTGAAGAGGATCTCGTGTTCTCGCTCCCCAAAGAGCTGCGGCAGGACGCGGCGGGAAACCGCGACGCTCGCGCGCTCGGCGGACGCGTGCGCTGAGCCAGACTGCAGGAGTGCCCGATCAGTGATCGGGCACTCCAGGTCACGCTACGGCTGGCTCATCTCCGTCACCGAGTCGAGCATCTTCTGCATCGCATCCGGGGCCGAGGCCGCGCTCAGCAGTTCCGGGACGTTCAGCATTACGACGGTAGTGACGATGATCGTGCCGAGGACGACGATCGCGCCGGCGGTGAGCGGCACCCAGAAGGCGAGCTTGCGCGCGCGCATGCGCTGAATCGAGAAGATGAGGCTCACCGCGAACACCGCGAAGATCGCGATCGCCGTCACCGTGCCGACGGTGCCGACCCACGACGGGACGGTGAAGTCCTCGACCTCGAGGATCGATCCCATGACGGAAAGGCTCGCCGGCAGGTTCATCATCGAGGCGGCGAAGTTCAGCGAGCCGAACATGCCGAGCACGAGCAGGATGATGGTGATGACACGATCCGCCATGCGGGGCTTCTGCTGCGGAACCTCGGGTGTGCCGTGCGTGTGCTGCGGCGCCTGCTGCTGGGGAGCCTGCTGCTGCGGTGCCGAGTCGCGCGTACTCTGCGGGGCAGCAGCGCGGTACGGTTCGGGATCGCGGGAGTTCGACGTGGGCGAGGTCGTCGGCGCTGATGGTGCGACGGCGTTCGCGCCCGCATCGCGCGCTCCGAGGTTATGGGGCACCCCGGTCAGCGGCGAACCGGATGAGGGCGTCGACGAGGCCTCGTTCGGGCGCTGGCCGTCTTCCGTCTCTGGCTTCCACTCCCACCCTTCGGGGGCGAGCTCGCCGTAGGCGGGCAGCGGACGATCGGTCGGGCGCTGCGTCTGCGGGGATTCGTCGTGGGGGAGTGTCACTACGCGCTCACCGACTTCCCTGCGGAGCCGAGCTGTTCGGCCGCGACTGCGATGCGTGCTGCCATTGCCGTCTCGGTGACCTTGCCCCAGGCGCGCGGGTCGTACTGCTTCTTATTGCCGACCTCGCCGTCGATCTTGAGCACGCCGTCGTAGTTCTTGAAGATGTAGTCGGCGAGCGCGCGTGTGAATGCGTACTGCGTGTCCGTGTCGATGTTCATCTTGATCACGCCATTGCGCACGGCCTCAGCGATCTCCTCGGCAGAAGAGCCGGAACCGCCGTGGAAGACCAGGTCGAGCGGCTTCTCGCCAACACCGTACTTCGCCTGCAGACCCTGCTGGATCTCGGCGAGCAGCTCCGGCCGCAACGAGACGCCGCCGGGCTTGTAGACGCCGTGGACGTTGCCGAACGTGAGCGCCGTCAGGTAGCGACCCTGGTCGCCGAGGCCGAGCGCCTCGACCGTCGCGACTGCATCGTCGAGTGTCGTGTAGAGCTGGTCGTTGATCTCGTGGCTGACGCCGTCTTCTTCACCGCCGACGACGCCGATCTCCACCTCGAGCACCACGTTCATCGCGGAGAGGCGGGGGAGCAGTTCGCGTGCGATCTCGAGGTTCTCGGGCAGCGGAACGGCCGAGCCGTCCCACATGTGCGACTGGAAGTAGGGCAGGCCGCCCTCCGCGACGCGCGCCTCGCTCGCGGCGACGAGCGGCAGGAGGAAGTCGTCGAGCGCGTTCTTCGGGCAGTGATCCGTGTGCAGTGCAACGGTGACGTCGTACGCCTTCGCGACCTCTTCCGCGTACTTGGCGAACGCGATGGCGCCGCCCGCGCGGTTCTTCACCGTGTGCCCGGCGAGATAGTCGGAACCGCCCGTGGTCACCTGGATGATTCCATCCGACCCCGACTCCGCGAAGCCCTGCAGGGCGGCGTTGAGGGTCTGCGAGCTCGAGACGTTGACCGCGGGGAACGCGAAGGATCCGGCCTTCGCGGCGTCGAGCATAGCGGCGTACTGTTCCGGTGTTGCAACGGGCATGTGCGCTCCTTGACTTCGTAGGGTTCCGCTTCGTCGCACCAGTCTACGCGGTAGGGTTGCAGCTATGACTGAACCTGTTTCGCTGGGCGAATGGCAGCCCGATCGCAACCTCGCAATGGAGCTCGTGCGCGCTACGGAGGCGGCAGCGATGCGCTCGACACCGTGGATCGGACGCGGCGACAAGCTCGCGGCGGATGGTGCGGCGGTCGACGCGATGCGCCGTTTCCTGTCGACGGTGAACATGCGCGGCACCGTGGTGATCGGCGAAGGCGAGAAGGACGACGCGCCCTGGCTGTACAACGGCGAGGTCGTGGGCAACGGCGAAGGCGCCGAGTGCGACGTGGCGGTTGACCCGATCGACGGCACCCGTCTCACCGCGGAAGGCCGCCCGGGCGCGCTCTCGGTGATCGCGGTTGCCGATCGCGGCAGCATGTACGACCCGTCGGCGGTCTTCTACATGGACAAGCTGGTGTGCGGCCCCGTCGGCGTCGGCGTCGTCGACATCCGGCGTCCCATCGGCGAGAACATCCGCGCCCTCGCCCGCGCGAAGCGCGTAGACGTGTCCGACATTCGCGTCGCGGTGCTGGATCGGCCGCGCCACGAGCAGCTCATTGCCGACATCCGTGCGGCCGGTGCCGGCACCCGCCTGCTCATGGATGGCGATGTCGCCGGTGGCGTCAACGCTGCTCGCTGGGATTCGAACATCGATCTCTGCGTCGGCATCGGCGGCACGCCAGAGGGAATCATCACGGCGTGTGCGGTGAAGGCTCTGGGCGGCGTGATTCAGGGACGACTCTGGCCGAAGGATGACGAAGAACGCCAGCGCGCGATCGATGCGGGCCACGACCTCGACCGCGTGCTCGAGGCGAACGACCTCGTCGCGAGCGACAATTGCTACTTCGTCGCAACCGGCATCACGGACGCCGAGTTCGTCGACGGGGTCAAGCGCAACGGCCCGTTCGTGCGCGCCGAGAGCATCGTCATGCGTGCGCACTCCGGCACCATCCGCCACGTCACGAGCGATATGGATCCCAACCGCTGGTCGTGATCGGGTGATGTCGAAGGGTCCGGGTGCAGCGCGCCCGGACCCTTCGACGTTTCACCACGGCGCCTGCGTGCGGAGTCAGATCTCGAACGGCGCGTCGGTGGGGAAGTGCTTGCGCAGACTGAGTCCCACGCCCTCCTCATCGTTCGAGAGTGTGCGTTCGACGTGCGGTGCGACGGTCAGCGTCGAGTCTGCGTTGCCCATGAGCACGCCGATGCCGGCGGCGTCGAGCATGGGCACGTCGGCCTCGGTGTCGCCGAAGGCGATCACCTCGTGCAGGTCGATGCCGAGGTGGGCGGTCAGTGATGTCAGTGCGGTGTGCTTGCGCGATGCGGTGACTTCGAGCACGCGGGCGGAGAAGTGCGCGAATGCGCCCGGCAGTTCGCGGTCGATCGCCGCCTTGATCGGTGCGAGGGCGTCGGGGTCGCCACGGAACATGACTTTGAAGACCGGGTCCACTGGGATGGCCGGGGGCGTGCCGTCTCCGATCGTATTCGGCCAGATCGAAGTGTTGCGCGCTTCGCGCAGCCCCCAGAATCCCATGTCGCTGACGTGCCACTCCGCCGCGGTGTAGAGCCCGACATGAACGTCGGCTCCGGCGGCCGCTTCGAGCATGCGCGCGACATCTTGACGCTCGAACGGATGCTCTTCGAGCACGACGAGCCGCTCGCCTTCACGCACTCGTATCGTGCCCCCGCCGAACGCGATGTGCGACGCCGGCACCCCGAGCTTGCGCTCGATGATCATGGAGGCGGCGATGGCGCGCGCCGTGACGATCACGAGCTGCGCCCCGGTCGCGACCACTCGCGCGATCTCGTCCCGTGTGAACGGCGTGATCTGCTTCGCGCTGTTCGTGAGCGTGCCATCGATGTCGATGGCGAGCAAACGGGGAGTCACCGAGGCATCAGCGCGCGGCGGGCTGGGAAACGGGGTGCGCGGGTGTGCGTCGGATGCCATGGTCATACGCTAACGCAACCGCCCGTCTGCATCTGGCGCACTGGAATGCTCACTCGTCGTCCCACAGGCTGCGCGTGGCTGATTCGGGCTCCGCGCTCGGTACGAGATCGTCGATCGCTTCAGCCGCACTTCCGGCGGGCTCCAGTGTCTCCACTGCGCGCAACCGTTTTTCGACGGCGCGCGTGCGGCGTCCCGCCTCACTCACCGTGTTCTGCGCTGTGGCGAGCTGTTTGCCGAGCTTCTCCCACACCTGGCCGTACTTCTGGAATTCGCCCTTCGCTGCGCTGAGCACCTGCCAGACCTCGGAGCTGCGGCGCTCGATGGCGAGCGTGCGGAACCCCAGTTGCAGGCTATTGAGCAGCGACATGAGCACAGTCGGTCCGGCAACAGTGACGTGAAACTCCGACTGGAGCTTGCTGGTGAGGCCCGGGCGGCGAATCACCTCGGCGAACAGCCCCTCGGTCGGCAGATACATGATGCCGAAGTCGGTGGTGTGGGGTGGCTCCAGATACTTATCGCGAATGAGTTTCGCCTGGGTGATAATTACGCGCTCGACCAACTTGCTCGCCGCCTCGACCTCGCCGCGGTCGCCGCGCTCCTGCGCCTCGAGGAGACGCTCGTAGTCTTCCTGCGGAAACTTGGAGTCGATCGGCAACCACACGGTTTCATGATCATCGCCGCGACCGGGCAGCTTCACTGCGAACTCCACGCGCTCAGCAGAGCTCGGGCGCACGGCAACGTTCTCTGCGTACTGCTCTGGGGAGAGCATGTCTTCGAGTTGACGCGCGAGCTGTACCTCGCCCCAACTGCCGCGATTCTTCACGTTCGTCAGTACGCGTTTCAACCCGCCGACATCTGAGGCGAGCGTCTGCATCTCGCCGAGCCCCTTCTGCACCTGCTCGAGCCGATCGCTCACGAGCTTGAACGACTCGCCGAGCCGGCGCTCCAGCGTTCCCTGCAGCTTCTCGTCGACGGTCTCCCGCATCTTCTCGAGCTTTGCCTCGTTCCCCTGGCGCAGCTTCTCGATTTCCTCGCGCAGTACCTGCTGCAGTTCGGCCTGTTTGGCGACGTGCACCTCCCCGAGCGTCTGCACACGTTGAGCGTTCTCGTCGAGCGACACCTTCAGGCGCTGCTGCAACTGCTCGCCGACGGCGACGCGCACTTGTTCGAGCTTCGCGTCATTGGCTGCACGAAGATCGTCGAAGCGGGCTTCGACGCTCGACCGCAGCGCGTTCTGCGAGGAGAGAGTCGCCTGCGCACTGGTGTGCAGCCGGTCGTTCATGCCAGAGAGCGTCAGGCCGATCTCATTGCGCTGCGCGGAAAGGTCCTGCCGAATCTCGCCTGAGACGCCTCTGAGATCGACGCCGGGAGCCGCGGTGCTCCCTCTCCGCCCGGTGCGTATGAGCACGATGACGAGTACTGCGATGAGCAGCAGAAGATTTGCGCTGAGGAGCGCGACAGTCAGAGTGTTCATGTTCTCCCGGGTTTCTGGATCGAACGGGCGTTGCCCTCACGCTGCCGCATGCCACCGACATTCGAGCGCGTCAGAGCTTCAGCGGAATCGCTTTCAGCTGCTGAATGCGCACTCCGGTCTGCTTCGCGAGCGCCGCGACCGTGTCGACATCGTGCCGTCGGGCGGCATCAGTGATGATCGCGGCGCACGCCTCGGCATCCGCGAGTGCGTCGTGGTGCGCGAAATCTCCGTAGCCCGCAGCGGCTGCGGAGAGCGGCAGTCGGTGCGACGGGATCTCGTATGTTTTGCGCGATACCTGCACGCTGCAGAGGTATCGGAGCCGTGGCGTGGGAGTTACGGTCTCGGCGCACGCGGCGCGGATCACGCCCATGTCGAAGCTCGCGTTGTGCGCGACTGCTACATCGCTGCCGATGAAGTCCCGCAGCTCAGCGAGTTGACCGGCCCAATCGCGCGAATCTGCCACCATCGCAGGCGTGATTCCGTGGATCTTGATGTTGAAGGGGAGAAAGGTCGCGTGCCCAGATGGGGGTCGGATCAACCAGTGCACGCGATCCACCACCGCGCCTGCGCGCACCCGCACCATGCCCACTGAGCACGCGGAAGACGGGTGGCTGTTCGCGGTCTCAAAATCGATGGCGGTGAAGTCGACGGGCACGGTTCAACTCTGTCACACGCCCCTGACACTCTCGGGCGCGGCCCGGCGGGGCCAGGCCGGATCCGCGAGGTGCGGCGCTCAGTGCGACAATGGGTGCGTACGAGCCGACAGTCGAACCGGAGGCATCACATGGCCGAGCACCGCATCTACTCGACGAGTTTCGCGAGCGTCTATGTGCACTACGTCGCCAAAGCTGAGCGCAAGGGGCACACGCGCGGCGAGGTCGATCAGGTCATCAGCTGGCTCACGGGCTACGACGCCGGTGACCTCGAACGCATCGTCGCCGACGAGACGGACTTCCGCACGTTCTTCGCCGAGGCGCCGCGCATGAATCCGAACGCGAGTCTGATCACCGGTCTGATCTGCGGCATCCGCGTCGAGGAGATCGAGGATCCGCTGATGCAGCAGATTCGGTACATGGACAAGCTCGTCGACGAAGTCGCTCGCGGCAAGAAGATGACCTCCATTCTGCGCGGCACCCCCGCCTGAGGGTTTCGCGCCGTCGCTCAGCGTGGCCCGAGCCGCGTAGACTCGTCTCCCGTGGCTCTAACTATCGGCATCGTAGGTCTTCCCAACGTCGGCAAATCGACCCTGTTCAACGCGTTGACGCAGAACGACGCTCTCGCTGCGAACTATCCGTTCGCGACGATCGAGCCGAACATCGGCGTCGTGAACCTGCCCGATCGTCGGCTCGATGTGCTGGCCGAGATCTTCGGCTCGGAGCGCATCCTCCCCGCTCCGGTCAGCTTCGTGGACATCGCCGGCATCGTGCGCGGCGCGAGCGAGGGCGAAGGGCTCGGCAATCAGTTCCTCGCGAACATTCGCGAAGCCGATGCGATCGCCCAGGTCGTGCGCGGCTTCTCGGACCCCGACGTGATCCACGTCGACGGCGCGGTGAACCCTGCGAGCGACATGGAGACGATCAACACCGAACTCATCATCGCCGATCTTCAGACCGTCGAGAAGGCGCTCGTGCGCTTCGAGAAAGAGCTGAAGAACAAGAAGATCGACCCCTCGGTCGTCGAGACGGCGAAGGCGGCTCAGGCCGCGCTGAACGAGGGCAAGGTGCTGTCGCAGGCAGGCCTCGATCTCGAGCCGATCAAAGAGCTCGGCCTTCTCACCGCGAAGCCGTTCCTCTACGTCTTCAATGTCGACGAGACCGTGCTGCAGGATCAGGCGCAGCTCGACCAGCTGGCATCCCTCGTCGCGCCGGCGCACGCCATCTTCCTCGACGCGAAGATCGAGAGCGAACTCATTGAACTGGATGCTGAAGACGCGGCCGAGCTGCTCGCGTCGATCGGTCAGGAGGAGAGCGGTCTCGATCAGCTCGCGCGCGTCGGCTTTGAGACTCTGGGGTTGCAGACCTACCTGACGGCTGGGCCGAAGGAAGCCCGCGCCTGGACGATCAAGCGAGGCGCCACGGCGCCGCAGGCGGCCGGCGCGATCCACACCGACTTCGAGAAGGGCTTCATCAAGGGCGAGATCATCTCGTTCGAGGACCTCGTCGAGACCGGTTCGGTCGCAGAGGCCCGGGCCAAGGGCAAGGCTCGCATGGAGGGCAAGGACTACGTCATGCAGGACGGCGACGTCTGCGAGTGGCGCTTCAACGTCTAACGGTCCTGCACAGCTCGCTAGCAAGGCGAGTTCTCCACAGATCGCTCCTACCGTGGAGGGAACGCGGTGTTGCCGTTCGACGAGACGTGCGCCGAGGCCTACGCTGACCTCTTGTGCGAGCGAGAACGAGCGGGGCTGCCCATCTCGATGGCCGATGCGCAGATCGCGGCCATTTGCCTGGCGCATGATGCCGTGTGCGCCACGCGGAACACCGAGGATCTCGCGAGCACGGGAGTCCCGCTCGTCGATCCGTGGGGATTCTGATGCGCACGGGATTGAGCGCACGTGACTGACCGCTCAGAGCGGGAACGACTTCGACTCGCTGCTCAGCGAATCCCTCGCATCAAGCGCAGGATCGGCGCCTTCACCGTCGCGAGCACGATGCCGACCGCGATCGATGCCAGTCCGATCGTCAAGAAGTAGGGCACCTCGTTGTCGGTCGAGTAGAGGCCCGACAGGGCCCCGGCGGCAGCCGACCCGAGTGCGATCGAGAGGAAGTGGAGCGCCACCATCTGCGAGTGGAACGCGTGGGGCGAGAGCTTCGTCGCGAGCGATTGGCCGACGGGGGAGATGCAGAGCTCGGCGAAGGTGAACAGCAGGAGGATGAGCACGATCGCGTAGAAGGGCACCGAGCCGTTCGCTCCGCCCGAGAACGGGATGAAGGCGAGGAAGGCGAGCCCCATGATCACCGTGCCGAGCGAGAACTTGATGGGCGTGCTCGGCTGACGCTCGCCGAGCTTCGTCCAGATCGCGGCGAACACGCCGGCGAAGAAGATGATGAACACGGGATTGATCGAGGTGATGACGCTCGGGGGGAGTTCGAAGCCGAACAGATTGCGATCGAGGCGCCGGTCAGAGTAGATCGCGAGCACGGTGAACTGCTGCTGGAACAGCGTCCAGAACACGGCCGAGGCGACGAACAGCGGGATGTACGAGAACACCCGACTGCGCTCTTCGGAGGTGACGCGCGAGCTCGAACCGATGACTGAGAAGAGTGCGATCGCGGAGACGATCGTGAGCGCAACGACGATGACCGAGAGGTTCTCAGCGCGCAGCAGCCCGAGCAGGGACGCGATTGCGATGATGACGATCGCCGCGGAGAGGATCAGGATCCACCGCACCCGTTCGGGCCGCGTGAGGGGATTCGTGGGGCGCGAGCCCGACTCGGTGACGGTGTGGCGACGCAGCAGCAGATACTGCAGGAGTCCGAGGGCCATTCCGATCGCAGCGAGCCCGAATCCCCAGTGGAAGCCCTGCCAGCCCCAGACCAGGCTGGTGAGAAGCGGGCCGATGAATCCGCCGATGTTCACGCCCATGTAGTAGATCGAGAACGCGGCATCGCGCCGCACGTCGCTCGGGCTGTACAGGTCTCCGAGCACGGTCGAGGTGGTCGTCTTGAGCGACCCGGCCCCGAGTGCCACGCTGACGAGCCCGATGCCGAGGCCGACGACGCCAGGGAAGACGGCGAGGGCGATGTGCCCGAACATGATGATGACCGCGGACGCGACCAGGGTCTTTTCGGCACCGAGCACTCGGTCGGCGATCCAGCCGCCGAGCACCGACGAGAGGTAGACGAGCCCGCCGTATGCGCCGACGATGGACGTCGCCGCGGCCTCCGACATACCCAAGCCGCCCTCGGAGAGCGAGTAGTAGATGTAGAAGGCGAGGAGCCCCTGCATGCCGTAGAAGCTGAAGCGCTCCCACATCTCAACGCCCGCGAGATTCGCGAGGCCCCACGGATGCCCGAAGAACCCGCGATCCTGCTTCACTGCGGTCGTGTTTCCGGCGTGCCCTTGCTCGGTCATAGTCAGCCCCTGCTCTTCCGTCGATTCTCCCGCGGATGTCGTCGTTGTGCAGCCGAGGCATAAGCATAGTCCGCCTCCTCAGCAGCGCTGGGGCTCGTGCTAGCGTGGGCGCACGGCAGTTCACCCCGCGCATCGGTACTCACAGAGGAGGCAACCGTGACGGAGCAGGTCACCGGCCCGAAATCCTACTTTCCGTCGATCGAGCAGAAGTACGGGCTTGGCATCGACGAGTGGCTGGAGCGCCTGCGCCCACTCGCCGGGCAGAAGCACATGGAGCAGGTGGCGTTCTTGAAGGAGCAGGGCATGGGGCACGGACACGCCAATGCGCTCGTGCACGTGTTTCGCGCGGAGCACAACGGTGCCTGACCGAATCTCGACGTCGATCTCAGGTCGAGCTGGTGCCGGAGAGGTAGCCTGAACGCATGAGTAATCCGACGGCTTCTGCGCAGAACGATGGCGCGCTCGAAGATCCAGCCGACGACCAGATCACGATCTCGCCGAGTGCGCTGCGAACGCTCGGCGATCAGATGCAGCGGTTCATGCTCGAGTATCGATTCGCGATGGAAGAAGTCGAGACGAAGCTCGCGATTCTGCGAGAAGAGTTCTTGCACATGCACGAGTACAATCCGATCGAGCACGTCTCGAGTCGGGTGAAATCGGTCGAGAGTCTTGTTGCGAAGCTCGAACGGCGCGGCATCGGTACCGATTTCGATGTGATTCGCACCGAGATCTACGACATCGCCGGCGTACGCGTGACCTGCGCGTTCATCCGCGACGTGTACCAGCTGTTCGATCTGCTCACCCAGCAGGACGACATCACGGTACTCGAGGTCGAGGACTACATCGAGACACCCAAATCGAACGGGTACAAGAGCCTGCACACGATCATCTCGGTGCCCGTGTACTTGTCTACGGGGCGCGTGGACGTGCCCGTTGAAGTGCAGTTTCGAACAATCGCCATGGACTTCTGGGCGAGCCTCGAGCACAAGATCTATTACAAGTACGAGCGTCAGGTTCCCGACACCCTGATTCGCGAGCTCAAGCACGCTGCGGAGACGGCGGCCGAACTCGATACTCGTATGGAGCGCCTGCACGTGCAGATGCACGGCGAGCCGCCGCTGCACACCGCACCGCTCGAGCTTCGCGCGGTGCGCGACCGCATCCACCGCGTGTAGCGGTCGTGCGTGAGGCGGTCGCTGGCGAGTGCGCCGCCCGCGACCTCGCCAGGGTTACGCGGTGACTCGCCGAGCGCGCCCGAAGACGAACGCGATGATCGCGACCGCCGCAGCCGCGACCATGATGACGGCCAGCGGAAGCGCGGTCTGCTCGCCGCCGATGCTGACGAACGGCGACACCGCGGCGGCGAAACCGAACTGCAGGGCGCCGAGCAGGGCCGATGCGGTGCCGGCCGCACCGGGCACGGCCGAGAGCGCGAGCGCCGTGACATTGCCCATGACGAAGCCGAGCGAGCCGACGACTACGAACACCGCTGCTGCGAGCACCCACGGAGACGCGGCCAGGAGCGCGGCGCCGAGCATGACGAGCGAACCGACGGTCACCCCGCCGAGCCCGATCGCGGCGAGCGTGCGAGGGCCGAGACGCGTGACGAGGCGAGCGGAGACTGCGCTCGTCACCATGAGCGCGAGCGCGTTCACGCCGAAGAGCAGCCCGTACTGCAGCTCGCTCGCGCCGAGCATCGACTGGTAGAGGAAGGGCGACGCCGAGATGTACGCCATCATCACGGTGAATGCCGCGGCGAATGCGATGGTGTGGCCGATGTACTGGCGGGAGGCGAGCCGGCGCACGGGTGAGCCCTGAGCTCGACGGTGCTCGGCGAGCTGTGCGCGGCGATCGGCGGGGAGCGTCTCGCGCACGCCCCAGATCACGGCGATGAGCATCACGACGGCGATCCCGAGCAGGACCGCGAGTACTCCGCGCCAGCCGAGCGGTTCTGCAAGTACGCCGCCGATCAGCGGAGCGACGACGGGCGCGACTCCGCTCACGATCATCATCAGGCTCATGGCGCGTGCAGCGACGGCGCCCGTCGCGAGGTCGGAGATGATCGCGCGTCCGAGCACCATGCCCGCGGCGCCCGAGATTCCCTGCAGTACGCGCGCGGCGACGAGGATTCCCAGGTTCGGTGCGAACACCGCGGCTGCGCTCGACAGGATCAGCACTGCGGCGCCGATGAGCAGCGGAATGCGCCGTCCGAAGCGGTCCGAAAGCGGCCCGAAGATGAGCTGCCCGATCATGATTCCGACGAGGAACCCCGTGAGCGTGAGCTGCACACCCGTCGCGGTGGTGGTCAGATCGGCCGCGATGGCGGGAAATGCCGGTAGGTACAGGTCGATGCCGAACGGGCCGACTGCTGAAAGCAGCCCGAGTACGAGGAGGAGTGCGGGGCCGAGCGCCGCGGTCCGTGGAGTCGCAGGCGTCTGCGTCTGGGCAGAAGGGGCCAGGGGGGAAGGAGAGCGGGATTCGGACATAAATAGTTATCTTACTATAAATATCTGCACTGCATGGCCTACGATGATGTCATGCCCGACGTCTCGATCGATCGCGATGCGCTCGCAGATCTTGCCAGCGCAGTCGTTTCACTGGCCCGTGAGATCGAATCTCGGAACGCGCACCCCGACTACGTTCCATTGACGCAGACCGAACGTCTCGTGCTGGGAACGCTCGATCGTCACGGAGAAACCGCACCGAGTGAGCTCGCCGAGCGACTGGGGCTGCAGCGTTCGAACCTGAGCACAGCTTTGCGCGGGCTCGAAACGAAAGGGCTTGTGGCCCGGCGCCGTTCGAGCCCCGATGGTCGGGGTGTGCTCGTGCGATCCACGCCCCTCGCCGCCGAGAATCTCTCCCGTCTGCGTGCCCGCTGGGCGGAGGTGCTCGAAACGGTCGCTCCCGACGCCTCCGTTGCCTCCGACGCACCCGACACCGTCGACCTGGCGGCGACGCTGCAGCAGATGAGCAACGCACTCGTCGAGCAGCGACGCATCCGGGTACGGTGAGAGTCATGGAGCGCGAGCATCTTCCCGGCGGTTCGGGCGGCGTGTGGCTGGTGCAGGAGACGAGCGGCGTCACCCGGGTGCACCGTCCCACAGGCCCGTGGACGCCCGCGGTCCACGCGTTGCTGGCGCATCTCGACGCGCAGGGGCTCGACGGCATTCCGCGCGTGCACGGCGTGGACGCCGACGGCTGGGAGATCCTCGATTATCTTCCCGGCCGCACGATCGACCCAGAGCGCGCCGGCGTCGGCGATGCGGCGCTCGCGGAGGCCGCGTCGTGGTTGCGGCGCTTCCACGATGCGGTGCGGGGGTTCGCCCCAGGTGCACTCGAATGGCGGCAGGGGGTGCAGCGCCTCGAGGCCGGTCAGGTCATCTGCCACAACGACCCGGGGCTCTACAACTGGGTGGTCGTCGACGACGATTTCGCCGGAATGATCGATTGGGATCGCGCCGGCCCCGGGTACCCGCTCGACGATCTCGCCTTCATGTGCTGGTCGAGTGTGCCGCTGCTGCGCGAGATCCCGCCTGCAGATGCGGCGCGGCGGCTCGCGATCGCTGCACAATCCTACGGTGATGTGACCCCGGCCGAGCTGCTGTCGGCGGTCGAAGCGCGCATGTCGCTCATCGCGGCACGGTGGCGCGATGGCATCGAGCGCGGCGATCCCGGTACGCTCGCACTGCGCGACGCGGGCATCATGGATCGCCATCACCGCCGTGTGGAGGGGTTCTCTCGGCGCCGTGCCGCGATCATGGCAGCGCTGTCGACAGCGGCAGTACCACCCGATTCGGAGGAAGCATTATGACGATCTTCGTGACAGACGGCGGCATCGAGACGGCGCTGACCGATCGCCTCGGGCAGCAACTGCCCGAGTTCGCAGCGTTCGTGCTGCTCGATTCTGCAGAGGGCAGGATCGCCCTGCGCGAGTATTACCTGCCGTTCTGGGCGGTGGCGCGTGAGCACGACATGGTGCTCGTGCTCGACACCCCGACCTGGCGGGCGAATGCGGACTGGGGAGACCGGCTCGGATACGACGCTGCAGCGCTCGCCGGGGTCAATGCCGATGCTGTTGCGTTCGTGCGCGAGCTCGACGAGGACGCGCAGCAGCCGACGCCCGAGGTGATCGTCAACGGCTGCATCGGCCCGCGCTTCGATGACTATGTCGCTGACCAGCGCATGAGCGCGGAGAATGCCGAAGCGTACCACTCGGACCAGGTGCGCGCGCTCGCCGAAGCGGGCGCCGACCGCGTGACCTCCGTCACCACCTTCGATGCTGCGGAGGGCATCGGCGTGGTGCGCGCTGCCGTTGCGTCGCGCATTCCGGTCTTCGTCTCGTTCATCGTGGGCGCCGACGGGAGTCTCGCCGACGGCAGCTCGATCGCCGATGCAATCGCAGCCGTCGATCGCGAGACCGACGCTGCGCCGGAGGGGTTCTTGATCAACTGCGCGCATCCGAGCGAGGTCGCCACCGGGATCGCCCGAAGCGCCGGAGCGGTCGAGCTCGACCGCATCGTCGGATTCCGACTCAACGCGGCGGCGACGGGCGACACCGGTGCGGGGGACGAGCCGCGCGCCTTCGCCGAAGCCGAGCTCGAGCTGCGCAAGCTGGCGCCGTTGGCGAACGTGTTCGGAGGCTGCTGTGGCACCGATGCTCCGCACATCGCCGCGCTGGCCGAGCTGGGCGCTCCGGAGGCCGCCGTGAGCGGTGCGAACGAGGCTCCCACCAGACGCGGATAGGCTGTCGACGTGAGTAAAGACCCATTCGAGGAACTCTTCGGGCCCGCAGACGCCGAACCGCCGGCGGAGCCGCGACCCGTTCCCGCACGCGAACGACTGTCGTACGAGCAGGCAGAGCGCGTGCGCACGGCGCAGCTGTCGACCGAGCCGCGGAGTGAGAACACACGCAGAGCGCCGAAAGCGCTGCCCTGGATCGTCGTCGGAGCGGTAGCCGTGATCGCGATCATCGTGTGCATCGTGCTCGTGAACCTGGCACGCGGGGGCGCGACCGACGGCGACAACGCGTCGAACGAGGCCCCGGCAACGACATCCGCCCCGAGCGAGACCCCCACGCCCTCGGCTTCGGCGGATTCCGACGACGCGGCCGATGCCGATGCAGCAGACGATGGCGACGAAGAGGATCCGAACGAGGTTCCCTCGGTCGAGGTCGGGCCCACGACCCCTCTCGACATTCCCACCTGGGGCGCGACGTCTGAGCTCAGCCTGAAGTTCGGGATGACGAGCTACTCAATTCCCGACAACGTGAATCTGCAGCTGAGCAGTCCGTTGATCAATTCGCTGCCGGAGGAGTGCGCGGCCATGCGCACCCAGTGGGGAATCACGCAGGGCGCCGACGGCACCTACTCTGTGCTGAAGCCCGCGGAGACCTGCGAGGCCGCCCCCGAACTCTACGACGAGCTCTGGGGCCTGACCGACGCCTTCGCGAAGAGTGTGACCCCCGTCGGGTGATGCTCCTCGAGGGCTACCCGGCTGGAGCGCCGAAGAGCGCGGGCCACAGAGCCAGTGCGAGCGGGTAGCCCGCGAAGCTCGCGATATCGAGAATCCAGTGGGCGACCACGAGGGGGAGCGCGCGACCCCACCGGTGGTAGACCCACCCGAAGACGACGCCCATGATGACGTTGCCGACGAATCCGCCGAATCCCTGGTACAGGTGGTAGCTACCGCGCAGCAGTGCGCTCGAGACGATGGTGGCCCAGGGGCCGACGCCGAGACGCTTGAACCGTTCGAAGAGGTAGGCGACGACGATGAGCTCTTCGCCGAGGGCGGCGCGGAGTGCCTGCAGCACCAGTACCGGGACCGTCCACCACGCGGCGTCGAGAGCGGTGGGCACCACGGTCGTGTTGATGCCGATGGCTTTGGCGAAGAGGTAGAACGCGATGCCGGGTATGCCGATCGCGGCGGCGAGCAGCACGCCCCCTCCCGTTTCGCGCGCCCACCAGGGTCCCGCTCCTCGTCCCGTGGAGCGCACCGGTCGGCCGAGCCCCAGTCTGCCGAGGTGCGGCCGCGAGCTCGACCAGAGCACATAGATCACCAGTGCGACCGGGGCGAGACCGAAGCCGAACGCCAGGAGCTGGTAGACGAGATCGAATACCGGCCGCTCTGAGAGCGCGCGGTTGATGGTGGCCGTCTGCTGCGACAGTGCGGTGTCTCGGGTGACCCGATCGATGATCGCGACGATCGCGTACACGGCCGACGCCCCGAAGGAGAGCGCGAGCACGATGGCGATCTCCCAGCGAATGCGGGTGCGGGACGCGACTGAAGTCATGGCGCCAGCGTATCGCCGGACTCTCAGGAAGATGTCGGGAGCCCACAGCGTGAGAGAAATACGGGGTCGAAACTTTCATGGAGAACTACAGATCTCTGTTACGAAGGAGTTACGCTCGGCCGAATTGTCCGCATCCGGTCTGACAGGTCTGTAGGCTGTTTTCGTACTATCGAATCTGTCGGGTGCAATCGAACGAGAGTTCTATCGGCATGCCGGGGGACATTTCAAGGAGGAAACCAGTGAAGCGATCACGGATCGGCTACACGTTCATCGCCCTGGCCGCTGCAGGCGCGCTCGCGCTGTCGGGCTGCTCGTCGAACGGCGGCGAGGCCGGTGGCGGGGACGCAGGCTCAGGCGGCGGCATCATTACCGTCAACAACACCGAGCCGCAGAAGGGGCTCGTTCCCGCTGACACCACGGAGGTCGGCGGCGGCAAGGTCGTCGACGCGCTCTGGGAAGGCCTCGTCTACTACGACATCGACGGCATGACCCAGATGGGCGTCGCGGAATCGATCGAGTCGGAAGACAACATCACCTGGACCATCAAGCTCCGCGAAGACGCGGTGTTCTCGGACGGCACCCCGGTCATGGCGAAGAACTTTGTGGACGCCTGGAACTACGCTGCCAACGTCGACAACGCGATGGGCAACCAGTACTTCTTCAGCACCATCGAAGGCTTCAGCGAGACCGATCCGGTCGAGGAGATGTCGGGTCTCAAGATCGTCGACGACTACACCTTCACCGTGGCAGCGACTCCCGACTTCCCGGATCGCCTGGGCTACTCGGCCTACTACCCGCTTCCCGATGTCGCGTTCGACGACATGGAGGCTTTCGGCCAGAACCCGATCGGCAACGGCCTCTACATGATGGACGGCGAAGGTGCGTGGAAGCACAACGAGTCCATCAGCCTGGTGAAGAACGACAGCTACGTCGGGCCTCGCGAGGTCGCGAACGATGGCGTGGACTTCAAGATCTACGCGTCGCTCGATGCGGCATACACCGACCTGCTCGGCAACAACCTCGATGTGCTCGACCAGATCCCCGACACGTCGTTCGCCGTGTTCCAGGATGAGCTCGGCGATCGTGCGATCAACCAGGCCGGCGCGCTCACGACGACGCTCGCGATCTCGGAGAACCTCGAGCACTTCTCGGGCGAAGAGGGCAAGCTGCGCCGCGCGGCGCTCTCCATGGCGCTCGACCGCGACGAGATCATCGACGTCATCTTCGAGGGCACGAACGTGCCCGCGAAGGACTTCACCTCCCCGGTGGTCGACGGCTACGCCGACGACCTCGAGGGTGCCGAGAAGCTCGAGTTCAACGCCGATGAGGCGAAGAAGCTCTGGGCCGAGGCCGACGCCATGAGCCCGTTCGAGGGCACGCTCGAGGTGGCGACCAACTCCGACGGCCCGCACCAGGTGTGGGTCGAGGCTGTCGCCAACCAGTGGGCGAACAACCTGGAGATCGAAGCTGCCCCGAAGCTGTACCCGACCTTCCAGGCCTTCCTGGATGATCGCGAAGCCGATGTCGTGGGCGGACCCTTCCGCGCCGGCTGGCAGGGCGATTACCCCGGCGCGTACAACTACCTGCAGCCCCTCTACTACACCGGTGCGAGCTCGAATCACGGGTTCTACGCGAACTCCGAGTTCGACGCACTGCTCGACGATGCCGCTTCGGAGAGCGATCACGATGCACGCATCGAGATGCTGAACGACGCGCAGGAGATGCTGCTCGAAGACATGCCGTCGATTCCGCTGTGGTACCAGGGCACGACCGGTGGATACAGCGAGGGCGTCGACAACGTCGCCTTCGGCTGGAACTCAGTGCCGCTGTTCAACGAGATCACCAAGAACTGATTCAGTTCTCTCAGGCCCCGAACGCGCTGTTCGGGGCCTGAACCTCGTCCGGGCCCCGTTGGGTTCGGGCGAGACCATTTCCGACGCGGCAGGGACACCGGCGTCCCGACTACGTTTCGCGCCACGATTGCGAGAGAAAACGCACCATGTCAACGACCAGTGAACGGAGGGGCGGCGCATGCTGAGATACATCCTCTTCCGGATCCTCCAGGTGATCCCAGTGCTCCTGGGCACCACATTCCTCATCTACTTCATGGTGTTCGCCATGCCGGGAGACCCCGTCGCGGCGATGTTCGGCGACAAGGTGCCGAGCGATGCCGTACTTGAGCGCCTGCGCGAGCAGTACAACCTCGACAAGCCGTTCTTCATTCAGTACCTGCTGTACTTGCAGGGCCTGTTCGTGGGCGACTTCGGCATCAGCTTCTCGGGGGAACCCGTCTCCGAGATCCTGGCGCGCACGTTCCCCGTGACCATCAAGCTCGCGCTCATGGCCATCGTGATCTCGCTGGTACTTGCCATCGTGATCGGACTCTTCTCAGGTCTGCGCAAGGGCCGGTTCTTCGACAACATCAACCTCATCATCGGTCTGTTGTTCCTGAGCATCCCGATCTTCGTCGTCGCCTTCATCGGGCAGTACGGGCTCGGGCTCAAACTCGGGTGGTTCAAACCGACCGTGGGAGCGGGAGCGCCGCTGCAGGATCTGCTGCTGCCGGCGATCGTGCTGGGCGTCTCTCTGTACGCGACGAGCATGCGCCTCACCCGAGCCTCGGTGATCGACACGCTGAATCAGGACTTCGTGCGCACGGCGTACGCCAAGGGGCTCAGCCGCGGCCGCGTCATCCCGGTGCACGTGCTCCGCAACTCGCTGATTCCGACGATCACCAACACCGCGACCGATTTCGGAACGCTGATGGTGGGCGCGACCGTGACCGAGGGAATCTTCAACGTGCCCGGCGTCGGCAACGTGCTGTTCAACGCCATTCTCAAGGGCGAGAACACGACCGTGGTGTCGTTCGTCACCGTGATGGTGCTGATCTATCTCGGCGTCAACCTCGCCGTCGACCTGCTGTACGCCGTACTCGATCCGAGGATCCGTTATGCCTGATACCCCTCAGTCCTCACCCGGCACGCCTCGGCGCGTGCGGCCTCCCATCGAGCACTTCGTCGCGCCGATCGACGAGACGCCCGTCGTCGCAGTCGACGCCGTGCGCATCGCCGAGAAGAAGTCGACGCTCTGGCTCGACGCGTGGCGGGATATGCGCCGGCGCCCGATGTTCTGGATCTCAGCGGTCATCATTCTCGCGGTGACGCTGATCTCGCTCTTCCCGGGCCTGTTCACCCAGGCGGATCCGCGAGCCTGCGCGCTGTCGTTCTCGAACGCCGGCCCGTCGACCGGGCATCCGCTCGGGTACAACAAGCAGGGATGCGACGTGTATTCGCGGATCATCTTCGGCACGTCGACCTCCGTGTCCGTCGGTCTGCTGGTCATCGCTCTGACCTTCGTGGTCGGAACGGTGATGGGAGCGCTTGCGGGCTTCTTCGGGGGGATGCTCGACACGGTGCTCTCGCGTCTGGGCGACATCTTCTTCTCGATTCCCTACATCCTCGCGGCAGTCGTCGTGATGAGCGTGCTCTCCGATCACCGCAATCCGTTGGTCATCGCGCTCGCCATCGGCGGGTTCTCCTGGCCGATCACGGCGCGCATCGTGCGCAGTGAGATTCTTCGCGTGAAGAATGCCGACTTCGTGATGGCGTCGGAATCCCTGGGTCTGTCGCGGTTCAGCACGCTGGTGCGCCACGTGCTGCCGAACGCGATCGCTCCCGCGATCGTGGTCACCACGCTCTCCCTCGCCTCGGCAATCGTGGCCGAAGCGACGCTCTCGTTCCTCGGCGTGGGCCTGCCTGCGGGCGAGTTCATCAGCTGGGGCAACGACATCAGTGCCGCTCAGCTCTCGCTGCGCACCGACCCCATGCCGCTGATCTACCCATCCCTGGCACTCACCATCACCGTTCTCGGCTTCATCCTGCTCGGTGAATCCGTGCGGGATGCCCTCGATCCGAAGGCGAGAGCACGACGATGAACGAAGCGAACATGACAGACGAAACCCAGGAATTCATGCAGCCGCTGCTGAGCGTGCGCGATCTCAAGGTCGGGTTCACCGTCGACCGGCAGGTGAACGAGGTGCTGCACGGCATCAACTTCGACGTGTATCCCGGTGAAACCGTGGCGATCGTCGGCGAGTCGGGTTCCGGCAAGTCGACGACCATGCACGCGGTCATCAATCTGCTGCCGGGCACCGGCCGAGTGACCGAGGGATCGGTGACGTGGGGCGGGAAGGAACTCGTCGGGCTCGGTCGCCGCGACATGGAGCGCATCCGCGGGCGGGAGATCGGTCTCGTGCCGCAGGACCCGATGTCGAACCTGAACCCGGTGTGGTCCGTCGGCTTCCAGGTCGAAGAGGCGGTGCGGGCGAACGGGCTTGCAAAGGGCAAGAAGGAGGTGCGCGAGCGCGCCGTCGAGGTGCTCGAGCAGGCCGGGCTGCAGAACGCTGCTCAGCGCATGAAGCAGTTCCCGCATCAGTTCTCGGGTGGCATGAAGCAGCGCGCGCTCATCGGCATCGGGCTCGCGGCCAACCCGCAGCTGCTCATCGCCGACGAACCGACGTCTGCGCTCGATGTGACGGTGCAGCGCGTCGTGCTCGACCATCTGCAGAGCCTGACGCAGAAGCTGGGAACCGCCGTCGTCTTCATCACCCACGACCTCGGTCTCGCGGCCGAGCGCGCCGAGAAGCTCATCGTGATGTACAAGGGCAACATCGTGGAATCCGGCCCGAGTCGCGAGATCCTCGAACGCCCGCAGCACCCGTACACCAAGCGTCTCGTCTCTGCCGCGCCGAGCCTGGCATCGCGGCGAATCGGTGCGGATGCCGAGCTCCCCACGGCGCCGACGCAGTCGTTCGACCTGTCGGCTCTCGCCGACGAGCCGAAGCCGACAGTGAAGCACGGCGAGCCGATGATCGAGGTGTCGGACCTCGGCAAGATCTACAAGATTCGCAAGGGAAACTTCGGATCAGAGGAGTTCCACGCGGTTGCGGGCGCCACGTTCTCGGTCAATCGCGGCGAGACCCTGGCGCTTGTGGGCGAATCGGGTTCGGGCAAGTCCACCATCGCGAAGATGGTGCTGCAGCTCGAGAAGCCGTCGTCGGGATCGATTCGAATCGGGGGGCGGGAGACCGCGAACCTGTCAGGGCGCAATCTCTTCGATCTGCGCCGCACGCTGCAGCCGGTATTCCAGGATCCGTACGGGTCCCTCGACCCGCTCAACAACATCGGCAACACCATCCTCGAGCCGCTCAAGATCCATAACGTGGGCGACACGGCGAGCCGTAGGGCTCGCGTGCTCGAGCTGCTCGATCAGGTGTCGCTGCCCCGCGAACTCGCGACGCGCTATCCGAACGAACTCTCGGGCGGCCAGCGGCAGCGCGTCGCGGTCGCCCGCGGTCTGGCGCTCAAGCCCGACATCCTCGTGCTCGACGAGGCGGTGTCGGCGCTCGACGTACTGGTGCAGGCGCAGATTCTCGATCTCCTCGCGGAGCTGCAGCGGGAGCTGGGTCTTACGTACCTCTTCATCACGCACGACCTCGCGGTCGTGCGTCTGATCGCCGACCGGGTATGCGTGATGCAGCAGGGGCGCATCGTTGAGCAGGCGACGACCGACGAGGTCTTCGAGAATCCGCAGGAGGAGTACACGAAGAACCTGCTGGCCGCGATTCCGGGCGCCCACATCGAGCTCGGTCAGGAGCGGTAGCCTCCCAAGCCGCGATACGACGCGACGCCCGAGCCAGTCTGGCACTCCGGACAGGCCCGGGCGTCGCTGCGTTGTCGGAACGGGCGCGAACCGCTGGGATAGGGGTGGCGGGTGAGTTCCCGCGATCCTGCACTTCAGCGAAAGGTCCAATGATGGCACTTCCCGGCGCACGCCCCGTCCGTTCCCCCCGAGGCACCGAGCTCTCCGCGAAGAGCTGGCAGACGGAGGCGCCCCTGCGCATGCTGATGAACAACCTCGATCCCGAGGTGGCCGAGCGGCCCGATGATCTCGTGGTCTACGGGGGCACGGGTCGGGCCGCGCGGAGTTGGGAGGCGTTCGACGCCATCGTCGATACCCTGCGCGACCTGGAGGAGGACGAGACGCTGCTCGTGCAGTCGGGCAAAC
Source organism: Leucobacter sp. NPDC077196 (assembly GCF_040687075.1). Taxonomy (NCBI): domain Bacteria; kingdom Bacillati; phylum Actinomycetota; class Actinomycetes; order Micrococcales; family Microbacteriaceae; genus Leucobacter; species Leucobacter sp. NPDC077196. Next base: position 48,897 of record NZ_JBFBML010000012.1, read on the forward strand.
CCGTCGGCGTCTTCCGCACGAACGTCTGGGCGCCGCGCGTGCTCATCGCCAACTCGAACCTGGTGGGTGACTGGGCGAACTGGCCGGAGTTTCGCCGGCTCGAGGCCGAAGGTCTCACGATGTACGGCCAGATGACCGCGGGCTCCTGGATCTATATCGGCACGCAGGGCATTCTGCAGGGTACGTTCGAGACGTTCGCTGCGGTCGCTCGCAAGCGCTTCGGGGGCACGCTCGCCGGTACGATCACCCTGACCGGCGGCTGCGGGGGCATGGGTGGGGCGCAGCCACTCGCCGTCACCCTGAACGACGGCGCGTGCCTCATCGTCGATGTCGACCGGAGCCGACTCGAACGGCGCGTCAGCAAGCGCTACCTCGACGAGGTCGTCACCAGCCTCGACGAAGCGCTTGCAAAGGTGCAGCGGGCGAAGGAGGAGCAGCGCGGCTGGTCCGTCGGGCTCGTCGGCAACGCGGCCGAGGTGTTCCCCGAGATCCTGCGCCGGCATCGGGCGGGCGAGATCACGATCGATGTCGTCACTGATCAGACGAGCGCGCACGATCCGCTGAGCTACCTGCCGATCGGGTACGAGGTGGGCGAGCGGTTGGAGCGCGCAGAGGCGGATCCCGAGCAGTTCACGCGCGATGCCCAGGCCGCGATGGCGGCGCAGGTGCGGGCCATGGTCGAGTTTCAGGACGCCGGCGCCGAGGTCTTCGACTACGGCAACTCGATCCGAGACGAGGCGCGCACGGGCGGCTACGATCGTGCGTTCGAGTTTCCCGGCTTCGTGCCGGCGTACATCCGACCGCTCTTCTGCGAGGGTCTCGGGCCGTTCCGGTGGGCAGCGCTCTCGGGTGATCCCGAAGACATCCGCGTGACCGACGAGGCGATGCTCGAACTCTTCCCCGAGAACGCGCATCTGCATCGCTGGATCAGGGCGGCGCAGGATCGCGTGGAGTTCGAGGGCCTGCCCGCGCGCATCTGCTGGCTCGGCTACGGCGACCGCGCGAAGGCGGCCGTGCGCTTCAACGAGCTCGTCGCCGAGGGCAGGCTGTCGGCGCCGATCGTGATCGGGCGCGATCACCTCGACTCGGGTTCGGTTGCGTCGCCCTATCGCGAGACCGAGTCGATGGCCGACGGCTCCGACGCCATCTCCGATTGGCCGCTGCTCAACGCCCTGACGGCCGCCTCGTCGGGGGCGACCTGGGTGTCGCTGCATCACGGCGGCGGAGTGGGCATCGGCCGCTCGCAGCATTCGGGGCAGGTCTCCGTCGCCGACGGTACGCCGCTCGCAGCCGAGAAGCTGCAGCGGTTGCTGACGAATGACCCCGGCATGGGCGTGATCCGTCACGTCGACGCCGGCTACCAGCGCGCGGTCGACGTGGCGGGGGAGCGCGGCGTGCGCATCCCGGTGACGCCCGTGATCCGCAACACCGATCAGGCCTGGTGAGGCGATGACCCGCGCACGGCTGAGCCTGCTCATCGACAACATCGGCGAACTCACCACGAACGACGAAGCCGGCGGCGGAAGGCTGCACGACGCCGCCGTGGTGATCGAGCGGGATCGCATCGCGTGGGTCGGTGCGGCGACCGATGCTCCGAGCGCCGACGAGCGAGTCGACGCCGCTGGGTGCGCGGTGCTGCCGGGGTGGGTCGACTCGCACACGCACCTCGTCTTCGCCGGTGACCGCACCGCCGAGTTCGAGGCCCGCATGGCGGGCGAGGCCTACGCCGCCGGGGGCATCAACGTCACGGTCGAGGCGACGCGCGCCGCGACGGACGCCGCGCTCGAGGCGAACCTCGAGCGATTGGTGGCCGAGGCGCGACGCGGCGGCACCACGACGATCGAGACGAAGACGGGGTACGGTCTCACCGTGCACGACGAGCAGCGCGCGGCGGTGCTCGCCGGGAGGCACGTCGACGCGGTCACCTTCCTCGGTGCGCACGTGGTGCCTTCGGGCACCGATCCCGAAAGGTACCTCGACCTCGTGACCGGGCCGATGCTCGAAGCCGTTGCGCCGCACATCAGCGCCGTCGACGTCTTCTGCGAGCGGGGCGCGTTCGATGAAGCGGCGTCGAGGCGAGTGCTCGAGGCCGCCGCTCGCGCCGGTCGCGCTACCCGCGTGCACGGGAATCAGCTGGGGCACGGGCCCGGTGTGCAGCTCGCGGTGAGCGCGGGATCGCTGAGCGTCGATCACCTCGGATTTCTCAGTGACGAAGACATTTCTGCGCTCGGCGATTCCTGGGCCGATTGGGACGGGGGAGCGGGGCGCCGCGGAACCGTCGCGACCGTGCTGCCCGCGTGCGACCTCTCCACGCGGATGCCGCTGGCGCCGGCGAGAGCGCTGCTCGACGCTGGTGCGGTGCTCGCGATCGCCTCGAACGCGAACCCCGGCACCTCGTACACCAGCTCCATGGCGTTCTGTGTTGCGACGGCGGTGCTGCAGATGAAGCTGACCGTGCAGGAGGCGGTGCGCGCGGCGACGCTGGGCGGCGCCGTCGCGCTCGGCATGGAGGCCGGTGGCTGGCGCGACCCACAGGGCGTCGAGCAGGGCGCGGTCGGTCTTATCGTGCCGGGCGCGCGGGCCGATCTGCAGCTGCTCGACGCGCCATCGGTGACCCATCTCGCCTATCGTCCCGGGATGCCCCTCGTGCAGGGAGTGTGGCGGGCGGGGGAGCGAGTGGTGTGAGTGCGCACCGTGCTGAAGGTCAGCGGGGCCGGAGCGTACAGCACGCACGTACACCCGGCCTCGACTCACTATTCGCGGGCCGTTCACGAAGAGACCCGCTAGAATAGTGCGTCGGCGTCTTTCGGCGCCACCGCGGGGCGATCCCGCTCCGTGGCCGGCATCCCGCCGCGCCGACGCTCACTCGTCTCGTTAGGACTCTACTACTTATGGCTCTCGCCACTCGCGATGACCTCCGCAACGTCGCCATCGTCGCACACGTCGACCATGGCAAGACCACCCTCGTCGACGCCATGCTGCGTCAGACCAACTCCTTCGACGCGCACGCCGAGGTCGACGATCGGGTCATGGACTCGAACGACCTCGAGCGCGAGAAGGGCATCACCATTCTGGCCAAGAACACGGCCATCACGTACGAGGGTGCGCACGCCGGCGGCGGCCCCATCATCATCAACGTCGTAGACACCCCCGGCCACGCCGACTTCGGCGGCGAGGTGGAGCGCGCGCTCTCGATGGTCGACGGAGTCGTGCTGCTCGTCGATGCCTCCGAGGGCCCGCTGCCTCAGACGCGCTTCGTGCTGCGCAAGGCGCTCGAGTCGAAGCTTCCCGTGATCCTCGCGGTCAACAAGACCGACCGCCCCGATGCGCGCATCGAAGAGGTCGAGGGCGAGGCGCAGGATCTCCTGCTCGGTCTCGCATCCGACCTCTCGGAGGATCACCCGGATATCGACGTCGACGCCGTGCTCGATGTGCCGACGGTGTACCTCTCGGGTCGCGCCGGTGCGGCATCGCACGAGCGCCCCGGTGACGGCGAACTGCCGAACAACCCGGATCTCGAGCCCCTCTTCCAGACGATCCTGGAGCGCGTGCCCGCACCGCAGTTCGACGACACCTTCCCGCTCCAGGCGCACGTCACGAACCTCGACTCGTCGCCGTTCCTCGGTCGCATCGCGCTGCTGCGCGTGCACCACGGCTGGATCAAGAAGGGCGAGACCGTCGCCTGGGTGCGCCACGACGGCGATGTGCAGAACGTGCGCGTCACCGAGCTCATGCTCACCAAGGCACTCACCCGCTACCCGGCCGAGAAGGCCGGCCCCGGCGATATCGTCGCCATTGCGGGTATTCCCGAGATCACCATCGGCGAGACGATCGCCGACGCTGAAGACGTGCGTCCCCTGCCCGTCATCACCGTCGACGAGCCCGCGATCTCGATGACCATCGGCGCAAACACCTCGCCGCTCGTCGGCAAGGTGAAGGGCCACAAGCTCACCGCCCGCATGATCAAGGATCGCCTCGACCGCGAGCTCATCGGCAACGTGTCGCTGCGCGTGCTCGACGTGGGCCGTCCCGACGCGTGGGAGGTGCAGGGCCGAGGCGAGCTCGCGCTCGCGATCCTCGTCGAGAACATGCGCCGCGAAGGCTTCGAGCTCACCGTCGGCAAGCCCCAGGTGGTCACCAAGGAGATCGACGGCAAGAAGCACGAGCCGTACGAGCACCTCACCATCGATACGCCCGAAGAGCACCTCGGTGCGATCACGCAGCTGCTCGCAGCGCGCAAGGGCCGCATGGAGAACATGGTGAACAACGGCACCGGTTGGGTGCGCATGGAGTTCATCGTGCCGGCCCGCGGTCTCATCGGCTTCCGCTCGGAGTTCATGACCATCACCCGCGGCACGGGTATCGCCAACGCCATCTCGCACGGCTACGGCGAGTGGGCCGGAACGATCACGACGCGCAACAACGGCTCGATCGTCTCAGACCGCTCGGGTGTGGTGACGCCGTTCGCGATCATCAACCTGCAGGAGCGCATGAGCTTCTTCGTGCAGCCCACCGAAGAGGTCTACGAGGGCATGGTCATCGGCGAGAACTCGCGCTCCGAAGACATGGATGTGAACATCACCAAGGAGAAGAAGCTGACGAACATGCGTTCGGCCGCGGCTGACACCTTCGAGTCGATGACGCCGCCCCGCAAGCTCACGCTCGAGGAGTGCCTGGAGTTCGCTCGCGAGGACGAGTGCGTCGAGGTCACGCCCGAGAACGTGCGCATTCGCAAGGTCGAGCTCGCAGCGACCCTGCGCGCACGCTCGGCGTCGCGTCTCAAGAACCAGAAGTAGCACGGGTTCGTCCGGAGGGCCCCGACTCGCGCAGGTGCGCGGGCCGGGGCCTTCCTGCTGTTCGGAATGCTCGACGGGCTCCGAAGGCCGGTCGTAGGATCGGAGCATGTCGATCATTCACCGCACCACACTGAGCCCGTCGAAGTACGACCTCCTCGCCGCGTGGCTGCCGGCGCAGCCGTGGTTCACGGGCGATGCCGGTCGGCTCGAGCCGATTGGAGCCTACCGTTTCGACGACACCGAGGGAGAGGTCGGCCTCGAGGGGCACGTGTTCACGGCGGGTGACGACACCGTCTATCACGTGCCGCTGTCGTACCGCGGGGCGCCGCTCGAAGACGGTGACGACTTCGTCGTCGGCACCATGGAGCACGGGGTGCTCGGCACGCGATGGGCGTACGACGCCATCGGCGATCCGGTCTTCCGCGCGGTGCTCGCCGGCGCGATTGCGCGGGGAGAAACCGGCAGCCGGGAGTACTCGCAGGACGCGGAGGGGAACACCGCCGAGCGCGAACCCTCGGTGCGCGTGCGCGGCGCCGGTGCGGCGGCCGAACTGGTGCCCGAGCTCGCCGCCGTGCGCGTGTCAGCCGAAGGCACCGCGTCGATCGCCGAAACGGAGTTCGCGCTGCTCGCCGTGCACCGCGTCGTGGTGGTCGATGCAGGCGATGACCCGGCCGGCACGCTGAGTCTGCGGGGCGAGTGGCCTGGCGCGGTAGGCGCGCTCCTGGCGTCCTTCAACATCTGACGCCGCCCACCCACCCACCCCGCCCCGCCCGCCCGCCCACCCACTTCTCGGAGCGGGGTCACTCTTCGTGCGTGTTGCCGTCGCGACACCCACGAAGAGTGACCCCGCTCGCAGTGGGGAGGGGGAGTGGGAGAGGCAGGGGAGGGGGCGACACGTCCGGGGCGGCCCCGTTTTCGTGATTCGCTGGGAAACCGCTAGAGTATTCCTTGCGTGAAACACGCAATCGGGATGTGGCGCAGCTTGGTAGCGCACGTCGTTCGGGACGACGGGGTCGCAGGTTCAAATCCTGTCATCCCGACCGGAAGGCCCCGGAAATCACTGATTTCCGGGGCCTTTGGAGTCTCTAGAAAATGTACCGGGCACGAAAAAGTCACGTAAAACCCCCTCCCGACACACATCCTGCGGCTCTGCTCTCTGACGCAGAACGGTTGACCCAGGATCATCCTGTTTTCTGTCTACTCAGCGCACCTCGCTGGCATGGACACGAAGCACACCCCTCACCAGACCCTCGAGCCACTGCTCGACATCACCGAACTAGCCGACTATCTCGGCGTGCCAATCTCGACGCTCTACGACTGGAGGGCGCGCGGCCTCGGCCCACGCGCCTACCGGTTCGGCAAACGGCTGAAGTTCGCACTCTCCGATGTGCAAACCTGGATGGAAACACAGCGCGAACCCGACACCCTCGAATCGGATCGGGGGTGAACTGATGAGCAGGCCACGTCTCCCCATCGGTACCTTCGGCGAAATCTGGTTCGTCTCCAAGCCGAACAACCGCGTACAGGCACGCGCCAGCATCCGTGACTGGGATGGTGTCACCAGGCCCGTGCAAGCAACGGGAGCTACGCGGAAGGCTGCCGAGGCAGCTTTGAAAGTGAAGCTCTCCGAGCGCACGCAGTTCCAGCCATCGAATCTGATTCTGACCCCGGACAGCGCCTTTCCTGAGTTGGTGACCTATTGGCTCGAAGATCTCGGTCTGGAAGATCATCTCGCAAAGGCGACAAAGGAGCTCTACGAGCGAAACATGCGAACTCTCGTGCTCCCGGCGTTCAAGGACTTCACCCTGCGAGAGATTGGTGTTGCGCGCTGTGATCGCCATATCAAGCTGCTCGCTCGCCAGAGCTACAATCGGGCGAAGCAGGCCAGGAATGTCATGCGCCTCGCTTTCGGGCTTGCCGTCCGGCACGAGGTGCTCCCTCGCAATCCAATGGACGGAATTGCGAAGCTACGGAAACCCCAACGCACGCCAGACGCGCTGACACCGGTCGAAGTAAACGCGGTGCGCGCGGCCATTGCCCACTGGGAGACCGGACTCTCGTCATCCGGCCCGAAGCCAGACGGTCAGCTTGGCCAGATCGTCGAGGTGCTACTCGGCACGTCCAGTCGCATCGGTGAAGCCCTCGCATTCCGACGGATGGATGTAGACGTGGCTTCGGCAGTGCCGACGATGGAGATCGCAGGCACGATCGTCTGCCTGAAGGGCGAGCCGGTGCAGCGCCAGGATCATCCGAAGACCTCGAAATCAAAGCGCACGGCAGCGATCCCTTCGTTCACTGCCGAAGCAGTACGCAGCCGCCTGAGCAAGCTCACCGATCCATCACCCGAGGCGCTGCTGTTCTGCTCCCGCGAGGGCACTCCGTTGTCTCCGGCGAATGTGCGCCGTCAACTTCGTCAAGCGTTGAAGCTGGCAGGACTCTCGGGCATCACCCCGCATATGTTCCGCCGAACCGTCGCCACCGCAGTAAGTGAAGCGGCCGACGTGGAACTCGCTGCCGAACTGCTCGGACATACTGATCCGAGGATCACGATTCAGCACTACATTCGACGCAACCAGATGGTGAACTCGAAGACCGCCGACATTCTTGAGAGTGCATTTGCAAAGCCAGAGTAGAACTCAGGAGGAATGGCTGAGGCCCCGAGTCGAGTTGCTCGGGGCCTCAGCCATTTCTGAAGTTCAGTAGGCGCTTGCGTGGTTCATGCGGAGCTACGAGAAAGAGCAGACTCATCCTCAGCGAGAAGCCGAAAGTAGGCGTCCTCGTCGGCGCGGCGCGAAGCGACATCGGCTTTGACGAACTCTACGAAGTCGGCGTCGCGGTCAACGATGGGGGCCTCCGCCCCGGTTGGGTATGGGGTGTCGCCCGGCCAGGTGGTTTGCCGCGTTGGGCGGTCGCGGTCGATGCGGGTGCCGGAAGCCTGCACCCATTCGCGCAGGCGCATCCGAGCTTCAGCGAAGTCGCGGTGCCAGGTGATCGGGCCGCTGGCGTGCTGTTCAGGATCGTAGGCACCGAGCCAGTGACAATGCAGCGCCGAGAGTTCCCATACCAACTCGGGGTGCCGGTGCCACAGCGGCGGCAGCACTGCAGGTGTGAGACCGTAGGAGAGCTTCAACCACGACACCCAACTGTTGAGCTCAAGCCACTCGATCTCGGCTTGCTCGCTGGTGAGCATGTTCCAGTTGATCGGTCTGGGCGGTGTGCTGACTCGGCCGCCAGCGTTCACCGGAGTACCGAGGCGCGGCAGCTCTCTTGAGGTCGCTGTCTCATCTGTATGCGGTTCGGCCGGGTTGGACGAGGCGGGAAGCTCTGCGGCGTTCATCATGCCCTCGCTCATCGAGCTATCCCCGTCTGCACCGCACTGCTTGGAGAGATACGGCGCGGTTGGTGTTGTGAGCCGACCGCTGATGTTGCTGCTCGCTCTTGTCCCACGCCCGATGCTCGATCAGTAGTGGAGCGTTGCTCTGCAAGGTGTCTGGTTCGGTGGCTGCGATCGACCTCGTATCGTGTGCGGCGCGTGTTGTGGCCGATCTGCTTCACCTCGAAGTATTCCTTGCCGGTCTTCTTGCTTACTTTCACCATCCCTTGAGCGATGAACGAATCGCCTTTTCTGAACTTCTTTTTGATGATTTCTGCCGCTTCCCAGTGGGCGACCAAAGAGTGAAACGTGGGCTCAAGCCGGACTATCTTGCCGGTGTCGGGGTTGCGGCTGTAATGCTCGACGCCGAAGCGGGCGAAAACCTTCGGTATGTCATCGACGTCGCTCTGCTCGGCTTCGGATTCAGTCTCGATGTCGGCATCGTTCCCGGCGTTGCGCCGGGGCTCGGTGGCGAAGAAACCGACGATCGCATCGAGGGTTTCAATCGGCTCAGGCGGCGAGGCCGGTTTGCTGCTGTCGTTCATGGGATGCTCCTTGCCTGTCGCGCCGCGCCTCCGCGCGGCAACAAGCAGGTGAGGTCGTCACCCCGAGAAGCGACTACCGCCCGATCTGCAACCCAGACGGTCTCAGCGGCACCGGGTCGAACGCGCTGGGAGCAGCAGCCGGAGAATGGGGTCGCTGCTGGTCGGGATCGGAGCGCACCCCGCCCCGAGGTTGGTACGCGCGCACGGCCTCAACCGTGAGTTCCGGGCGAGCGTCTGCGGGAGTAGCTGGCATGTTTGGCGCGTCGTTCTTGCGCTGCATTGCGAGTAGTTCTTTCGAGACTCGTTCGAAGTTAGCTTCGGCTGCCGAGAGAGCGAGCGTGTGCTTGAACGGCTGCCCGATTCGGCTTTCGGCATCGGCTACGGTCTGTTGCGCCTGTTGCAACTCAGTTCTTGTTTTCTCGATGAGTTTCGGTATCTCGGCCATGCGGTTTTCGATGCGTTGGATCATGCCGACACCGCCTGCCATGAACGTCTCGCGCGTGACGGTGAAACTGCCTCGGGGTACGTCATGGAGTTCCAGGCGCACGGTGAGGTCGCCGCCTGGCTCGGGGATGACGCTACAGTCGACGTCGAAGCCGCCTATATTCCCGATTACGCCGAACTGCCTCCCCGAATAGTTCGGCAAGTAGCGGATTCCTGATTCCGCTGTCCAGCGGGCGAGTGCTTGGGCCGCGTCTGCGCGGGAGGTATAGAGCCTGTCGTTCAGCACGATGCGGAAGCTGTCGCCGCTGGTGTCGGTGACTCGTGGGAGCGCGCTTTCCAATCCGGTAAGTTCGCGTTCGAGCCTATTGGTGTTCCCTTTGGCAGTATCGCGGGTGAACTCCAGCATTCGTTCGTTGCTGTGGTGGGCTTGTTCGAGTTTCTTCAAGCGGTGCAACTCGGATTGTAGGGTGGCGTGCTCGAGCATGAGTGGGTTGCCGGTCGCGAGTGCTTTGGCTTCTGCCGCAGAGAGCGAGGCTGAGTCGATCTCTTCAATCTCGCGCACATTGAGATTGCCGCGCATCACTTGCGCGATGAAGCGAGCTTTTCGTTCTACGCCTTGCCACATATACGAGTCGAAGGAACGCTCGGTGATGAGACGCACGATGCCGATCGTCTCGTTCTGGTTGCCCTGCCGCAAGATGCGGCCCTCGCGCTGTGCAATATCCGACGGCCGCCACGGGCAGTCAAGGTGATACAGCGCGACCGCTCTGGCCTGCACGTTGGTGCCAACTCCCATTCGTTCGGTCGAGCCGATAAGAACCGAGATGTGCCCGGCCCGGGCAGCAGCGAACAGACGCGCTTTCTCTACATCGTTCTTCGCCTCATGAATGAACCGAATCGACTCAGCGGGCATCCCATGCACGATGAGTTGGAGCTTCAGCTCCTCGTACACATTCCATTTGTCGGGGTTCGGTGTCGACAGGTCGGCAAAGACGAGTTGCAATGCCCCTTTCACATCTGAGAGCTCGCCGGTAACGACATCGAGGTACTCGTGGTCTCGGGTCTCCTGCCAGACTCGGTAGATCATCCCGGCGGCGACATCGGTCTTGCTCGGCCCCGAGGGGTCGCCGGGAATAATGAGCCGCATGTCGAGCGCGGCCTTCCGACCGTCGCTGGTGACCGACAGCATGTTGTCCTCGCGCGGGTCAACAACGCCTTTCATGATTGCTTCGGCGCGTTCCCCCAGCTGCTTAACGAAATCCTGAAGCTCTGCAGTTGGCTGGATGATGCGCGCTTCGGGGGCGCGTTGCCCGTCTTCTCGTTCGTGCAGCAGCGGGATCGGCAGTTGCAGGTCGTCTGCGGTCTTCACGTCTGCGAACGTCGACCACATGCGCAGCATCTCGGGCACGTTCTTGAACTTCGCGAACCGAGTTTTCAAGCGGAATGATGCGCCCGTGGGGGACATCTCCATCTGGGTGAGGGTTTCTCCAAAGGTCGCAGCCCACGCATCGAATGATCCGCCGAGGCCTGCCGCTTCGAGCAGGTCTGGCCGCAGGTACCGCTGCATCGTGTATGCCTCGGTGATGCTGTTCGAAATGGGGGTCGCGGTCGCGCCGGTCATCACCCGCTTCTTGCCCTGGGAGCGCAGGTACTCGACTTTCATATGCAGGTCGCTGGCGCGTTCAGAACCCTGTACGTTCGCGTCGGGGATGTTCGACTCGGTACGCAGGTTCTTGAACAGGTGCAGCTCATCGACAACGACATAGTCGACGCCGGTGTCTTCGAAGCTCACGCCGGGATCGCGGGGCTTGTCGACGAGTTTCTTCAGCTTTTCTTCGGCGGATAGGAGCTTCTTTTCGAGCTTCTTGACCGTGAGCCGTTCCTCTGGATCGACGTTGGAGAGTGCGGTGCGCAACTCCTCAATCTGAGTGCTGCGGTAGGCGTGCTCATTCTCTGGGCGCATCGGAATCCTCCCGAACGCAGAATGGGTGATGAGAATGCCATCCCATTCGTTTGCGGCCGCGCGGGCGATGAACTGCCGCCTCTTGTCGGCGGTGAGATCCTTGCTTGATGCGGCGAGAATCTTTGCCTGCGGGTACAGCTGCAACCATTCACGAGTGAACTGCTCAAGCATGTGGTTCGGGATCGTGAGGATCGGCTTTGAGATGAGCCCCATGCGGCGCATCTCCATCACGCCCGCGATCATCTCGGCGGTTTTTCCCGCGCCGACCTCGTGGAATAGGCCGGCTGCGGGTTCAGCGATCATGCGAGCGACCGCAGCGCGTTGGTGCGGGCGCATGACGAACCCGGATGCCATGCCGGGGAACGTCAGGTAGTCGCCTGCGCCCTCATAGTTTCGGAGCACGATCCCGTTGAACGTGCGGTTGTACTTGTCGAGGAGGTTTCGTGCTCGCTCGGGGTCTTCCCATACCCAAGTGCTGAAGCGTTCGGCGAGCGCATCGGCTTTCTCCTGTGCGAACGCGGTCTGTACGGTGTTCACCTCGCGATGCTTGGTGCCGTCTGGCTCTTCAATCTCGTCGTGAACAATGATCGGCCGCTGTTCAGCGATCGCTTTGAGGAGTTCTGGTGCTGACCGGCGTTTGGTGCCCCACTCCGAAGTCGCACGAAGACCCTGCCTGCCGCCTTTGACTTCCCACATCCCCGGCATCGGGCTACTCACCCGCACATCATTGGTGCCGAGAAGTTCGCGGAGAAACTGTTGATGAATCTCTGCGCCGATCCATACGGCGCCGATCTTCGCGGTGACATCTGCCGCATCGAGCGGTTCGGGGAGCACCTTGCGGAGTTCGTCTACGTTGACTTGAAACGCGGGATCAGTTTCGGTGCGAGCTTCTGCCGCTTCGAGCTTCTCGTAGATGTTCCCTGAGAGGTACGCGGGGGCGTGGATAAGTTCGTTGGTCTCGGGATCTGTGAATACCAGATCACCGAGTGCAGTCTGTGCTTCTGCCTCGCTCACTCCGAGCAGGTCAGCGATCATCGCAAGGTCGATACCGCCGGTTCGGTCGAGGCTCACCGCTATCGCGTCGGCTGCGGTTTCGACTCCCTGGATCTCTGGTCTCGGTGTCACCACGCGCCGAGTGAGCAACGCGGCTGGCACCGCCGTCTGAGCTTCATCATCAAACACTTCGAGCGCGAGCACGAGCGCGCCGAACGGATCGGAGCGTAACAGGCGAATCGGAGTCGGCACGATTCGCGCGAATGTTTCCTCGCCTTGTTCGTTTTCTCTGCCAGTGCGCCGCAGGCTGTACCGATTGAGCGCCCTGTACTTGCCGACATACTTCTGGTACTCACGCCGTAGCTCGGTGCGCGCCTGTTCCAACTCGGGAGAATCATCGACAGACGCAGACTCCATCGTGAGTAGGCGAGTCGCCCCATCCCGTAGCCGCAGCAACGCACGCATCTCGACGGCCGCGTTCCGGGGCACCTTGAACGGTTCTATGAGATCCCCGACCACTACACCGAAGCTGCCATCTTCTCGGGCGACAATCGTTCCATCCCACCGTCCCGGCTCAGACGGCACGGCTGCTGCTTGTCGAGCAACATGCTCAGAGGAGCGCGGAGCCTGAGTCAACCCCTCCCGGCGCGCCGAGAACGTGACCTGTTCGAGTACATCGGTGAAGTCGGCCTCGAGGCGATCCAGATCACCCGAAACGGCGAGCGTCGGCCCAAACTGCCCAGACGTGACCTCCATACGGCCAAGCACATGCTCGGGATGCACATCGAAGTAGCGGTTGACCTGTAGCTCTTGACCGTCAAGTTGTACCCGGGTGACGGTTTCCCAAGAGAAGTCGCGCACCGACTCGTCCGGCATACGTCGCCGCAGGATCAAGAGATCGGTGATGACATCGGTGCCCGCAGTACGTTGATGCGCGCGACTGGGCAGCCGAATCGCGCCAACGAGGTCAGCGAGCGCGTTCATTTCCCGCCGCGCGCCAGGGTTCTGCGCATCCATTGTGTACCGGCTCGTCAACACGGCCACGATGCCACCTGGCCGGGTCAGTCGTAGCGCCTTGATGATGAAGTGATTGTGCAGGCTCTGCTTCGTCGCGTTATGCACCGGGTCATGCAGCGCCACATCACCAAACGGCACATTGCCCACCGCCGCATCGAAGTAGCCCTCAGCGATGCGGGTGTCCGCGAACGACTCGGCACGGATCGTCGCGTGAGGATACAACGTCTGACTGATCGCAGCCGTCACAGGGTCAAGCTCAACCCCGGTGACTTGAGTGCCCTCTGGGGAGAGACCGATGAACGTGCCCGACCCTGAGCCGGGTTCAAGAACCTGCCCGCCGTCGAACCCCAGTGCAGAGAGCGCCGTCCACACTTGCTTCACGAGCATGGGATCGGTGTAGTGCGCGTTCAGTGTTGTGCGAGAGGCGGCCCGCCATTCATCCTCGCTCAGCAGCGCCCGAAGCTCAGCCCGTTCAGCCTCCCATGAAGTCTTCGAGTCATCGAACAGGTCGGGGATCGCGCCCCAGCTCGACCAACCCGACAGCCACTCCTGCTCGGCCGGAGTCGCTGGGCGCTTCTCGACTGCAAGCTGACGCGCAATCCGAATCGCGGTGGTGTTGGCTTGGAAACGAGCCTTCCCACCAGAGGGGACCATCGAGTGCGCAGGGTCTGGAACAAACCGCACCGGCGGCTCGGCAACCTCCCGCGCGTCAACCGATGGCGAGGGCTGTGGAGACGGAGGGGTTAGCCGACTTCGCGGAGGAACCTGATCGTCGCGGCCTCCGCCATCACGTCCTGATGCTCCATCATGAAGCGATACGGAATCTCCGCCTCGAACATCTGGTTCAGGAACTCGATGGGCACCGCCCACTCCCGTGCGAGCTCCTCCATCTCCGAGGTCGAATAGATCGGGTAATCCGATAGCTGCGCCTGCAACGCCAGATCCGCGAGGTTCTCGTCGTTCGGCCTCGTGTCCTCCCACTCCTGCCGAGCTTCGGCCAGATCCAGCGACGGGTCGGGCATCCATGCCAGCTGGTGCGTCATGGCGATCTCCTCCGCTATCTTCCGAGCCGTGGTCAGCAGTGCGACCTGGGTAAGATAATCCTCCCTCGCTTCGGGCATTTCCGCCAGCATCACGCGCGCCATGTCCTCGCTCAGCGAACTCACTTCGCCCAGCACTTCGGCTCCAATCTCCGAAAAGAGTGTCTCCAGCTCCTCGCTCGAAGCCGCCAAAGTCTTCATGTGGTTCGGGGCGTACCTTTCCCAGTGCTCCCTGATCCGGTGCGCGTAGTGCGTCATCGCCCTCGCCTCCCTCTCTCGTTGGTGCCTCAGTAGCTTGTGCTTCGGCGATTTTTGCGTCTGCGGTGGGTTCGTCAAGCCCCCAAATGTCCAGCTCGATCTGGTCGGGTGGCGGTGTTCTACGTCTCGCCACGAGACTCACCGCCCCTCAGTTTCGTTTCGAGTAAGCCGCGATCCGAGCGAAGCTGCGCCGCATCGTTACGGGCTGTCCAAGGCCGCAGATCGGTAATGATCGGGGGTGCGGCACGCAGCAACGTGACGCCGGTGCCGAACGGGATCATGCGCAGCTTCTCCGGCGGCATGATCGGTACCCTGCGAATCGACCGCTGCGAGGAACGCTCACCGAACGCACCCATTGTGATCGAATCGGTGTGCTCGTCGCGTTCACCCAGCAGGGCGGAGAGGTCTTGCAGGTCGCGTGTATTCGACGCGCCGCCGAGGATCACTTTCACGATCGACGCATCCCAGATCGCGTTCGCGGAGTTGTCACCCCACTTCTCGCGCGCCTGCGCGAGCGATTGCAGGATCGGCACAGTCGTAATGCCGGTGCCACCGCCCTCAGCCATGAGCGTCGAAAGCGACGGCAGAGGCGCGATGTTCGCGATCTCATCGAGCACCAGCGCAAGCGGAGGGTCGAGCCGCGCACCAGCAGAGACCGCCGCCTGACGGCGGGCGGTCTCCACGATGTCCTCCACAAGCGCCGCCACCAGTGAGGCTGACGCGCCAGCCCCGGCTCCGGTCGCAAGCAGATACAGGGTGCCCCGATCAGCGAGGAACTGCGCCGGATTGAACTCTTCCCCAGGACTGGGCGAGACGGTATCGAGCACGCGCGGGTCTGCGAGCGCGGCAAGACTGAGCGCGACACCCTGCCAGATGCTGTCGCGTGTTCTCGGGTCAGCGTCGATCACGCCACCGAGCGCGTCAGCCCACCCCGACGCCGCAAGCGGGGTGCTCTCAAGGATCGTGACGGCCTCTGCGGCAGCGGCAGGATCGAGCGTCCACCTGAACAACTCAGAAGTGGGCCTCTCGTCGAGCGCGGCAGCGTGCAGCAGCGACTGCAACGCCACCCGAGTCTTGGCCTCCCAGAAGCCACCATTCTCGGTATCGCCAGAAGCCAGCCCGGTCGCGGAAGCGAGGCCAGTGGCGCGGATCATCGCGGTGAGCGGGTCGGCGCAGCCCCGCACCGGCGACCATCGCATCCCCGCAGGAATACCATCGGCGAGGCGCTGCGGATCGAACACCGCCACCGGCCGGCCTCCCCGCCTGCGCGCCTCGAGCGTCGCGGTCACATTGTCAGGCCGAGTCGATGTGGTCACCACCGCGCCCGGCGCATCAAGGATCATGTTGATCGCGAGGTGTAAGCCCTTTCCAGAGCGGGGCGGGCCGAGCACGAGCATCGAGTCTTCGACCGACGCCCACACGGGTTTGCCGTGAGCGGAACCGAGACGGTAACCAACATCGGGAGGGTCGGGAGATGCGAGCGTGGGGCGCAGGTTTGCGGCTCGGCGCATAAGCGCTTTCTCGGATGCTTGCGCCTCGATGTCTTGGTGGGTCGCGACGCCGACGATCCTGCGAGGGTCTGCCTCCCGTCTTTTCTGGCCGCGACGCACGAACGTCCACACCCACAATGCGATGCCGGAGATGAGACACAGCAGGATGGAGACAACGATCCAGTACAGGATCGGGTTCAGCTCTGGTGCGCCGAGCGCCGTGCCGGGATCGCCGGGAGTGAAGAGCACTCCGGCACCTGCCGCGATCCCGGCCTCCGGCGTGAGGAGGCCGGTCGCCCACGCGGTGATGGTGCCAGCGGCACGCAGCACGAGTGCGAGCGCGAACAGGGCGGCGAGGCCGACCATCGCGAAGTTGGTCAGCTCGTGCCCGTACCCGCCGACTTGCCGGGTCATGTCGTCGCCCGAACGAGTTGCATGGTGCCCGAGACGCGCCCAACCAGCAACATCTCCTGCACGTTCGCCGGTATCTGATCCTGCGCCACAACCGCGTTGACCTGCCCGTCTGGAGCGGCGCTCCCGTAGCCGATGATCGGCGCGATCGCGACATCCTCGCCAGCGAGAAACCCGTGCCCTTGCACCGGCACCGGAGGCACCTGCACGACCGGCACCGGAGCAGACACGGGAGCGACCGGAGGCTCCGTCGGGGCGCGCGGCGGCATCACGACATCGGTGAATGTTGCCCCGTCGTACTCGGTGACGGTGACCTTGACCGCTGTGCCCAGGGTCGTGGTGATCGCTTCGAGCACTGCCGAGAACGCCTCTCTGCGCCAGGCCGAAGCATACGGCGGCGGCTCGTACACTTGCCCGTCAAGCAGCACCGTCATCGCCCCATCGGGCTGCACACTCATCTGCACGAGCGGCAACCGAACCGGAGCACCAGCGGCGGCCTGTGGGGTGGGCTTCGTACTGTGCCGCTTCACCCGAACACCACGCCTTCTGAGGCGCGACGGGCAGGGAAGAACAGGGTGCTGTGAAATCTCATGCCAGGCATGTGCGATGGCAGACCCGAACCCGAAGAGCGGGCGTGCCGATGCAACACAGACGGGAGGCGCAACCGAGTTTCGGCTGCGCCTCCCGCTGGGGGTTGGGGATGCTTAGTTCATGAGTTCGTCGAGTTCATTCTCCTTTCCGTCAATATCAGTGAGGTCTTCGGCTGCGGCTTCGCGTTCGCGCTGCTGGGCGAGGCGACGCCCGAACAGCATCACGCCTGCTGCGGCGAGGATCGCGACGCCTGCGCCGATGCCGAGAGCCCACATGCCGCCGTTGTCGCCTCCGGTCACCGCCAGCTCTGGCGGAGCGGTCAACTCGGTCACGACCTTGGTGGTCTCGTTCGGGGCACCGCACTGGCCGCGATGCAGCACGTCACCGTCGGGGCCGATCAGGGTCTCCACCCAGTAGTAGGTGCCGACGCGATCAAACACCACATCGTTCGAGCGGTAGTCGCCCGGCCCGTCGACCTCGATGGTCTCGGAGGTGAAGACCAACTCGTCTGTGGTGCAGAGCGCCTCGCTGCCGTCCTGCCGGTACGCCTCGAACTTCAGCGTGGAACCCTCGGGCACCTTACCTGTGACGGTCGCGACATCGTGCGCGGGATCACCGAGCAGCACCTCGGGCACCGCGTTCGTGATCACGCTCACTTCCTCGGGCTGCCCGGTGACCACGGTGGTCTCACCCGGAGCACCGCAGCGCCCCTCGGCGATCACTTCACCGTCCTTGTCGTACAGGGTCTCGACCCAGTAGACATGGCCGGGCTGGTCGACGCTCGTGGTGCCGGAGCGGTAGACGCCTGCCTGGGTGACAGGAATCTGCTCGCTCTCGAAGAACGGAGTGTCGCATTGAGGCTCGGTTTCGGGATCGACCGGGCCGTGAGCGCGGAAGATCAAGTATGCGCCCGCGGGAATGTCGGTGCCCTGCACGAGCGCGAGATCCTCGAACGGTTCACCGACGCGCGCCTCGGGAGTCGCCTGCGTAATCACCGACACCGGCTGCCGATCATCGGGCACGAAGAACCGCTCGCGAATATCGCCCGGCGAAGTCGTGTGCGGCTGCACCCGGTCGTCGCCAGTGAAATGCGACACGATGACGTAGTAGCCGGGCTTCACCGGCTTGATCGCATCCTCATCCGTGTACCCGAGATGGTAGGTGCCGTTCCTCGCGGGCGTCGTGATCGACGTGAGCACCGGAGCATCCTCAAGATCGAGGTCATCGGTCAGCTCGTCCTCGGTCTTGAACGGGCCATAGACCGTGTGTATGACCTCGTCATGGTCGGCACCCCAGTAGCCGTCGCCCTTGAACTCGCCGTGGTTCTCGGGGAACCCGCTCATCTCGATCCGGTCGAACGCGCGAC
The DNA here is from genome assembly GCF_040687075.1 of Leucobacter sp. NPDC077196. Taxonomy (NCBI): domain Bacteria; kingdom Bacillati; phylum Actinomycetota; class Actinomycetes; order Micrococcales; family Microbacteriaceae; genus Leucobacter; species Leucobacter sp. NPDC077196. The sequence goes on from NZ_JBFBML010000012.1 coordinate 67,184, forward strand.
CGCCTTTGAGATGCACGTTGTACTCCTTGACCTCGGAGACGATCTTGATCGGCCAACGCACCGAGTGTGTCTCGATGTTGATGCCGTAGTCATCGGCCCAATCGGCGGCGAGGTAGGGGCGCACCCATTCGGGCTGGTCAGCGCGCTTCATCTCCCACACCCAGGTCACAAACCCCGCGTTCGGCAAAACGATCTCGGGGCTGGTGTAGGTGCCGGGGCCGGTCGCGGTGATCGTGACCGTCTCGATTGCTCGCGCATCAGCGGGCACTTGGCCGGCCCGCTCAGGAGGCAGCGTGCCGGGCACCTGATAGGCGGTGCCCTCGAAGATCACGGGGATGTGCTCGCCGTTGTGCTTGAGCCAGACCCCGTTGCTCGAGGACACGGTGATCGTGTCGGTCACCGTGTCGCCGGGGTTCACGAGCCGCTGGTCAGCGCGCGAGACCGCCTCGGGCTGGAACGGCACCACCGACGTCTCCGGCACGAGGCCGAAACGATCGGTGAAGCTCTCGGTGATGTACTTCGCGTTCTCGCCCTGCGCCGCCTTGTCGATCGACCAGACCCAGGTGTAAAAGCCCGACTCGGGAGCGGTGATCGTGCCCGGCGATGTGTAACTACCGGGGCCGGTCAGGGTGAGCTTCTCGGTGCCTGCAACGGGCGCACCGCGCGGCGGCGCGTTCGCCTCGGCGGGCTGCGCGTCGAACGGGCCGTAGAGCGTACCGACGGCCTCGACCGGGATCGGGGAACCGTTGATGCGAATCCACGAGTGCTTCGTCACGGTCACATTCACGCCGTCAACGAACTGGTCGCCCGCCTGTACGAACTTCGATGCGACCTGCGTAGTCAGCTCGGGCTGGAAATCGAGCGGGATCACGGGAGACTGCGCTGCGGCTTTCACCGGCTCGAAACTCGCTGCTGCGAGAATCCGCTGCTCACCGGGAGTGTAGAACATATCCACCCCGGCACCCAGCCCCGCAGCCTGCGACGAGAACGACGCACTCACACGGTATTCCGGCGCACCCTCAGCGGGGGTGCCGGTGATCGCGTGCGTACCCGCACCGAGTGTCGCCGTCGTCGCACCGTTCGCAAACGTCGCATTGGTGAGCGTTACCGCACCCGTCAGCGATCCCGGCGTGGTGCTGATCGTGAGGCGACCCTGGTACTGGTCGCTCATCTCGATACTCATCGACGCGGACGGCTTCGCAACCGCGTTCTCAGCGGCGGCCTGCCGCATCGCCGCGAGGTTGCCGAGCACCGTCGACCGTGCACCAGCCGGTACACGCTCGATGAAGTGCGCCTCACCGCCGCGCGCAGTATAGGTGTCGTGGTCGGCGACATCCCACACGAACAGCTGCACCGCAGCCGTGATCGCCGGGTCTGACGATTCACCCCAGGTCGCCATCACATAGTTCAGCTGCGCGAGTTGCCCATCGGAGAGATTGTCGAGGGTGGTCTTCAACTCTGGATGCTCAGTGTTCCCGTAGGGCGGCAGCGCGTCGATGTCCATGCAGTACGCCTGACGGCCGTGTGAGGAGAACGAGCCGAGCCACAACTGCTCATTCCCATACCCGACACCCAGGGTCGCGGCCTGCGCAGCCGGGGCAGGCATCATGACGAGGCTCGATACGAGCATCAGCAGCGCCAGCAGCAAGGTGGCGAACTGCGCTCGGAATCTTCGCTCCTGGGGATCGACCCTGGGCCGATCATCCGGTGGACGGGTGGACGTGTAAGACATAGATCGCTCCTGACGTTCCAATCGTTGGAGACCTCAATAAACAAGAGGCCACAGATCAGGTGCGTCGTGGAGCCCGAGACGCTCCTCCAGCTATGGTCGAAGACCACAGGGTGATGCCTCGCCAAAGGTAAGGTGAGGAGTAGCCATAAGGAAGGACACTCATGCCAGGCATCCATATCTACGACCCGCGATCGGATGTCGAAGGAATCCAGATCGCGATTGATGACGACACTAAGAACGCATTAGACGCTCTGAATCAACAAAACGGGAAGAGCTACAACGACCTCATCCGCCCAGCGCTGAATGCTGTGCTCAATGCGGCCGAGCTCGCAGCTCAAAATGATGCGCTGAGCCGCCAGCCTGAGTATGCCAACGCAGATGTTGGCAGCACCCTGGATACCTTCGTCGTAGAGGCCATGCGCGACGTGGCCCTCACCTGGAGGGAAATTGATGGGCCGGACGCGTTTGACCTTGCCGGGAGAATTGTGGTGGATTCTTCGCTGCCGGTTTCGGGTACGGGGCCTGATGGCGACCTCGTAGACTCCAGCGTCGAGTTTGAACTAGACAGTAAGTTTGACGTTTCGTTTTATGGGGGCGACCGACCAGATTCTGTCGAAGTCAATCTGACCTAACGTAGTCGTATCATCGCGGAGGAAGTTTCTGGCCTGCTCGAGCGCGCGAGGTAGGGTCGCGCGGGAAGACAATCGTCCGGATAGCGTGGTCGAGGTTCTCACTAAAATCATTGCACCTGAACTCGAGAAGGGGAACATGGACGCACCCATGCAAAACCTCCGCACGATTCGAAACGAACTCGCCGATCGTGGTTGGGTGCTTGCGTGCTTCCCGTTCACGTACAAACACCATAGATACTTCGTTATTGTTCAGCGGTATCTGCCACCTGAGACCACGCCAGAATTCCAGCTTGTTCGCCTCACTTTTGTTGATAGCCGCAATACCAGTCGCACAATCAGTGCCCCAGCAAATACTCGACGCATCGACATCGGGGCTCAAGAACTGCGGGAGTACTTTGGAATCGAGTGGGCGCAGAACCTGGGAGACCTCTTAGCTCAGTTTTGCGGGCGACTTGGCGAAGCTATCCCAGACAAACTGCCTGCGACCCTCCCGCCCGTGGAGCGTCAGGTAGTTCTTCAACAACTTAGTAAGGGCGATAGCGAGGATCCAAGCAAGGTTTTCTGCCGTGGCGTGCGGCGGAACGCGGATCGTGATGATGGCACACCTGGGCAACGCACACCCTTCAACTCCCAGAAGACAGCGATGCTCCGACCAGAACTGTATGAGGCGCTGAAAGATGACCGCAACATCAGTTTTGTCTACTCGGACGATTCGACCGCAGAACGAAGCGACGCAGATATCCTGGAAAGCCTCAACTCCAGGAGTTCTTAACCCATGCGAGTGGTGGTGTCGAATGCTTCGAGTTCGGCAGGATGCAGTTGGTGCTGCGAAACGAAGCTCCTGCCCTTGATCTTCCACAAGCCTTGTCCGACGCCGAGACCGGGCAGCAGCGACTGTTCGGTTCGGGTCAGGCCGAGCGCCTGCGCGGTCGCGCCCAGCTGGTCGGGTTCCTGCCGGTAAATCACCCGTGTCTCCGCATTTGCGAGCAGCGACGAGGCGAGCGCGCGCATGGCGGAGCCGCTATCGCCCACGTTGTCGAGGTCGCTCAGCTTGTGGAACACGAGCACGTTCGCGATGCCGTAGTGGCGGGCGAGCCTCCACTGGCTGTCCATGCGTCGAAGCAGCGAGGGGTAGGCCATGAGCCGCCAGGCTTCGTCGTAGATCACATACCGCTGCCCGCCCGCAGGATCGAGCAGCGCACCCTCCATCCACGCCGACGAACAGGTCATCAGCACCGAGGTCAGGGCGGAGTTCTCGACCATGCGCGACAGGTCGAGGCTCACCATCGGCAGCGACGGATCGAAGCGAACAGTCGATGGCCCGTCGAAGATGCCCTGCAAGTCGCCCGCAACGAGCCGCCTGAGCGCGTGCCCAAGCTGGCGACCGTCTTCTTTGAGCCTGCCGTCAGCGTCGCTGCCAGGCTCGAGGATACGATCGACCACGTGCGGCAGGCTCGGGGTGCCGTGCTCACGCATCACCATACCCAGCGCATGGTCAATGCTGGTGTGCTCCAACGGGGTAAGGGGGCGTGCGAGCATGGTTTCTGCGAGTGCGCCGACGAGCTCGCGGCGGCGCGCGGTGACCTGAGCCGCCCAGTCTTGATCGCTGATCCCTGCCGCACGATAACCCTCATCGAGAGGATTGAGGCGGTGCGGGAGGCCACGCCCCAGAATGATCGCTTTCCCTCCGACAAGCTCAGCGATAGGAGTGTGCTCGCCTTTGGGATCACCGGGTACATAGACGCGCCGCCCGAACGGGATCGCACGGGTGTAAAGCGATTTCACGAGCGCTGATTTGCCGCTGCCCACGATGCCTGCGACCACGATGTTCGGGGCGGTGATCAGGCCGCGCTGGTAGAGCGTCCACGGGTCGTACACGAATGAAGCACCGGAGTAGAGATCCTGCCCGATGAACGCACCGTCAGAGCCGAGGCCGGCCTCGGCAAGGAACGGGTACTGCGCACCGAGCGTTGCCGTCGTGTCTTGATGCTTCGGCAGCCGAAACCGGCCAGGGGTTCGCAGCGACCCAGGGTACGGCTCGCCCGCTGTGGGGAGATAGACGGTGTTGCGGCGTTCTTCCCGTTCGGCCTCGCGCCTGGCTCGCTGTTCGGCATCTTCGCGGGCGCGCGCCTCGTAGCGAAGTTGCGCAGCCGCTCGGCGTCTGGCTTTCTTCAAGCGGCGGCGCTCGGCGGTCGGGGCGACAAGCACGCTCGCGTGCAGACGCTCCTCGTCACTCACCGCGACAACCCCGCATCGAGGCTCTGCGGCGCGGAAGAGTGGGCGGGGCCATGCGCGGCCTTGGGTGCGAGGGTGCCCGAATCGAGCGGATCCGGTCTGAGATGAGTGGTGACGCTCGCAGTGGGCGGAGCATCGGAGCGGTGTGGGGTCGGCCATTCAAGGAGCGAGAGGTGTTCGGAGGTGCGACCCAGGCGGGTCTCGGCACGGTCGACGAACTCTGCGGCTTGCAGGAGGTCACGGGCTGCTTCTTCGATCACCGCGACCCCAGAGACGATGGTGCCGCCGGTTCGGATGATCGCCTCATCGTTCCGAGCGATCGCCCTCGACGCGAAACTCCTGAACACGTCGGGCAGCAGCCGAGAGATGCCGAGCAGTTCGCGGTTCAGATCGTAGAATTCGCGGGGCGGGGTCTCGCGAACGGTGCGGGCGAGGTATCGGAGCGCGTCGTAGGCGGCGGTCGCCGCTTCGCGCGGGGTCTCGTATTCGGGCATCAGGGGTATCCATTCAGTTGGGGCAGGTTTAGATGGGGCGGGCGAGCGGGAGGGCTGCGGCGGCGAACGCGCGGGCTTGCTGTCCGACCAGACGACGGCATTCGCAGGAGGCTTGGATCGCGGCCTGTTCGACTGCGGCGACCGCTGCCTCGAGGTCCTCGCTGCTGGTGGCGGTGACGGAGATGAGGCCGGTGACGCGGGCGAGGCCGTGCCCGGCGGAGAGGTCGGCTTCTTGCTGGATCACGTCGACGTACTCGGCAGCGGTCGCGGCGTCTTCGATCTGCCCGATCTTCTGTCGCTGCGTCTTGTCCGAGATGAGTTCGGTGCGTTTGCGTCGCAGATCACGCGCTGCTTGATCGGCGCGCACCGGCAGGTAGTGCAGCGAGAGGGTGCGCAGGATCCCTGACGAGAGCACGAGGGGTGAGAGGAAGCCGGGGTAGACCTGGCTCCTGGGCCATTCGCTGATCCACAGCACTGCATGATGCGCACTGTCGGATCTGATCGACTCCCACCGTTCAGTAACAGCGACTGGGCCAGCGGTAGCGAGGTCGCGCCCGAGTTCGCCGTGACGTTCGAGCGCGGCAGCGGTCGCGGGATCGTAGGCGGCGCGCAGCACCATTGCGACATCGCCTGGGGTGAGCCATCCGTCGACCTGCAGGTCTGCGGCACGAATCGCCGCGACTAGGGTGTGCATCTCTTGCCGCAGTACCTGCGCCGCCCCGCGCACGCCGCCGCCTGCGGTGCGGATCGCGCGTGCCGCGAGGCGCATATCGAGCGAGAGCGAGACGGTCGTGGCGTGCCGTTCCCCAGTGGGGCCCGCCCGGTCGATGAGTTCGCCATAGACGGTCGCCGCCCACGACCCATCAGCGTTGCCGTGCTCCTGCCACCATTGCGCCAGCCCGGTGCCGGAGTCGGGCAGGGTGCGCTCCGACACCTGGACACGGGCGATCCTGCCCGACCTGCACGCGGAGGCAAGCACTCTGCCCCAGCCGTCGACGCGGCGCTGCTGGTCGCCCGGATCGAGCAGCACGAACGCAGGATGGGAGACCCCGAGGATCGCCGTCAAGAGATGCTGGTGCGGATCATGGATCATTGCCGCCCCGGTCTCATCGTCCACCCACTCCCGCAACGCGGCGGCATCGCCGGGGAGCGCGAGAGTGCCCTCGGGGCGAAGCCGCATCAGCGCGCGTCGGTACTCGGTCTGCCCGCTCGCTTGCTTCTGCCACCACCGCAGCACGATCGGCGCCCACTCGACAATCTTCCGCCCTCCAATCGGCACGGTCGCGGTGACAGCAGCAAGCCCCCACACCGGGGCCGTCCAGGCAAGCCCCGCACCACCCGTGACGTAGAGGCCACCGACAGCGGCGACGAGACCGATCCCGAGCGTGACCAGCTGGGGCAGCGAGAGACCGAGCATCACGCCCCGCTTAGTGAGGCGCGAGAACTGCACGGTCGACAACTCGAACTCAGACATGACAGCTCCTTACGCTTTCGGGGTCGAACTATCGCCAGTGTTCGTGCTCGGGCCAGGCGGCAGCGCGCGAGGCGGCGGTACCTGCCCGTGGCGTGCGGGAGGCGGAGCCGAACTCTGCCCCGGCGTGCTCGCGCCCTCCATCTGGCTGTCAGCCTGCTGCGCGACCTGGCTGCCGAGTTCCGGTCCGAGGGTTGCGGCCTTCTTCGCCGTTTCCGCGCCGAGCGCTATTCCGACTCCGATCGGCCCGCCCGCAGCCCCCGCGCCAACGCCCGCTCCGGTGCCAGCCCCAGCACCAGCACCTGTACCTGCACCAGTACCGGCTCCAGCCCCAGTACCGGCTCCAGCGCCAGCGCCTCCTCCTGGCGGGGGCGGCGGGGGCGGCGGGGGCGGCGGATTGCCACCACCGCCCCCGCCAGAGGGCGGCTTGCCGCCGCCACTCGAGCCGCTCGAGTCGCCGAGAATACGAGAGGGATTGCCGGGCATCCGGTTCGGCACCGGCACTGGCCGGTTGAGCGCTTGCTTTGCTTCGGACTCGGTGGACATGGCGTGGTAGTAGTCGGTGCCGAGCCAGGAGATCGCCTTGTAGGTGATGTACGGGGCGAATGCGGCAACTGCGAGGAGCACGATGCCCGCGAGTGGGTCAGTGAGCGCTTGGATGTCGAGGGCGATGGGCACCGAAATCTGTGCGATGGCGACCAGCAGGATCACGGTCAGCACGAGTTTCGAGACGATGAGCGCGACCACGAACATCAGCCATTTTCCCGCCCATCCGCGTGTGGTGTCCCAGGAGAATCCCGCCAGTGCGAGCGGCGCGAGCGCGACGGTCAGCAGGAGCAGGCTCTTACGCACGAGCAGAGAGAACCAGACGATGGCGGTTGCAGCGATTGAGAGGCCGCCGAGGAACAGCGTGACGATCGCTCCGATACCTGGGGAACCGAGGTTCAGGGCGGTCAGTGCGGTGATGAGCATCGTGATTTTGTCGCCCATTGACTGCATCGAGTTCCCGGTGGCTTGCACGATGCCGAGGCACAGCTGATCCACGATCTCCAATCCCAGTGCGACGAGTGAGACCGCGACGAACGAGCCGAGGATGCTCTTCCCGAGGCCGATCCCGGCACGGGCGAGACCACCGGGTTCGCGTTTCACCACGGCGGTGATGAGTTGGAAGCAGGCCAGAAGCAGAGCGATCATGACGCCGATGCCGAAGATGAGGTTGTAGACGCCGACGAACTCGGCACCAGTAACGTCGACCAGCGTGGTCGAGTCAAATACGATCCAGAGGCCCTGGATGAACCAGGCCGCAGTCTGGCCAACACCATCGGCGATCCACTGGATCGGAGCGGCGGCAACCATCGCGGTGGCTTCGTCTCGCACCTCGCACAGCATTGAGAGGATCGGCTGCTCACACAGACTCATCGGGAACTCCTTTTGAACCGTCGAACACGGGGGTCAGACCGATTGGCCGACATCCCAGAAGAAATTGATCAATGTGACGGCGGCCCCACACAAGATCGCGGCCCCGCAGCAGATCAACACGCCGGTTTTCCCGCGCCCGGCCAGATGCGGGTTCGACGAGTTCGCACCGAACGCCCAGACCACCGCGCTGATGATGAGGCCGAGTGCGGAAAGGATCAAACCGAACGTCATCACTGCGCCGACGATGAGCCGGAGCGCGTCGATGCCGGGAAGCCCGGAACTGTTGGGGTCGATGTCGATCATGGGGGAAGCTCCTAAGGGGGTGAGGGCGCGGGAAGTGCGTACCCGTCAGGTGCAGGCCATGCCCCGAGAACGAGCGGAGCCCGGCAGCAGACGCGAAGACGCGCCGACTGCCGGGCAGATCCCGAATCGGGTGGTTACAGAGTGGGGCCGTAGGTGAGGAACATATTGGTGATCGCGACCGCTGCACCCGCCATCACCGCGCCCCCGAGTGAGACGAATACGCCGACCCTGCCGCGCATCGCGGTTTGCGGGTTGCCGCCCCAGGTGCCTGCCGCCCAGGCGACAGCGGAGACGATGAGCATGAGCACGCTCACCACGAGCACGATCATCAGTGCAGCCCCGATGACGTCCTCGAGAGAGCCGAGGTCGAGTGACCCGAAATCAGGAAACACATTCACGCGGCATCACCCCTTTGCTGCGGCTTCGGCGTTGAGGTCGCATCCTGCGAGCGCGGGGGCATCGGTGCCGATGCCGGACAGGTCGATAGCGCCGTGGGCGGCGAGCCACGGCTCGGGATCAATCGCTGCGGCGCGAGACCCGCCGGGTCGCACTTCGAGGTGCAGGTGCGGGCCGGTCGACCAGCCGCTCGATCCGACATCGGCGATGTGCTGGCCAGCGACGACGGTATCGCCAGCGTTGACGTGGATGCCGTGCGCCCACATATGCACATAGGCGGTCGCGACGGTCTGCCCGTCAATGGTGTGCTCAATCGTGATGAGGCCACCCCATCCGCCGTCCATCCCGGCGAACGTCACATACCCGTCAGCGACCGCCATGATCGGGGTGCCGTCTGCGGCGGCAAGGTCGAGGCCGGTGTGCGTGCGCGCCTCACCAGAGATCGGGTCGATCCTCGGCCCAAACTGGCTCGTGCGAACCCAAACGCCCCGCGCCAGCGGAAACACGATGCTCTTCGTCTCTGCCGGCCTCTCGGGTGCCAATGCCTCGCCGCCCCCAGAAGTGGTGTCGGTGCGCGTGAGACAGGCGTCGCCGCCGGGAACAGCGACGAGCACAAGAGCGATGAGGCCGAGGCCGGGGAGCAGCGCGAGGGCGGCGAGGAACGCGAGGATCTTCACGACGCCATTCCGCTCATCGCAGCGGCTTGTCGAGCACGGTCAAGCGCAGCAGACGGCACTGTTCATACGTCGGTTCGCAGGCGATGAACATGGTGAACGCGACCGGGTGGTCAGTCGCGACCTCTTTGCCCTCCCATACCCCGGTGCGGTGCCGGGTGCCGTCGACGGTGTAGGCGATGGTGCCCGGTAGCAGCGTGTCCTCGCGTGCCTGCCGCTGTACCTCGGCCCAGGTGTCGGGTACACCGATCTGGTCGATCTCGAGATGCTGCCGCGTCTCGTACTGTTGCAACTCGATCCACGCTGCCCGGTTCGGCAGATAGGCGGCGAGGTCGGTGGCGAGGCCGTCTGTTTCTTCGTTGGCAGGATCGGAGGCCTGATCGAGCATCGACTGCACATAGTCGGTCGGCTGATACCCGTCTCGGGTATCCCACGCGAACAGGGCGAGCGCCGTAGACTCCGCGAAGCGATCAGCATCTCCGGTCTGTGCGACTGTGCCGAATGGTGTAGACCGGGTTGTGGGGCGCTCGGCGGTGTCGCCTGGGTCGGGGGCGACGTTCGAGCCGACCATTGGGGTCGGCTCGTCATCGGGTGGGCCGAGCAGCAGGCCGATCGTGGCGATGGTGATGATGAACAGGAGTCCGGTGCCGAGCACCGTGGCGACGATCATGCGTAACCGGCGTGCCCGCTCAGGATCAGCGGCCGGTTGCTGCGGTGAGGGAGTGCGACGTTTCATACCGCACAGGTGCGAGACCGCACCCCGAACACCGGCTTGGGTCAGGCGGCTGCGCGTGCTTCTTGGAGTTCGGTGGCGAAGCGTATGGTGCCCTCAGCGATGGAGACGAACAGATCGAGCTGCTCGCCGGAGAGCTCTCGCACCATCTGCTCGACGTCGTAGTGTCGCCACCAGCCGTCGAGTTCGCTCCAGGTTGCCCAGAACGCGCGGGAACTGCGCAGCTTCGGCATCTCATCATCGGCTGTGAGCGCAGTGCGAGGGGTGGGGCGGCGCTTCGACCCGCTGCTTCCTTTCACTCGTTCGAGGGCGGCCTGGGCGAGGCGTTCCATCTCAGCGGCTTTCAGATCGGCCTGGCGGGCGCGAGCCGCCTCACGGCCTGCGCTTTCGCGCACGCTCTCAGGCTGCGTGGGGTCTGCCGCGATGCGGTCGAGTTCGTCAAGCGATAGGGCGGCGTTCATGCGCTGATGCGAGGCCAGTACCCCGGCACCATCCCGAATCCGGACGAGCTCGGCCTCGGCCTGCCCGAGAACCGCCGCCGAGACGGTGCTGTCAGCGGCGAGGTCTTCGATCCGGTTCACTCGCTCGAGCATCTGATGGGAGTCACGCCCTGTGACCATGCGGGCTGCCTGTTCGCGTGCTTTCCCGTATTCGCGCGCCTCTGACGGTGGTGGTGAATCACCACCACCGGAGATTCCGGAGATCTCAGGTTGCGCACCGAAGCGAGTCGCAGCTTGCCGCAGCGCGGCTTCTTCCTCGAGCACGGCTTTCAGTTCGCGGTAGAGCGCCGCAGCCTCCAGGGTGGTGAGAGGCTTGTGCAGGGCATGATCGGCGTGCTCGCTGAGCAGCTGCCCGAGCCGGTCAGAGAGGCCCGAGCGCACCCACACGTTGATCGTGCGCCAGCCCAGTCTTCGTGCGGCAGCGACTCGGCGCACCCCGATCAGCACGAACCCTTCCGGGGTGATCGTCGGAGGTTGCAACAGCCCGTGCTCAGACAGCGACTTCGCCAGCAGATCAAGATCACCAAGGTCGCTGCGATGCCGGGTGCCAACCAAGAGCGAGTCGAGCGCCCGATCCAACTGAATCCCATACTGGCCGCTCATCACGCACCGCCAGGCCTCGGGGCAGACTCCACGATCTGCCGCACCAGGTGTTCGTCACTCAGCAGTTCAGGCAAGCTCTCACCGATCACGATTCGCATGAACAGGCCACGGCCCGCGTTCGTTGCCGCGTAAGCCGGGTTCTGAGTGCCCAGCAGCACCGCGACGACGGTGTTCCAGGCATCTTTCTTCACGTCAAGGAGCGCGAGGGCGAGACGGTCGCGGCGCAGCACGTCGAACGCACTTGTGCGGCTGCCGAGTCGTTCAAGGCCTTCGTAGATGTACCAGATCACATTCCGGGCCGTCGACTCAGGCCAGCAGAGCCGCGAGAACAGGAACACTGCCTGCTCGATCATGGTCACCTCGGGAGAAGCTTCTTCCTCGCCTGCATCCTCAATGCGAGGCTCACCGACTTGGAACGCTGGGTTCCATTCGAGCAGCGCCTGGTCGCGGTCTGCGAACCGTTCCGCATCATGATTCGCGGAGACCTCAGACTTGCGAGCCTTATCGACCGAGCAGAGCAGCCCCTGCCCGCGCTGCTCATAAATGCACGTCAGCCGCACCGCCTCGGTGACCACGGCCCACGGGTTATCGGCGCGTGCGGTGCCAGGTTTCCGCATCGCCTCGAATGCTGCGGTGACTGCCTCCCAACGATCGAGGCCATATTTGCGGGCAAGACGCGCATACTTGCCTGCGGTGAACTTTGCGAGCTCATGCGCCTCGGTGTCGTGCCGCCACGCGCCGGGGCCGGCCTCCTGCAAACGAAGAAGCAACGCCCGCAGCCCCTCCGGGGTCTCGAACTCGTGATCCTCGGGCGAAGCAGCGGCAATAAGTGTTCTGGTCATGATGGCGCACCTCCTGCAGGAGACGTGCGATCCTCATCCCGAACGAGCAAAACCAATCTGAGAGCGATACTGTGCATGATCCATCACCGTCACCATCAGCCCCGAGAAATCGTTTCGGGTTCGGGCATCGAGCGGTGCGGTGCATCCTGACCAAACGGGTTCATCGGAGCGAGATGCCAGGTGCCCTCACGCATCTCCCGATGGAAGTCTCCGACCTTGCCTCGGGCACGCTCCGAGAACGCGGCGGTGAGATCCATACCGCGAGCGGTCACCCTCGCCCCGGCCTCCGCGAAAAGGTCGGTCGGACGTTTCCACGCCACCCGCACCCCGGCAGGTTTCTCTGGCTCCGGGCCGACAACGTCGGCAGGATCATCCGTCACCCGAGGATCGAAGCCGCCATCCAGCTCGAGCGCATCCTCGACCACTTCGGCGTCGTAGATGAGTTCAGGAGTAGGTGTGTGCCGGATGAGTTCGGTCTCTTTGATCAGCTCAGCCTCGATGATCTCTTCCTCAGCGTAGAGGTCGAGATGGGGCGGGAAACGATACGGCGACATCGCGCCGGGCGGTGGGGTAGTCATGATGGGGTCTCCTGTTCTTCGACGGGTTTGAGTAGCCAGCGGCCGACGGTGCTGCGATCAACACCGAACAACCGGGCAATCTGAGAGTTGTTAAGGCCAAGGCCACGCAGGGTTGACGCTGCAGTGCGCCGCTCTCCGGCATCGACATCGACAAGTGGAGCCTCACCGTCGACCTCGGGGTTGGCTCCTGGCTCGCGAGCCCCTGCTACTCGGAGCTGTTCGGCTGTCTGCGCGGATTCAGGAGCGACAGTCTCATGGTGGGCGGCAGCGTGGAGCACGGTGCGTGAGTGACGAATCAAGATCGCCGTGAGATGCGTTGACGCGACGAGCACGACTGGAGGTACCGAAGCAACCAAAGCAGCGATCAAGTCGGGCACGTCGGGGTCTGCTGCAACGAGCGCGTGTACTGCGTTCGCAGCGACCGAGACACCCGCGCCGAGAACGAGCAGCAGCCACGGATACCAGACCACCCGTGTACCAGCCAGCGCGAACACTGCGAGCGTCGCCACGACGATGATGCCGTCTACGATCAACGGCCACAGCCACGCCAGATCAGGGTCGATGCCGCTGCGCGCGGCGAGGCCATGCAGCGCGGTGAAACTGAGGATGAACGCGGTGGCAGCAAGGAGAATCGTGCCCGCTTCAGCAGCGAAAACCGCGACCTGCAGCACCCGGAACGAGATACGCGCGGTATTCATGAGCGTACCCATCCGGCATCGCCATACGAATGGCCCGCGCGAGGAGATCCCGGCATCGCTGAGCGGGCCGACTGCGGTGACTGTTGCTGCCCGGTGGTCGGGTGTGCTCGTTCCCACGCGGAGTCGATCGTTCGCAGAATCTCCCGCTCACCAAGCCCCGCTTGCTCCGCTGCGGGGAGCAACACCCTCACGATGTCGGCCTTGGCGATGCCGTCCTCGGTCATCCTACAAGACATGAAGTACAACGCCCAGTTCCGGTTCCCCTCGGGCTGCGCCGCCACCCATCTGGCCCGCCCAGCATCACTGTTTCGCGCTTCACGAGGCGTGCTCGGCACCGGGCGGGCGCGGGCAGGCTTAGGCGGTGCGAGCAACTCGAGCAACCGCTGCGCATCCACCGGAGCGGTGGGGGCTGGGCTGGTCGAGCGCAGCACGTATGCGCCGAGTGTCCCATCTTTCTGCCGTACCCTCGACGGTGGCACGAGCACATACCCGCCATCGCCACGAAAATCGACCTGCGCAGACGCCGCCTGCCAGATCCGTTGCGGCCGATTCGGATCGGCAGGAAAGTAAATGTGCAAGCCGCCGGAGGGCGTCTCGACCAACGAGGACCAGCCGCTCAGCAGCCCGGCATCACGAGCGCGACCGAACGACAGGAGCCCGGTGTCGCTGTCGCTGTGACGATCCACATCCACGACATCAAGACCCGACGCCGCACCGGTCGGCACGGCTAGATTTGCGTCAGGCCACCGACGCCACCAGGTTTCAACCTGCCGAACATCGACGGTTGCTGCCGTGAAACCGCCTTTTACTATTGGGCGTTTGAATCCAGACACACATGGAAAGACGGGCACTCCATGTCTGGCAAGATACATCGCAGCGGTAGGCAGGCCACGGACAGTGCCCAACAGTCTGCCGAGCAGCATGAGCCGTTGATTGGCAGATCGTCTGAGTTGGTACGCCTAGTCCACCCAGTTGGTACCCAATTCCGGAGGCCTGGTGCTGTCGCGCGTTTTCGGGTCTTCTAGGTGC
>NZ_JBFBML010000013.1:0-80905 GCF_040687075.1 Leucobacter sp. NPDC077196
GGCATATGACAATTTAAGTGCACACTATTGAGTTCTCAAAGACCAGACACCACCCGTCACACCCAACCAAGGGAAGCTCCGAACGGCAACCTGTCATCAACCGCTGGGAGCAATACGCGCTCCAGCTGGACCGCCCTTGGGGCGTCCACCTTGCGGTGAGATCGAGTCTCTCACTTTACACGCCCGAGCCAGACTTTCGCAAGTCTTGCTCTCGGTGATCTCGAGAGAGCCGATGTCCGATTCGAATCTCGGCCGCTTTCGCGCCGTTTTCCGTTTCGCTGACAAGGGAATACATTACGGCGATCCTGGCCGTGGGGCAACTAGCGTCCACATCCCGGGCGTGTCTTCCCTCAGCAGCGCGGCACTCCGCTTTCCCGAGGGCACGGCCGTTCGGAAGGGGAAATGCGAAAGGCCCCGGCCTCATCGATTTCTCAACGAGGCCGGGGCCTTCGGTACTGGTGGCGGGTGAGGGATTCGAACCCCCGTAGGCGTTGCCAGCTGATTTACAGTCAGCCCCCTTTGGCCGCTCGGGTAACCCGCCGTCGGTCGCGCGAACGCAACCAGGAATCTACCCTAGCGGCTGAACTGCGGGAACGGAAATCGGAGGCACACCGATCATCGCGGCCACGCCGGCACGTCGTGGCAGTATCGGTGCATGACTGCTCTCCCTGAAGAACTGGTGCTGCACTCCGCCCACGTCGCCGACATGGCTCCTGTGACGCTCTACCACCTCGCCGCGCTGCGCCAGACCGTGTTCGTCGTCGAGCAGAACTGCGTGTATCTCGACCTCGATGGCCGCGATCTTGACGAAGGCTCCGTGCAGATCTGGGCCGAAGACTCCTCGGGGTCCATTGCGGCTACGGTTCGCATCCTCGATGAGGGCGCCTCGGAGTCAGGGGTCCGCAGCATCGGACGAGTCGTGACAGCTCCGGCCTGGCGCGGTCGCGGAGTCGCTGGGGTGTTGCTCGAAGCCGCCATCGAACAGTGCGGTGAGCGGAGGATCGTGCTCCATGCGCAGTCGCACCTCGTCGAATGGTATTCGCGCTTCGGCTTCTCGCGCGCCGGCGATGAGTACCTCGAAGACGGCATTCCCCACACGCCGATGCAGCTGCGTTGACGGATTAGGGGTCGATCAGGTCGTCCAGGCCCGGCACCGTCACGGCGAGCCCGTGTCGGTGCGCTCGCGCCGAGATGGCCTGCTCCCGCACGAGGGAGAGCAGCTCGACGGGCCCGGCCATGGTCACCGGCTCCGCCCAGATGGCAACGCGATCCTGCTGCCCCAACCATTCGGCAGCCCGCACCCGATCGCCATCGATGAGTCGCACCCGCAACGCACGGGTGCCGTCGGCCGCCACAGGACCCGACACGGCGAGCCGTTCAACCCAGTCGTCATCGCGCTCGAGTGACACCTCGATGTCGCGCTGTTCCAAGAAGTCAGTGAGTTCGACGGGAAGCACTTCACCGGTCGACACGGTGATGGGAGCTTGCACGACCAGCGCCGCGGCGACCACTCGCGCGAGCGAAACCACCGCGCCTCCCTCCGCCAATCGAACGTGCGCCGCAACCGGCCGGTGCCTCACGAGGTTGCGCTCGATGCCGAGACCGATGGTGTCGCGATCGATCCCGAACGAAGTGCGCCAGGTGAACGCATCTGCGAGCGCGGCACGCCTCAGCTCGTCGAACGCGTGATACGGAAGCACCGGCTGCAGGCTCTCGATGAGCACACGCACCTCCGACTCGAGGCCGCGGAGATGCAGCGTTTCGCTTCGGCTTCCCTCACGGAGACGCCACGAGCCGAGAGCGATCAAGCGGTTCGGGCCGCCAGCGAGCCCTGAAAGACCCATGCCCGCATCGTTCCATCCGCCCCCGGGTTGCCGCTCCGTGCGCGCATGCGTTGTCGCCAGGTTCACCGAGACCGCTGCGGCCTCGATGCCGTCCAACCACGTCGCGATCTCGTCGCCGTCGTTCGAGTGGATGGCCGCGACGCCGCCCGATCCCGCGCCATTGTGCACGACCAGGGCGTCCGTGAGCGAGTGCGCGGTCGTGATGCCGATTACTGGCACAGTGCGCGCATCGTCCCAGAAGGCGGCGTTCGCCGACACCCCGGATCGCACTCCCGGACTCCACACGCGGCCATCTGCGTCGAGCGGCCTTGGTTGCACGAGCCACTCTTCACCGCGTGCGAGCTCGGTGAGCGCGCGTCGTTCTGCTTCGTCTGGCGCGTCGTGCAGAGGCCCGACCTGCACGCCCATCCCCGCCGCGTCGCCCGCGCGCACGCTGTCTCCGGACCGAAGCGCTCGCACCGCGTCCGCGAGCCCCTCGCGGAACCGCCGGGAGCGCGCCACACTTCCGAGGAGGATCACTCCGCGGGCCGCGCGAATGCTGCCAGCGGAGCGCCCGAACGCCGATTCGACCACATCGGCGATGGCTTGATCGAGGTCGGCAGTGGGGGTGACGAGCACAAACCCGCGCGCCCGAAAGCGCCCTTCGACCCTCAAGTCGGGCCGACGGTGGGCGAGCTCGATCGCATCGGCACGCGATCCGATCACAACCGCGCGGTCGATTCCACGGTGCGCCGCGAGCGCTGCAACGGTTCGGCCCACGACCGTCGCTTCGAGCCGAACGACGCCCGGCGTGAGCCCTCCGACCTCGCACTCCTCGATCACCGCGGCCGCCGACGCGTGCAGCCGCTGGGGAACGGCCCACAGCACCCCGCTGCCCGCGGCGAGCGCGGCGAACACTGCCTCCGCCTGCGCGGCGAGGGGGGTCGGTGCATCCGCGACGACGAGCACCAGACGCTCGGGAACGAACGTCGCTCCTCGCACTGCTCCGAGAGCCTCCGCGAGCTGGCCGCTGTACCGCGCCGCATCCACCAGGTCGTCCACTTCAGCATCGAGTTCTGCAATGGGGGCACCGGTGTCAGCGGCGAGCAGCTGGATCAACCGATCGCGCGCCGCCACCATCGCCAGCGCGGCTCGCCGCAGTCGCGAGGCGCGCGTGCGGGTCGACTGAGCCGACCACGCCTCGGCTCGCGACCGGGCCTCATCGGCCACGTACGCAGGGTCTCGGTCGGCAGCAGACAATGCAATCGTGTCGTTTGCGGCATCGTGGTCGGTCACTCGGGCGCGGGCATCCCCGAGGAGGTCGCGTGCCCATTCCCGATTGACGGCGACCGTCGCGTCGGTGCCCGGTTCATTGGCGAAGCCCGATTCGGATACCGCGGGAATGGCGCGCGGCGGGGCAACGGCTTCGAGGGTGAATTCTCCCGTCGAACCCCGCGTCAGACCTAGCACGGCCGCGGTGAGGCCGCCGGTTTCGAATCGAGCGGGTTCGTCGGGGGCACGATAGAAGAGCGCGCTGTCGCGTTCGGATGGGTCCCATTCGCGGGCGCGATTCTGCGTGCGGTGCGAACTCGGCGCCGGCTCGGAAGCGCGCACGAGTGCGGTTCCGTACTCCGTCAACGCGTGGGCGAGCGCCTGTTCCTGCGATGACTCGTCTTCGGGCTCGGCGGGCTGAGCGATGAGCGCTTCGAGCCGCGAGATGCCCGAATCGGGATCGGCAGCTTCAGCCGCGATGCCGACGAGCAGGTCGACGGCACCACCGAACTCCTTCGGTGCGACGACAGGAATCGCGACGCGCACGTCGGTCGCGGTCTGGCGCAGCACCGTCGCGAGCCCGGGCGCGGTGCCGCTGCGCAACTGGACCGCACTCAGGTCGAGCGAACCGAGATGCTCGGCCAGCGCGACCGCCGACGCGAGCACGAAGACGTCTTCAGTGGCGAGCACGGGTCGCAGCACGGCTGCGCGACCCGGGTGCAGCGCGAGCTCCATGAGCCGGAGCAGCTGTGCAACCACATCAGTGCGGTCTTCCAGCACCGGTACGGGGAGCCCCGAGTTGATCGACGCGATCCGCTCAGTGCCCGCTACGCCGCCCACGCCGATGACGACCTCGGCCGGCGCGCCGCCCTCGGCGACGCGCCGTTGCGCCCAGCGGCTCAAACGGCCGTAGTACTCGCGGGACTCGGGGAGCTCGGCGAGAAGCTGTATGCCGATACGCGCCCGATCCAGTGCGGGATCGACCAGCGCTCGCACCGCGATGTCGGGCAGCATCCGCGCCCAGCGCACGCTCCGGGCGGAGAGATGAATCGTCGTGCCGTGCTGAGCCGAGGCGCGCAGCACCGGCTCGAGCGCAGCCGCCGCTCGAGCCACGTCGTCGTCGAACGACCAGTCCGTTCCGCCCGGAGCGATGCGCTGCGGGTCGACCACGAGATGCGTCACGGTCGGATGCGCGGCCATGGCGACGAGCCGCTCCGTTTCGCGCTCGGCACCGGCAGGCCCGTGGACTCCGAAGCCGAGCGGCTGAGTGACAGCTTTCAGGCCGGCCTCGGTGTAGCGACGGTGCGCGTCGCCCAGGGCCGAGCCGGCTGCGGAACTGAACCATCCCGCGGGAACGGGGCCGCTCGACGTGCCCGGAAGTCTCGTTGCGAGTACGAGACCGGAGACGCGATCCCGAAGCCATCGGCGAGCAACGGGCATGACCGCCCACGGGAGACCGAGCGATGCGGCCCCGCCCGCGCGCACTGCGAATCGATCGCGTGCAGGCATGGAGTCGGGAACCTCCTGCGACATCGCGTGGAGCCCGATGGCCGAGGCGAACGCGTCCTCCGTGCCGGCGACGAGTTCGAGCAGTCTCCGGGTGAACTCGAAGCTCTCGGGGTCTCGGCGCAGCCCCTCGAGCAGATGCGCCGATCCGCGCGGCTCCAGTGAATCATCGTTCGCCCGGCTGCGCACCGCCTCGATCCAGGTCTGCACCAGCGCTGCGGATCGTTCGGACACGGCGTCCCACACCGACACCGGGGTGATGGGTTCAGCTGCCATAGACCCCACTGTATGAGGGTCGCGCGCGTTTGTCGGGAGCGCGCGCCGAAGCCCGAATCTCCCCGCCCCCTGGATCGAACAGGCCCGGGTCCGAGGGTGTCTTACGCGAGCAGCGCCCGATCGTCGAGCTGGGCGCCCTTGATCTTCGCGAACTCCTCGAGCAGTCGCGGCACGGTGAGCTGTCGCTTCTCGTCTGCCGACGCTTCGAACACGATGTCGCCCTCGTGCATCATGATGAGACGGTTGCCGAGCCGCAATGCCTGCTCCATGTTGTGCGTCACCATCAACGTGGTCAGCGCGCCCTGGGCGACGATCCGATCGGTCAGTTCGGTGACGAGCGCTGCGCGCTGCGGGTCGAGTGCCGCCGTGTGCTCGTCGAGCAGCAGAATGCTGGGTCGGGTGAACCCGGCCATGAGCAGAGACAGCGCCTGGCGCTGACCGCCGGAGAGCAGACCGACCTTCGCGGTGAGGCGGTGCTCGAGCCCGAGTTCGAGTGCGGTGAGCTCCTCGCGAAAGCGATCGCGGAGTGATCGGCTGAGCGCGAGCCCGAGGCCTCGGCTCTTGCCCCGGCGCTCCGCGAGCGCGAGGTTCTGCTCGATCGTGAGGTCGGGCGCGGTGCCTGCCATCGGATCCTGAAACACGCGGCCGATGTACTTGGCCCGCTGGTACTCGCGCAGCTTGTTGACGCGCTGACCGTCGATCTCGATGCTGCCGGAGTCGACGCTGTACCGGCCGGAGATCGCGTTCAACAGCGTGGACTTGCCCGCTCCGTTCGATCCGATGACGGTGACGAAATCACCGGCGTCGAGGCGCAGGCTGAGGCCACCCAAGGCGCGTCGTTCATTGACGGTGCCTGGGAAGAAGGTCTTCTCAATGCGGTCGATGGTGAGCATGCGGCTACCTTCCGGCCTGGGTGTCGGATTCCGGCGACGAGCTGGCAGTCGGCGATGCAGGATCGGCGCCAACGCCTGCCGTCGTGACGCCGACAGGCGCGGCGCCGGTCGAGGAGGCATCGGCAGAAGCCGGCGCCGTGACCTCCTCGAGCACCACGCGCCCGTCCTTGCGACGCAGCATCGGTAGCTTCCGCAGGAATCCCCACCGGGGAAGCAGGAGCGCCGCGATCACGAGCAGCGCCGTGATGAGCTTCATGTCGTTCGGGTCGAGACCGGCGCGCAGCGCGAAAAAGATGATGAGGCGGTAGATGACGGCTCCGAGCACCACGGCGAGGCTCGCGAGCCAGATGAAGCGCTGTCCGAAGATCGCCTGACCGAGAATCACGGAGGCGAGGCCGACGAGGATCAGCCCGACGCCCATGCTGATGTCGGCGAACCCTTGGTACTGCGCCACGAGCGCTCCGCAGAGTCCCACGAATCCGTTCGAGATCGCGAGGGTGAGAATCGTCGTGCGGTCGGTGTTCACGCCGAAGCTGCGGATCATCGGACCGTTGTCGCCGGTCGCCTGAATGGCGAGGCCGAGGTTGGTCGAGAGGAACCAGTCGACCACGACCTTGAGCAGCAGTACGGCGATCAGAATGATGGCGACGCCGCCCCAGGTGCCGACGAGATCGGCCTCGCGAAGCGGTGTGAATACGGTGTCGGCGCGCAGCAGCGGGAGGTTGGCCGCGACCGCGGTGCCCTCTTTCGCGGTGCCCATGATCCGCAGGTTGATCGACCAGAGCGCGATCATTGTGAGGATTCCCGAGAGGAGTCCGTCGATGCGGCCCTTCGTGTGCAGCAGGCCGGTGATGATGCCCGCGACGAGCCCCGCCCCGCCACCGGCGAGGGTGGCGAGGACGGGGTTGTGACCGTTCGTGATCAGCGCGGCTGCGACCGCGGCACCCGTGGTGAAACTGCCGTCGACCGTCAGGTCCGGGAAATTGAGCACCCGGAACGTCAGGTAGACGCCCAGCGCCATCACCCCGTAGATGAGGCCGAGTTCGAGCGCGCCGATCATGCGATGGTCATCCTGTTCGTGTCGTGTGGTTCGGGGAGCCGAGAGGGCTGACGGCCCGACTTACTCGACGGTCTCCGCCTGATCGAGAATATCCTTTGGAATCTCGACGCCCATGCGCTCTGCGGCACCGGGGTTGACCACGTAGGTGAAGCTCTTCGAGACCTCGACCGGCAGCTCTGCGGGATCGGCGCCATCTTCGAGAATCTTGATGGCCATCTCGCCAGTCTGGTGACCCAGATCGGTGTAGTCGATGCCGAGCGTCGCGACCGCGCCGCCCTCGACGGTGCCGGCTTCAGCGCC
Organism: Leucobacter sp. NPDC077196; assembly: GCF_040687075.1. Classification (NCBI taxonomy): domain Bacteria; kingdom Bacillati; phylum Actinomycetota; class Actinomycetes; order Micrococcales; family Microbacteriaceae; genus Leucobacter; species Leucobacter sp. NPDC077196. The sequence continues at coordinate 7,131 of NZ_JBFBML010000013.1, forward strand.
GATGACCGGAATCTGCTTCTCCTCGGCGACCTGCACGAGCGAAGCGATGCCCGAGACCACGAGGTTGTCCGTCGGCACGTAGATCGCGTCGACGTCGCCCAGAGCTTCGGTCGCCTGAGCGATGTCGTTCGCCGTGGTGACGGTCTTCGTGACGATTTCGAGATCGAGATCGCTCGCGGCCTCCTCGGCGGCCTTCACCTGCACCTCCGAGTTCACCTCGCCCGAGGCGTAGACGATGCCGACCTTCTGCGCGTCGGGAACGATCTCCTGCAGCATCTTCAGCTGCTCGTCGAGCGGGGCCAGGTCGCTCGTGCCGGTCACGTTGCCTCCGGGCGCCTCATCCGAATCGACGAGTTCGGCCGACACTGCGTCGGTCACCGCAGTGAAGAGGATCGGCTTGTCGGTGATGGCCTGGGCGGCAGCCTGCGCGGCCGGGGTGGCGACGGCCAGCACCAGATCGTTGTCCGACGTGGCGAAGCCCTGGGCGATGGTGACCGCGGTTGCCTGCTCGGCGTTCGCGTTCTGCTCATCGAAGTTGACCGTTTCGCCCTCGACGTACCCCGCATCGATGAACGCCTGCTTGAACCCCTCGGTCGCCGAGTCGAGCGCCGGGTGCTGCACGAACTGGCTGATGCCGATGTTGAAGGTCTCCGCCGAGCCGTTTTCGCCGGACGTGTCCGGCGAAGAGCAGGCGCTGAGCGTGAGTGCTGCCGCAGCGGTGACGCCGGCGATGGTGAGAGCGCGGCGGCGGAACGAGGTCTGTCGCATGGGTATCGAATCCTTCGTGAGGGACGTCGCCGGGTCAGTGCTTCGGCGAACTGAGCGAGTCGGCGAGAACCCCCGCCGCTTCAAGCATCGTAGACCGCGATACCCCCGGGAAGGCAAACCGGGCGCGCCTTCGTGATCGAGCCGTTGTGTTGCACGCGTCGATCAGTCCGCCTGGCCGTACTCGCCGGTAGCCACGATGACGGCACGGGCCAGCGTCGACTCGCGCATCATGAAGCCCATCACCGCGGGCGTGAGTTCTGGATCGATTTCGAGGTGTTCGACGTCGAGCGCGTGCACGACGAACCAGTAGTGGTGCACGCCTGTGCCCTGCGGCGGTGCAGCCCCGGTGAATGCGCGTTGGCGTCGCTCGTTCGGCATGGTCACTGCTTCCGCCGGGAGGAGTTCACTGCCCGGCGTCCCGGCGAGCGCGCCAGCGCCCGCCGGCAGCTCACGCGTCGTCGCCGGAAGGTTCGCGACAGCCCAGTGCCAGAAGCCGGATCCTGTCGGCGCGTCGGGATCGAAACAGGTGACGGCGAAGCTCTTCGTGGCAGCGGGGAACCCGGACCAGCTCAACTGCGGCGAACGATTCGATCCTCCCGCTGCCTCGCCGTACTGCTCTGCCGGGAGCGGTTCGCCGTCTTGGATGTCGGTACTCATCAGCGCAAAACTCGGCACCGCACGCATGCGCGCATACGGGTCGATGTCGCCGTGGCCCGGCTGTTGATTCGTCATGGCACCCCCTCGTGTTCTGACCTCCAGACTACGGTCGATCGCCCGCAGATGCGCTGGTTATACTGAATTCTCGGCATCGGCGCACACGGCGCCCGACGAATCGGAGTGATCATGGCAACGACCACAGGGTCAGATCGAGCACGCGCGACGCTCGCCTACCTGCGGCGCAAGATCACCACGGGCGAGTGGCCCGTGGGCGGCCGAATTCCCATCGAGCCCGAGCTCGCCGAGCAGACGGGCGTTGGCCGCTCGACCGTGCGTGAAGCGGTGCGCTCGCTCGCCAGCATCGGCATGCTCGAAACGCTGCCCGGTCGCGGCACCTTCGTGCGCTCCGCAGCGCCGACGAGCACGCTGCTCAACGAGTTTCTGACCGACTTCACGCTCGAGGAGATCCTCAGCTACCGCCGTGCGCTCGAGATCGAGGCCGCGCAGCAGGCCGCCCTGCACCGCACCGACGAAGACATCGCCGCGCTCGAGCAGGCCGCGATCGAGGAGGTCGGCTGCACGCGTTGCCCGGTACTCGGGTTCGCCGGCGACGTCGACACCGCTTTCGACAGCCGCTTCCACCGCCTCGTGTTCGACGCCGCGAAGAACCGTTTGCTCGCCGCGTTGTACGCAGGCATCAACGACCGCCTGCGTACCCCGGAGCATCGCGGACGCCTGGCGAATGTCGCGACGGGAGCAGAGATGGAGCGCGATCACGCACGCGTGCTCGACGCGATTCGACGCCAGGACTTCATCGACGCCGTCCACGCGATGGTGAACCACGTCGACCACGATGTCGTGATCGTGAACGATCAGCACGAGGTGATCCCGCCGCTCGCCCGCACGCCCGAGCAGCAGCAGCGCATCAATGAAGCGCAGATGGCGCAGGACCACGTGCTCGCGCGGGCAGAAGCCCAGTCACGGCTCTGACCGTTCCCGTGCCCACCGGCCCCGATCGCAGCAGCGCACCGAACGGCCCCGTCGTGCGCACGGCCGACGGGGCCGTTCAGGGATCATGGGAGCCCGTCGATCCCGATTCGGCAGACAGCCCGAGCGCCGCCGTGTTTCGCGGCATCCCCTATGCCGCGGCGCCGATCGGCACCCTCAGGTTTGCTGCTCCGGAGCGCGTCGAGACCTGGGAGGGCGTTCGCGAGGCAACGGCCTTCGGCCCCACGCCTCAACGCGGCGACACGGGCATCACGCTGATCCCGGAGCATTCGGTACCCGGGGACGACACCCTGAACGTGAACGTGTGGTCCCCCTCCCCCGGCCCAGCGTCGAAGCTCCCGGTCGTCGTCTGGATTCACGGCGGTGGCTTCATCTCGGGTTCCCCGGCCAGCCCCTGGTACGACGGGCGGGCGTTCGCCCGGGACGGCGTGGTGCTCGTCACCATCTCGTACCGGCTGGGGTTCATCGGGTTCGGCCGGGTCGAGGGGGCTCCCGCCAACCGCGGGGTGCTCGATTGGGTGCGGGCGCTCGAGTGGGTGCAGCAGAACATCACGGCGTTCGGGGGCGATCCGGATCGCGTGACCGTCGCCGGGCAATCCGCCGGGGGCGGCGCGGTGCTCACGCTGCTCGGTGTGCCGTCAGCGCAGGGCCTCTTCCGCGCGGGATACGCGATGTCGGCTGCGGTCGCCGCTCCCTCTCCCGAGGCCGCCGCCGCGCGCACCAGGCACCTCGCTCGACTGGCAGGGGTGTCACCGAATCTCGCGGGCATCTCGACGCTGTCGGAAGCCCGGATCCTCGAATTGCAGCGCAAGATCACGGCGCCCGCGGCACCCCGCATCCTCCGCGATGTGCACGGCATGCTCCGCGACGGGCTGATGATCGGCCCGCTCGTCGACGGTGACATCGTTCCGTTCGCCACGGTGCAAGCAGCCGCGCATGGAACCAACGCCCACGTGCCCCTGGCGCTGAGCACCACGGATGACGAGCTCATGGGTATGTTCACGCCGCGCCCCATACTCGACCGTGCCCCGCGACGTGCCGTGCTGCGCGCGCTCGGAGCGTCTGCGGATGCAGCCGATCGGTGGCTCGCGACTCCCGAGGCCCGGGCGACCACGAGCAGTGTCGCGCTCGTCGGCCGCTACGCCACAGACGCCGTATTCCGCGCGTGGGTGCCCCGCATCGCCCGCGCCCGCGGTGCATCAGCAGAAGCCGGCGCCACCTGGAGCTCCCGCTTCTCCTTCCATGCGCCGGTCTCCGAAGCCGGCGTCCCGCACTTCGCCGGGCACTGCAGCGACGTGCCGTTCGTCTTCGACCGTCTCGATGCCCACGGGGTCGAGCACGTCGCCGGTTCGGCTCCCCCGCAGGCGCTGGCGGATGCCGTTCACGGCGCCCTCGCGCGTTTCGCGTGCGACGGCGATCCCGGGTGGAATGCTGATCACGACGGGACCGGACCGACGCGCGTATTCGATGTACCCGTACGGGAGCAGCGCGGCGCCTACGCGTCGGCCGAGGCGCTGCTCGAATCATCTGAGCATTCGACGAGTGAGACGTAGTGCCGTAGTGCATCCCGCACGAACTTCGCTCCCGCCGCTCCACCGTAGTTTGCGGCGAAGCGGCCGTCGGTGACGTACAACTCGCCGAGCCCGCGCACGTATCCCGCGAGGTCGCCCTCGGGGTCGGCAGCCGGTGTGCCGGGTATCCCTCGCAACCACGCCACGTGCTGGGCAGCGAGGCCCTGCCCCTCGGCTCCCTTCGGATCCAGTTCGCGTGCAGCGGCTGACGACCACGCTGCAGCGAGTTCGGCGCTGCGCTGCTGCCATGCGGTGCGAGCATCCGAGTCGAGCCCGCGCCACCAGCGGTCACCGTTTGCATATGCACCTGATCCCCAGCGCTGCTCCACCTCCTCGCGGTGCTGTGCGTGGTCGAATCCATCGAAGATGTTCTCAGACATCAGTGCTCCTTCCTGTGCGGTGTCGGTGGTGCCCGGGAGGGCGGCGATCGTGCGCTCCACAGCACCGATCTGACGGGTGACACGCTCGCGCTCCCGGTGGAGGATCGCGAGGTGCGCCCGCAGAATCTCGGCTTCGCCGGTCGGGTCGTCGCGATCCTGCACGGCCCGCTCACTGGGCCCGTCTTGCGCCGCGAGCACCTGCGCGATGGCATCGAGGCCCAGACCGAGTTCGCGCAGCAGCAGGATGCGCTGCAGGCGCACGAGCGCCCGGTCATCGTAGTAGCGGTATCCGTTTGTGCCGACGTGCGTCGGCGGCAAGAGACCGATGCGGTCGTAGTGCCGCAGGGTGCGCGAAGTCGTGCTCGCAGCACGAGCCACGGCCTGCACGCTGTGCAGCGCCCGAGCGGTTGTCGACGTCATGGTGCCCTCCGTTTCACGTGCCACGATATGCGTTGACGCAACGTCAAGGTCAAGCGGCGACCGGGTGGCGATCGCGACGCATCTGCCGCGTACCATTGACGGGTGAGCGAGCCCAAGATTCTGCTGTACTACGTCTTCGCCCCCGTCGCCGACCCTGAATCCGTGCGCCTGTGGCAGCGGCAGCTCTGCGAATCGCTCGGTTTGCGCGGACGCATCATCATCTCGCCTCACGGCATCAACGGCACCGTGGGCGGGGAGCTCGACGCGTGCAAACAGTACCTGCGGCGCACCCGCGAATACGCGCCGTTCGCGACGCTTGAACCGAAATGGAGCGAGGGCACTGCACTCGAGGACGCACCCGAGGAGCGCCTACACGGCGTCGAGCGAGGACCGCGCTGGCGGCGCATCACCGACTTTCCGAAGCTCGCCGTGAAGGTGCGCGACGAACTCGTGGCGTTCGGCATCCCCGACGAAACGCGCGTCGACAGTGACGGCATGGTGGGCGGCGGCGCGCACCTCTCACCGCAGGAGGTGAACGACCTCGTGGCCGAACGCGGCGAGGACGTGGTCTTCTTCGACGGACGCAACGCCTGGGAGGCCGAGATCGGTCGCTTCCGCGGCGCAGTCGTGCCCGATACACGTACGACCCACGACTTCATCGCGCAGATCGACGCCGGCGACTTCGACGCGCTCAAGAGTCGACCCGTCGTCACCTACTGCACGGGCGGCATCCGCTGCGAGATTCTGTCGGCGGCGATGCGGGATCGCGGATTCGGCGAGGTGTATCAGATCGACGGCGGCATCGTGAAATACGGCGAGGCCTTCGGCAACGACGGACTGTGGGAGGGATCGCTCGCCGTGTTCGACGGACGCGAAGCGCTCGATTTCGCGCCCGACGCGGCGGTGATCGGCAGATGTCGCGTATGCGCTGCCCCGTCGAACACCGTGACCAACTGCTCCGACCCGTCGTGCAAGCACCGCTTCGTGGTGTGCGACGCGCACACTGGCTCCCCGTGCGCTGAGCACGCCGCGGCGTAACGCACCTCGCTGCTCTTCTCCCCGTCCCCTTCCCTCCCCTCTCCCCCTCCTACTCCTACTCCTACTCCTACTTCTCGGAGCGGGGTCACTGTTGGTGCGTGTTGCACGCGCGACACGCACCAACAGTGACCCCGCTCGAGTGAATGGTGAGGGGAGGGGGGTTGAGGGAGCGGTGGACCGTGGCGGAGCGGTCAGGATGTCGGGAGGCGCGGGATCGCCGAGATCAGGCGCTGCGTATACGCCTCCCGCGGCGCCGCGAGCAGGTTGCCGGTCGGGCCGGCCTCGACCACCCGTCCCCCCTCGAGCACGACGGTGCGCTCGCACGTCGCGGCCACGGCGCCCAGGTCGTGCGAGACCATGACGAGTGCCAGCCCGTGCTCCGCCCGCAGCCGGTTGATGAGCTCGATCACCTGGGTGCGCGTACTCACGTCGAGCGCGCTGACCGGCTCATCGGCGACGAGTACCCGCGGGCGCACGACCGTCGCGCGAGCGATGGCGATCCGCTGCCGCTGCCCACCGGAGAACTCGTGCGGGTAGCGCTGGGCAGCATCGGCGGGCAATCCGACCGACTCCAGTGCCTCGCGCACTCGTTCACGGGCCTGCGACCCCTGGGCCAGGCCGAGCGATTCGAGGGGCTCGGCGACGATGCGATCGACTCGCTGCCTGGGGTCGAGCGAAGAGTAGGGATCTTGAAAGACCGCCTGCACGCCGCTGCGGAAATCGCGCATCAGCGCGCGATCCCGCAGCTGCAGCGGAGCACCGTCGTACCGGATCTCGCCGCGCTGCGGCGACGCCAGCCCGAGCAGGAGCGACAGCAGCGTCGACTTGCCCGCTCCCGATTCTCCGACGATTCCGACGGACTGCCCGGCCCTCACAGCGAGGTCGACACCGGTGAGGATCGGCCGCTTCCCGTACGAGAAGTCGACGCCTCTGGCCTCGAGTACCGTCATCGCGCGTTCCCCGTTCCGCTCGGGTGCGAGCCGTCGAGTGCCGCGTCGAGCACACGGGCGTGCGCCACGAGCTGGGCCGTGTACGGGTGCTGCGGCGCGCGAAGAATGTCGCGCACGGGGCCTTCCTCGACGACGTCGCCGTGCTGCAGCACGAGCACCCGGTCAGTCATGCGCGAGACCACGGCGAGATCGTGGCTCACGAACAGCAGCCCCATGTGACGCTCGGTCACGAGCCGGTCGATCAGATCGAGCACCTCGGACTGCACGGTGACATCGAGTGCGGTGGTCGGCTCGTCGGCGATGAGCAGGCGGGGGCGCGCAGCCAGCGCGATCGCGATCGCCACGCGTTGCCGCTGACCACCGGAGAGCTCGTGCGGATAGGCGCGTGCGAGTCGCGCCTCGTCGAGCCGCACCTCCGCCAGCGCGTCGGCCACGGCGCGTGCGAGTTCGTCGCCGCGCAGCCCGAGATGACGTCGGATCGGCTCGGCGATCTGCTTGCCGACGCGCATGAGCGGGTCGAGTGCGGTGAGCGGCTCCTGGAAGACGATGCCCGCGATCGGTCCGCGAAGCGGCCGGAGGGTCTGCTCGTCTGCGCCAACAGTCTCGACACCGGTGAGTCGCACCGAGCCAGACGCGCGGAGGCCGTCGGGGAGGAGAGCGGTGATGGCCAGCGAAGTGAGCGACTTGCCCGATCCGGATTCGCCGATGAGCCCGATGCGCTCACCGGCCCCGATCTCGACGTCGATGCCGTTCACGAGCGCGGTCTCACCCGAGCGAACGGACAATGCGCTCACGCGCAGCAGTGCCTCGGTCATGCGGTCCTCCCCCGCCGGGTCGGGTCGGCGGCATCGCGCAGACCATCTGCGACGAAGTTCACGCCGAGCACCAGCACGACGAGCGCAATACCCGGGGCGATCGCTGCGATTGGTGCGGTGAGCACGGTGCCCTGCGCCTCCTGCAGCAGCCGTCCCCAGGATGCATTGGGCGGCGGCGCGCCGAGGCCGAGGTACGACAGGCTCGCCTCCGCGAGCACGGCTGCGCCGAACTGCAGTGCGAGTGTGACGGCGAGGGTCGGAGCCATGTTGGGCAGCAGGTGACGGCGCACGATGCCGAGGGTGCGGGTGCCGCTGGTTCGCGCAGCGATGACATACTGCGAGCCGACGGCGCGCTTGGCGAGGATGCGCGACACGCGCGCGACGATCGCCGACATTGCGAGGCCGATCGCGAGGATCGCCGACCCGAGCGAAGGCGGCTGCAGCGCCACGATGAGCATCGCCGTCAGCAGCACCGGGAACGCGATGGCGACGTCGATGAACGCCGAAATCGCATCGTCGAGCCACGGCGCCGCGAGCGCTGCGATCAGGCCGATGGCGATGCCGAGCACCGCGGCGATGGCGACCGACCCGGCTCCGACCATGAGGGCGATGCGTGCGCCGACCATCAGCTGGCTGAGCAGGTCGCGGCCGAGCTTGTCGGTGCCGAGCAGGTGCTCGGGGCTCGGAGCGGAGAGACGGCCGCCCGAGGTGTCGTCGAGCGAGTGCGGCAGCCAGACCAGGGACACCAGCGCCATGAGCACGACCACTCCGACGAGTACGAGGCCCGTGATGAGCGTCGTGCTGCGTCGGGCGCTCATGCCCCCACCCCCACGGTTCGTCTGAGACGCGGATCGACCACGCGCTGCGCCACATCTGCGGCGAACCCGACGAGCAGCACCAGCAGGGTGGTCACCACGAGCACCCCTTGGATCGCCGAGAAATCGTGGCGCGCAATGCCGTCGACGAGATAGCTGCCCAGGCCGGGGAGTGCGAAGACGCTCTCCACGACCACGGCGCCCAGCAGGGTCGAGGCGAGTTCGATCCCGAGCACCGAGATGACCGGAACCGCGCCGTTGCGCAGGCCGTGACGCCACAGCGCCTCGCCGAAGCCGGAACCGTGCGCGCGAGCCGTGCGCAGATAGTCGCTGCCGAGCACGTCGATCGTGGCGGAGCGCACATAGCGAGTCAGGGATGCGCCCATCACGCAGGCGATGGCGATCGCGGGAAGGGCGAGCGACGAGATCGCGCCCGCCGGATCACTCCAGTCGTCGATGGGGAAGCCGCCGGTCGGGAACCACCCGAGGAGCAAGCCGAATACCCACACGAGGATGATGCCGACCCAGAAGACCGGTACGGCGATGCCGAGCTGAGCCACACCCGAGAGCAGCACGCCGTACCAGCGATCCGCCCGCACGGCCGCGGTGACGCCGCCGAGCAGGGATCCGACGACCGCGAGGAGGAAGGCGAAGACCGTGAGCGGAATGGTGACGACCAGACGCGCAGCGATCTCGTCGCCCACTGAAGCGCCGGTGATCAGCGACTCGCCGAGATCGAATCGGAGCATCTGCGCCACCCAATTGCCGAACTGCACGAGAAGCGGTCGATCGGACCCCACCTCGGCCCGCGCCGCTGCTATCTGCTCAGGCGTCGCGTTCACGGAGAGCAGCGCGTTGGCCGGATCGCCCGGGAGCAGACGCAGCAGCACGAAGATCAGCACCATCGCAATGGCGAACGACGCGATGAGCAGCAGGCCGCGGCGAAGCACGTACCCGAGCATCGGCCCTCCCCTGATAATGCGACGGTCGCTCGCGATGCCAGCCGTCGGTGATGCGTGCGCGACGTGCCGGGCTCGAAGGCCCGGCACCGACGCCACTACTCCTTGACGATGTTATAGGCGAAGAACTGCGAGTTCAGTCCGTTCACCGGGTACCCGGTCACATTGTCTGCAGCGACCACGATCTGCGGATAGAGGTACAGCCACGCGCTTGCGGCATCGCCGGCGATCTGACGGTTCGCCTGCTTCAGCAGTTCCGTCTGCTCGGCTTCGGTCTCCGCCTGCTCGGCCTCGGAGATCCACTGGGCAACCTGCGGATTGTCGTAGCCCCAGTAGAAGTCGGGGTTGCCGTACCAGACCACATCGCGATCGTTCACGTGCTCCTGCAGCGTCGCCTCGAAATCGTGCTCCTGGAACACCTTCGTATACCACTCGTCAGCGCTGATCGTATTGATGTTGACGGTCACGCCGACCTGCTTCAGCTCCGACTGCAAGAACTCGGCGACGGCGGGGTGCGGGTCGTAGCTCGGGGTGTCGAGCGTGAATTCGAATCCGTCGCCGAGACCCGCCTCCTCGAGCAGCGTCTTCGTGCGCTCGGGGTCGTAGGCGTTGAGATCGTTCAGGTCTTCGTACCACGGGTCGGTCGGGGGCACCATCGAACCGATCACGGTTCCGTACTCGCCCCAGATCGCGCCCAGCAGCTTCTCGCGATCGATCGCCGAGTACACGGCTTGCCGAACCTTGACGTCGTCGAACGGGGCCACCCGATCATTGAAGGCGAGCAGTTCCTTCGTCGTCGACTGCCCATCGGTGATGGTGAACTTGCCGGAGTCCTCGAACTGCGGCAGCGAGTCCGGGTTCTGCACGCTCGTGATGAGGTCGATGCGCCCGCTCTGCAGCGCCGTGTCTTCCGCGGTCGAGTCGGTGAAGTAGTTGTAGACAACCTCAGCGTTCTTCGCTGCCTCGCCCCAGTAGTCGTCCCAGCGCTCAAGCGTCAGAGTGCTGCCGCGCTTCCACTCGCCGAGCGTGTACGGGCCCGTGCCGTCCTCGGAGTTCTCGAGGTCGGTCGCCTCCGAATTCACGATCCAGATGTACGTGAGCAGGTAGGGGAACGAGATCGAGCGCTCGGTCAGCGTGAAGACGACCGTCTGGTCATCGGGCGTCGCGATATCGGAGACGACCTCCATGCTCGACTTGCGCGCCGACTGCGAATCGGGCGCAGTGACCCGCTCGACGCTCGATTTCACATCAGCAGAGGTGAGCGCTTGGCCCGAGTGGAACGTCACATCATCGCGCAGCGTGAACGTGTAGGTCAGGCCGTCGTCACTGACCTCGTGGCCCGTGGCGAGCAACGGCTCGGTGGTGCCGTCGTCGTTCAGACGGTAGAGCGCCTCGTACACATTGCCGGTGAGCGCCTCGGTCACGCCCTGACCGCCGCCCGCGGTGTTGCTGAGATTGACGGGCTCGTACAGCGAACCGATGCGGATGGTGGCGTCCTCGCCGCCGGCGGACGCGCCGCCGTTGGACGCGCACGCCGTGAGCGCCAGCGCAGTGACGGCGAGCGCACCGATCGCGGTGAGCGCTGATTTCTTGAGGGAGGGCATGATGTTCCTTCTCGTGATGAAAATGAGGATCGGGCGAAACCCGAGTCAGACGGTGTAGATGTCGAAACCGCCCGTGAACCTGGGCAGGCGTTCACCAGCGTGCACCGGCCAGGGCAGGCGGTTCTGCGCTGGAGGCATCGGGCAGTTGTACTGAGCGGAGAAGCCGCACGGCGGCACGAAGGCGCGGTTGAAGTCGAGGCGCACGTGCCCCGCTTCGCCGAACTCCGCGGCGTCGCGCTCGACGAACAGGAATCGGCCGGAGCCGTAAGTGGCCGTCTCGTCGCTCCGCCGATTGGTCGGATCGCCGAAGACGAGGAGCAGTTGCCCGGCGTCGTCGAACGCTGCGAGGGTGAACCGCTGCCCGTCGCGCTCGAACGTGATGTCGCCGGGTACGACGAGATCGCGACTGCCGCCTGCGTCTCGGATGTGCTCGAACGGTACGGTGCGATCTGATGACACCGGGGTGAACTCGGCCTCGATGATCCAACTCGGGTCGAATGGAAAGGTCTCGATCTCTGCAAAGGCGCGGATCGCCGGAGCGTTCGCATCCCAGACCCGCAGACCGTGCTCTGCACGTCCGCTCGCGATGTTCTTCCGCTCGACCGAAGTGACGGTGACGCCCTCGGGCGCGGATTCGCGTTCGGCCACGACGAGGCGGGCGGCCGCTTCGCTGTCTACGTCGCCGAGGAACCAGCGCGTTTCGACCAGACTCAGATTGCCCGTAGCGGAGGTCACCGATGCACGCCGGCCGGCGCGCCAAGCCTCGTGCGCCGACTCAGGCGTCGGAACCGCGGCGGGCTGCGAGGCTGCGTTCATGGTGTCTCTCTTTCTGAGCTCGGCGGTCTCATGCTGGGAAATGAAGCTCCGCAAATGCGACGCATTCACAATCTGCAAGTATTTCGCATTCGAACGGAGCGCGCGAACGCTCATGCATTCGAACGACACAGAGGGCGACCGTATTCCTGCCCCGGGGAGCACGGGATGCCAACCCCGTTCGCTGCTGGCGTGCGCATGCGTCGGTCGCGCAGGGTGGTGCTCTACGATTCCCGCATGACCAGTCCTTCACGGCGCGAACGCCTGATTACGCGCATCACCCAGCCGCGCACGAGCGCGACTGGCGAACCGCGCCCCGTCGTCGAACGCTCGCTCGACCGACTGCTCGCTGTGCAGCGCCCGCCGGTGCTCGCCCATCTGCGGCGCATTCGCAAGAAGTATCCGCACGCGACACCCGAGCAGATGATTCACGTGCTCGAAACGCGCTACATCGCCACCGTCACGGCCGGCGGAGCCGGCGTTGGAGCCGCCGCGGTGATCCCCTCGGTCGGCACGGGGATCGCCCTGGGCCTCGCGGGTGCTGAAACGCTCGGTTTCGTTGAAGCAACCGCCCTGTTCGCGCACTCGGTTGCCGAAGTGCACGGCATCACCATGACCGATCGCGAGCGCACCCGCGCCTTGGTGCTCGCGCTCATGCTCGGCAACGAAGGCGCCGAGCTCGTGCGCCAGGTGACCATGCAGGCGGTCGGCGGCGGGGGCACCCGGCGCGACTACTGGGGCAAGATGCTCACCTCGGCGATTCCTCGCTACGCGATGGGGCCGTTGCTCGATCGTCTGAAGACCTCGTTCATGCATCGGCTCGCCGGCGTAGGCGGCGCCTCAGTGATCGGCAAGGCGCTGCCCTTCGGCATCGGAGCGGTCGTCGGCGGCACCGGTAACCACCTGCTGGCGCGGCGCGTCACCCGGGCCGCTCGCCAGGCGTTCGGCCCGCCACCGCTCACGCTGCCCGGCGATCTCGAGGTCACGCCGGGGCCGTTGGCCGCGAATGCAGGTACCGATGCCGAGACGACCACTGCGGCGCCGCGCTACGCAGCACCGCTGCCCCACGAGGCCGCCGTCAGCTCGAGCGCCGAGACGTACGACATCACGTCGTTGCCGCGCGAGCGCTGACTACCAGATGGAGACGCGCTCGGCCGGGTCGAGCCACAACCCGTCGCCCTCGTGCGTCTCGAACGCTGCGTGGAAGGCTTCGAGATTGCGCACGATCTGATTGCAGCGGAACTCGTTCGGTGAATGCGGGTCGATCGTCAGCAGACGCACGGTCTCCTCGGGCCGAGACTTCTGCTGCCACGCCTGCGCCCACGCCAGGAAGAATCGCTGGGCGCCGGTGAGACCCTCGATGACCGGGGGCTCGACGCCCTCGAGCGACCTGAGATAGGCCTTCCAGGCGATCTCGAGGCCCGAGAGGTCGCCGATGTTCTCGCCGATCGTGAGCTCGCCGTTCACCGTCTGCCCGTCCGCGCCCTCGGGCGACAGTGCGTTGTACTGACCGATCAGCGCACCGGTGAGCTTCTCGAAGGCAGCTCGATCGTCCTCGGTCCACCAGTCGGTCAGTCGCCCGTCGCCGTCGTAGCGGGAGCCCTGATCGTCAAAACCGTGCCCGATCTCATGTCCGATGACCGCGCCGATCGCCCCGAAGTTCGCGGCGGCGTCCCAGCTCACGTCGAAGAACGGGGGCTGCAGAATGGCGGCGGGAAATACGATCTCGTTGAAGCCGGGGTTGTAGTACGCATTGACGGTCTGAGGCGTCATGAACCACTCGTCGCGATCGATGGGCTTGCCCACTTTGCCGATCTCGCGGGCGAACTCGACCTCCGACACTCGACGTGAGTTGCCGACGAGATCACCGGCATCGACCGAGAGCGCGGAGTAATCGCGCCATTTCGTCGGGTAGCCGATCTTCGGGGTGAATCGGTCGAGCTTCTCGAGGGCACGCGTGCGCGTCTCGGGGCTCATCCATGTGAGCTGCTCGATGGAGTCGCGGTACGCCTCGATGAGGTGCTCGACCAGGCCGTCCATGGCCGCCTTGGCGCGCTCGTCGAAGTGCCCCTCGACGTACAGGCGGCCGACGGCCTCGCCCATGGCGCCTTCGACGAAGGAGACCCCGCGACGCCAGCGCTCCCGCTGCTGCGGAGCACCCGTGAGCGCGGTGCCGTAGAAGTCGAAATTGGCGCGGGAGATCTCTTGCGAGAGCAGCGCGGCCGACGAGCGCACGACGCTCCAGACCAACCACGCCCGCCAGGCGTCGAGCTCGGAGTCGACGAGCAGGTCGGCGAGACCGGTGATCGCGTCGGGCTGCGCGGCGACGACCTCGGCGAAGGCGGACTCGGGCGCGCCCATCGCTGCGAGGTACGCCTTCCAATCGAGCTTCGGCGTCAACTCCTGCAACTCGGCGAACGTGCGCAGGTTGTAGAGCTTCTGGATGTCGCGGCTCGCCACCTTGTCCCAGTGGGTCGCGGCGATGCGGCGCTCGAGGTCGTAGGCGAGACCGGCGAGGCGATCCGCATCGCCCACACCGGCGAGATCCAGCATGCGCGCGATGTGCGCCTGATACTGCTCGCGAACCGGCGCGAACTGCTCCTCGCGATAGTACGACTCGTCTGGCAGGCCCAAGCCGCCCTGCATGACGAAGACGATGTACCGAGCGGGATCGCCCGGGTCGTTATCGATGTACATGCCGTAGAACCCGCCGAGCCCCTGGCGCTCGAACTGCGCGACGACGGCGAGCAGCTCGTCGATGGAGTCGATCGCTCGCACGCGTGAGATGTCTGCTGCGATGGGCTCCGCACCCTGCGCGTCAGCGCGCTCCACATCCATGAAGCTCGCGTAGAGCGCCGCGACCTTGTCGGCCTCCGTCGCCGCACCGGCACCGGCTGCGGGCGGCTCCGTGCCGGTGATGATGTCGCGAACGGCCTCCTCCGCGTTCTCGGCGAGCACCGCGAACGAGCCGTACCGCGCTTTATCGGACGGAATCTCTGTGCGATCGATCCATTTGCCGTTCACGTGTCGATAGAGGTCGTCTTGCGGGCGGACCGCAGGGTCGAGTTCGGAGATATCGATGCCGGAAACGGACGCTGCGTTGCTCATGCGACCACCCTACTGGTGGCGACGGACAACGCCGCGGGGGTTCGCCAGACGCGATCGGATCGCTTCCGATCGCAGTCGACGTCAGCGTCGGAGGTCGGCGCTACCGTTGTGGCATGACCTCAGGTGGCACCCGGGCTGACCGCCGCAGCATCGATCGGAGCATCGCGCGTCTCGCGATTCCGGCGTTGGGCGCGCTGATCGCCGAGCCGCTGTTCCTCATCGTCGATTCGGCGATGGTCGGCCATCTCGGCGCTGGCCCACTCGCGGGCCTCGCAGTCGCGAGCGCCGTTCTCCAGACGGCCGTCGGACTCATGATCTTTCTCGCCTACGCCACCACCCCGCTCGTTGCCCGCACGCGTGGCGCGGGCGATGTGCGAGGTGCGGTGCAGGTGGGTGTCGACGGGCTGTGGCTCGCCTGCGGTATCGGTGTCGCGGTAGGAGCGGCGCTCTGGCTCGCGAGCGGCCCGCTCGTCGCCGCGTTCGGCGCATCGGAGGAGACGACGCGGCACGCGCTCGCCTACCTCGCGGTGTCCTGTCTCGGCATCCCGGCCATGCTCGTGGTCTTCGCCGCGAGCGGATTGCTGCGCGGCCTGCAGGACACCCGGACGCCGCTCGCCGTGGCGACCGTCGGGTTCGCCATGAACGCGCTGCTGAACTGGTGGTTCATCTACGGCCTGAACCTCGGCATCGCGGGAAGCGCGTGGGGCACCGTCGCGGCGCAGTGGGGGATGGTCGCGGTCTATCTGATCGTGGTCGTGCGCCACGCGCGGCGCGCGGGCGCCCGTCTCCTCCCGCGACGCGAGGGGATGAGACGTGCGGGGCAGAGCGGGGGGTGGCTCTTCGTTCGCACCGTGGGTCTGCGCGCCGCGCTGCTCGCGACCGTCTTCGCTGCGACGAGCCACGGAACGGCCGCGACGGCCGGCTACCAAGTCGTCTTCACCATCTTCACGACCGCCGCGTTCGCCCTCGACGCACTGGCGATCGCGGCGCAGGCACTCGTGGGCGACGCGCTGGGATCCGGTGATGCCGCACGCGTACGATTGATCCTCCGGCGCAGCATCTTCTGGGGCATCGGATGCGGAGTCGTCTTCGGCGGGGCACTCGCTCTCGCAAGCCCCGGGGTCGGTCGGGTGTTCACCGATGACGCAGCAGTGCTGTCGATTCTTCCCGCCGCGATTCTGGTGCTCGGCATCTCACTGCCGCTCGCTGGATTCGTCTTCGTGCTCGACGGCGTGCTCATGGGAGCCGGGGATGCCCGCTATCTCGCCTGGACCAGTCTCGTGAACCTCGCCGCATACGTACCCGTGCTGTGGGCGCTGACCGTGCTCGTGCCGGCGGGGACCAGCGGACTCATCGCGCTCACAGCCGGTTTCACGGTCGTGTTCATGGCGGCGCGCGCGATGACGCTCGGGATACGCGCCAGAGGCGACAGGTGGGTGCGGCTCGGCATGTGAGGCGTTGAGCACCTCGGCTCGACGCCCCTCGGGTTGATAGCCTGAGCTTTCACGCCCCCTCACCTCGCACAGGAGCAGCTTGTCTCGTTCGTTCGACAATCGTTTCGCGGTGCGCTGGACGTACGGCGTGCTGGTCATCTTCGCGCTGCTCGGCTTCGGGTTCGGCAGCTGGCTCGGGCGCATCCCGGCCCTCCGCGACCATCTCGGCGCCAGCACGCTCGAGATGAGTTGGCTCGGTCTCTCGCTCGCACTCGGTTCACTCACCGGGCTCGTCTTCTCGGGTCGCACCGTGTCGTGGCTGGGACCCCGCCGCACACTGGCCGTCGGGATCGCTGGGCAGACCCTCATGCTTCCAGCGGCGGCGACCCTGTTCTGGATCGACGCCACCGTGCCGGCGATCATCTGCCTGGTGATCTACGGGCTCACGTTCGGCACTTCGGATGTCGCGATGAACGTGAGCGGTGCCGGCGCTGAGCGCGCACTCGGCAAGCCGCGCATGCCACTGCTGCACGCCGCGTACAGCCTGGGCAGCGTCAGCGCGATGGGTGTCTCGGCATTCGCCGAATCCTCGGGCATCATCGTTCCGGTGCACCTCGGCGGCACGTATCTGCTGATCTTGATCATTGCGGTCTTCGCGCTGCCGAATCTTCCCCAGGGCAACGCGAGTGACACGGAGGCCGATTCCGAGGGACTTCCGAACGTGCACACCGGACCGATCCCGCTGCCCATCACATCGGCCGGTATGCCGAAGCCTGGGCCCAAGTACTCGCCTTGGCGCCAGCCGCGCATCCTGCTGATCGGTCTCATCGCCATGTCGATGGCGCTCGCCGAGGGCACCGCAAGCGACTGGTTGCCCCTCGCACTCGCCGACGGTCGCGGGTTCGCGAACGATTCGGCCGCTCTCACCCTGGGCGTCTTCTTCGTCTCGATGACACTGGTGCGCGTCGCGGGTTCTTGGCTGCTGACCCGCTTCGGGCGCGTGCGCGTACTCCGCACGGGCGCGATCCTCGTGATCGTCGGACTCATCCTCGTCATCGTCGTTCCTGTCGCTTGGGCGTCGGTCGTCGGTGCGGTCCTCTGGGGTGTCGGATGCGCGTTCGGGCTCCCGATCGGCATCTCGGCGGCGGCCGACAATCCCGCAACCGCGACCAGAGACGTCGCCGCCGTATCTGCGATCGCGTACACCGCGTTTCTCGTCGGGCCGATGAGCATCGGCTTCCTCGGCGAGCACCTCGGTCTGCTGCAGGCGTTCTGGCCGCTCGTCGCGTTCTCGGTGTTCGTCTTCGTCATGGCTCGAGTGGCGCGCGAACCCCGCCAGGATTTCGGATCCTCGCACTGAGCCCGACCAGGTAAACTCCTGCGGGTGCGAATCGTTGTTGCAGACTGCTCCGTCGACTACGCAGGGCGTCTCTCGGCGCACCTGCCTCGAGCGAAGCGCGTGCTCATGCTGAAAAACGACGGTAGCATCCTCGTGCACTCGGACGGCGGATCGTACAAGCCGCTGAACTGGATGAGCCCGCCGTGCTCGCACGCGCAGCTCGAACTCGACGAGACGCAGACGAGTGCTGGAATCGTCGAGGCCTGGCAGGTCACCCACAAGAAGACCGCCGACAAGCTGATCGTCTCGATCTTCGAGATCTTCCACGACAGCGCGCACGATCTTGGTGTCGATCCCGGCCTCATCAAGGACGGCGTCGAAGCGCACCTGCAAGAGCTGCTCGCCGATCAGATCGAGCTCGCCGGCGCCGGTCACACCCTCGTGCGCCGCGAGTACATGACCCCGATCGGCCCCGTCGACATCCTGGCGAAAGACGCCGCCGGCGGATCAGTCGCCATCGAGATCAAGCGACGGGGCGGCATCGACGGCGTCGAACAGCTCACCCGCTACCTCGAGCTCATGAATCGGGACCCGAAGCTCGCTCCCGTGACCGGGGTCTTCGCGGCGCAGGAGATCAAACCGCAGGCGCGAACGCTCGCAGAGGATCGCGGAATCCGGTGCCTGCTCCTCGACTACGACGCGATGCGCGGCATGGAAGACCAGAACACCCTGTTTTGAGGCGACTCTGTTCGCCGTTGCGTCTTGACTTGCGACGTTGATGCGCCGGGGCAGCGCACCCCGACGCAGAGCACCGCTACTTCAGGCGCAATTCGTGCATTCTCGAAGTTCATTCATCAGGTATCGGCACTTCGGGCATGGCGTGCGCATCCATGACGGCTTCTTCTCTCGCGCACCAGCCCTGACGGTGCTGCCGTTGCCCGCCCGCTCTGGGAGATCCACCGACCAGGATCCGGGGCGCGACTTGCTCAGCACCGCATGCGGTGCGCCGGAGAGCTGCAGAGCCTCCTGCTCCGTCGAGTAGCCGCAGATGATGCTGCGATAGATTCGCAAATCTGCTCCGTGCCCGCGGACTACTTTCACGTATGACCGTGTTTCCACGATCTCGATGACATCGACATCGTCGAACGCATGCGCGATGAAGTCGCGGTTGGCCGCGGGCGTCTTGCGGGCTTGAAACATCTCCGCCAGTGTCGAGAACGTGCGCTTGTCTTCGTTACCTATTTTCATGTGATTCCATCCGGGGGCGCGAGCCCGCCTGTTCCATGGTCGAATCCCGTTGAGCTTCGTGAGCAAGGGATCTCAGTGCGCTGACGAACGTTGCAGGTTATTTCTCGTGGCGGGTCCGTGTGTCGCAGCGTTCGCTGACTTCGTCGTGCAGAGAACATGTCACGGCGCCGGACTGAGAAGGCGTTCCCACGCCTCGAAACCACTCTAACCCTTTGACGCGCTTCACGGCGCTGTGCGGCACCCGCTACCAGGCGGGAGCAACTGCGCAAGGGGTGTTCGTTTGCCCTGACGCACCGGTACTCTTTGGTGCATGAGGAACCTATGGACAGTCGTCGTCATCCTTCTCGTCCTCTGGGCGATCCTTTCCGTGATCGGCTTCGTATTCAAAGGGCTGCTCTGGCTCGCGATCATCGGCATCATTCTCTTCCTGGGAACCTTGATCGTCGGCGCCATCAAGGGCCGCGTCAAGAAGCCGTAACCGCCCTGGCGAATCGTCGACCGCGCACCTCCCAATGTCACGTCGGCCGAGCCGCAATCTCGTCCAGAGAATGCATGTTCCAGCATGAATACCACTAGCTGAACGGCGAGTTTGCGCACTCTCGCCTAGAACTGGCCCGCACTATGCAATGCTTCGAGCATGGGGTATCTGATTCACGGGGGACAAGAGTTCGAATTCGACGACCGATTGCTGCTGCACATGAAGTTCGTCATCGGACAGAAATTGCGCAAACAGGAGTGCTTCTTCCTGAGTTGGAGCCGCGGTGCGGCGGAGGGAAGCGGGCGCGTGTCCGTGTGGATGTCGCCGTACATCGAGTTGGCGTTCCGCTTCTCGGGGGGCCGAGAGCCCGAATACAATCAACGCTGGTTGAAGGTGCTCACCGCGCTTTCGCACAGCCCACGCGGCCTGGTCGTACTCTCTGAGGAAGACGCCGAGAAGTACGCGAAGAAGAATCCCGATCTGCTCTGATCGATCGCGGCGCACGCGTCAGCCTCCCCGCCGATATGTGCGATGGGGAGGCTGACGCGGCTGCACCAGACGGGCGCGCGGGCCCGGCCGCTTACTCCGGTTCCGCCGCGGCGCCCGGATCCTGCTGATCGGGAACGCCAGGAGCGACGGGGCTATCGAGCCCGGTGCCGACCTCGTGGTCATCCGCGAGCGGCTGCTCCGGGGCGTCGGGATCGGCGAGGGGACTATTGCCCTCGGCGCCGAGATGCCCGCCTTCGGCCCCCGTGCGGTCGGGATCGTTCAGATTCGTCGACATGATCCTGCTCCTTCCAGAAGATATGGGTTGCAGTACGGTGCGACTCAGTCGGTCGTCGTCTCGGATTCCGCGTCGCGCGGAGACTCTCCCCGCTCGGCACCCTGATCCTTCTTGCGTTCATCCGCGGCTTCGTTGCGCGCGCGCTTCACGGCGTTCTTCGTGTTGTCCGCTGCATCATCGAGCATGCTCATACTGAACTCCTTTCCGAATTGGAGTTCCAGCTTCTGCCACTTCTGGGGGAGCCGACAGGGGGTTGCGCGGCACCGTTCAGCGCAACGCGGTTCAGTGCACTCAGCTCTCACGCACTGACACGCTCAGCGATCCACCGCACGCCGTCGCGCCTCACCGCGAGCTCGAGCTGCTCAGCGCCTCCGTCTCGACGCACTGTGCAGCGCCAGCCCGTGTGCCGCTCGGCGACGTGCGTGATGAGCGGATGCATATGCCCATCAGGCACCTCGACGATCGGACGCGGTTTGCCTTCGACGCGCCATCGCGCGCGCTCGAACACCAGACGAGCAGGTCGACCGTCGACCATCCAGACGACGACGGTGTCATCTCGCAGCGGCATTTTCGGGCCGATCACTGATTCGAACATATGTTCGATGGTAGACGATGCTCCGCCGTGCTGCGAGACGCGGGTCAACGCCTGCCCGACGTCGGCAACCCAGGAAGCTGCGGCGACCGCGTCGGCCAGGGCACCGCTTGTTCCGCCTCCTCACGCGTCGCATAGATGCCCACCATGCGCTGCCGGTGGCGTACCGGATGCCACGCGAGAAGCAGATAGCGGGCCTCACCTGAGGTGTCACGAATTCCGCGAATCACCGCCTTTGGATACTGCGCGAACTCTCGCATGACGATCCACTCGTCGCTCGCCACCTGGATCAGATTCGATCGTTCTCCCACGAGCAGCAGCGTACGAGCGGCCTCCGACGTTGTTCGATTACACGCTGCCCGCGGTGCGCCGGCGCACGAAGTCGAGGATCATCGACGCTACTGGTTCAGGGCTGCGGATGATGGCCTCATGACCCCGATCCGGAATCTGCTCGAACTCCCCATGCGGCAGGGCGTGTGTCACCTCGCGCGCCCATGCGTGCGGGCACACGCAGTCGGACTCCCCGCTGAGCACCAGCGTGGGCGCCTCGATGCCGGGGCAGATCTCCTCGATGCGATGCGCCATCATGAACCTGAGCTTGTTGAGGAACCATCGCGGGCTCGTCTTCGCGTACTCCCGGATCCCGAGCAGCAGCACCCTCGGCGACTCCCCCACCAGATCCTGAGCCATGCGCAGCCCCTGCCGCATCGCCGAACGCTCGCTCCGATTCACCGTCGGCGCGATGAGGACGAGCGCTTCCACGAGCTCGGGGTGGCGGAACGCGACTTCTGCGACGATCTGCGTGCCCATCGAGTGCCCGACGAGCACAGCAGGGGTCGAGGCCCGATCGCGCACGAACTGCGCGACCACTTCGGCCGTCTGCTCGAGCGTGGCAGCAGAACCCGGCTCGGGCGAGTTTCCGAAGCCGGGCAGGTCGACCGCGAGCACGCGCCCTTCGGCGGCGAGCTCGGAACCGATCCCGTCGAACACGATCCTTCCCATCCCGATGCCGTGCACCAGCACGAAGGTACGGTTCGATGCGCTCTCGGATTCCGGGGTCTCGCCGTACGACATCGACACCGGGCCGAGGTCGAAGGTGAGGTCGCGGGCTGTCATCCGTGCAGAATATCGTTCGTCGATGCGAGCTGTTTCCCATTGCCGGCTCCGAGTCCCGCGATGATGATGTCGAGCCCGCGTTCAAACGATGCATCGAGCGAGACCTCGGGATCCGCGGGCGCTCGGGAGCCGAAGCCCGCGTGCCGTTCACCCGCGTCGATGAGGGCGCCGAGCGAGGCCGCCTGCCGATGTGTCTGGGTCGACTGCGCCTGCCCGAATGTATAGAAGAGCAGTGCGCGCGCGCCATCCGTTCCGACCCACTCTGCGAGGCGCCGTTCGACCGCGGACGACCCGAGCCTGAACGCGGCTGCGGTGGCGACGACGTCAGCGCCATCGCGCACG
The DNA here is from genome assembly GCF_040687075.1 of Leucobacter sp. NPDC077196. Lineage (NCBI taxonomy): Bacteria > Bacillati > Actinomycetota > Actinomycetes > Micrococcales > Microbacteriaceae > Leucobacter > Leucobacter sp. NPDC077196. Next base: position 29,369 of record NZ_JBFBML010000013.1, read on the forward strand.
GCCAGCATCGCCCCGCGCATCGAGACGCACGTGCTTCTGGCGCGATCCACGTCAGAAGCTGCGGCATGAGCGTGCGCATTCGCGCCGACGCCCGCTCCGGCCGCGTCGCCCTCGAGCACGCCCCCGACGATCACGTCAGCCATGCGCGCGAGCAGGCTCTGCTTGTTCGGCACGTGATGGTAGAGCGCGCTCGGCTGCACATCGAGCTCAGCAGCGACCCGCCGCATCGAGCAGCCCTCGAGCCCGTGCGCGTCGAGCACGCGCAGCGCTGCAGCGACGACGTCGGCCACCGTGTTGCGCATCCGCACAGCCTAGCGCTAACCTGAACACCGTTCACCCGAACACTGTTCAGGTTCATCTCCCCGCCCGGCGAGCCGAGAGCACTGACGCACCCCTCGGCCGCCTGGCGGCCCGACCCCCGGAGGCCTCGTGACCGCTCCAGATCTCACCGCCGCCCCGCAGGGCTCCCCATCCGCTGCGCGCCGTCGTCACGTCGCCACGGACCTCGCCCTCATCGCGGCGTTCGCGGCGCTCATCGCCGTGTGCTCGATCATCCCGGGAATCAGCCTGGGCCCCGCGTCCATCACCATGCAGACCCTCGCGGTCATGCTCGCGGGTGCGGTGCTCGGTGCGAACCGGGGCCTGCTCGCGGTGCTGCTGTTCATGGCTGTGGGCGCTGCGGGCCTCCCCGTGTTCAGCGGAGGATCGGCGGGCCTCGCTCCGTTCGCCGGCCCCACCGTGGGGTACCTCGTCAGCTTCCCGCTCGCCGCATGGCTCATCGGCTTCATCGTCGAGCGGCTGCCCCGCCGCAAGCTCGCGACGAGCATCCCGCTCTTCTTCGCCGCCGGCCTCGTCGCGAACCTCGTCTTCGTGCACACGCTGGGGCCACTCGGCCTCGCCTGGCGCGCCGACATGAGCATCGGCGCCGCGTTCCTCTTCGATCTCGCCTTCTGGCCCGGCGATCTCGTAAAAACGCTGATCGTCGCGATCGTCGCAACCGCTGTGCACCGGGCGTTCCCGGCCCTCCTTCCGCGACGATGACCGTTCCAGAGACGGGCGCGGATGCGAGCAGTTCGATCGAACTGCGGAACGTCGTGGTCACGGCGCCGACCGCGAACGACGACGTCACCATCCTCCATCCCACCTCCCTCTCGCTCGGCGAGCGCCGCATCTCCGTGATCGGCGGCAACGGATCGGGCAAGTCGACACTCGCCCGCCTCGTGAACGGGCTGGTCGAGCCGAGCGCCGGCACCGTGGGCATCGAGCTCCACGAGGGCGGCGCCCGACGCTCACTCGACACGCGTCGAGACGGGGCCGCCGTTCGCCGAAACGTGGGTTTCGTCTTCACCGACCCCTCGGCGCAGCTCATCATGCCGACCGTCGTCGAAGACGTCTCTCTCTCGCTCCGACGCAGTCATCGCGACCGTGTCGAGCGTCATGCCGCGGCTCTGACAGCCCTCGAACGCTTCGGCCTGCGGCAGCTCGCAGACCACAGCGTGCACACCCTGTCGGGCGGCCAGAAGCAGCTGCTCGCCATCGCATCGGTACTCGCGACCGACCCGGCGATCCTCGTCGCCGACGAACCCACGACCCTGCTCGACCTGCGCAACGCGCGCATGATCGGCGATCTCCTCCTGTCACTCCCGCAACAGGTGGTCGTGGTGACCCACGACCTTGAGCTCGCGGCCCGTGCCGACCGCACGCTCGTGATCGACGGCGGTCGCGTCACCTTCGACGGCCACCCGGCAGCGGCGATCGCGCACTACCGGAACACGGTCTCGCGGTGACCGGGGCCTCTCCCCTCGGGGAGTACATCGCCCGCCGAGGTCCCCTGCATCGCGTGACCCCCGGCGTCAAGCTCATCGGCCTGTTCGTGTTCGCAATCGCGATCATGGCTGTCAGCGGCACGATCTGGACCACATGCGGGCTCGCAATCGCCGTCGCCGCCGCCATCGTCGCCGGCCTGCGCGGCCCCGATTTCTGGCGCGTCGCCCGCCGCTTTGCGGTGATCGCGGTGCCGTTGCTGGTGTTCACCGCCACGAGCGCCGCGTTCGGCCGAGACGGCGGATGGGGGCCGGCCGGGCTCGAACTGCCCGGCCCCGCAGCGTGGGCAGCGGGGTTCTCGCGAGGCTACTCCGTCATCGGCGACCTCTTCGCTCTCGTGCTCGTCGCGAGCGCAGTGACCGCGAGCACCGCCGTCGAAGACATGCTCGACACGATCACCCGCGCTCTCGCGCCGCTCCGTCGCTTCGGCGCGAAACCCGAGCGCGTCGCACTCGCGTTCTCACTCGTCATCCGCGCCATACCGAGCATTCTCGGCATCGCGCACGAAACGGCGGCAGCGGCGCGGGCGCGGGGACTCGAGCGGGATCCGCGTGCGCGCGTCGTGCCGCTCGTGCTGCGCACCGTCGCCCACGCTCAGGTCACCGGAGAGGCCCTCGCCGCACGAGGTATCGGGGAGGAGTGACGCCGTAGGCTAGTGCGCATGACCGAGCAGTCGCCGATTCCTGATGATGTGCACGCCGACTACGCGAACGAGGCCGTGCGGCGCGCGTTGACCGCCCTGCAGCAGACCCCTGACTACGTGCACCTCGCCGCCTTCTTGACCGCTTTGCGCGACGGCTACCTGGTGGTCGATGTGACGGGGGCGCCCTCGAAGAAGAAGGGGCACCGCGTGCGCACCATCCGGTCAACGACCGGCAAGCCTGTACTGCCGATCTTCACCTCGATGGCCGAACTGCGCGCCGTCGCTCCAGCGAGTCGCGGCCACCAGGTGAAGGGCGCGGTCATGCCGGCCCGCGACGCACTCGCACTCATCGGGAGCGATCGCTTCGTGGCGGCCGAATTCGACAAGGCGTCAGCAGCACTCGTGCTGCTGCGCAAGTACGTGACGCTCGCCGCCGGCGACGAGGAGATCACCGCCGAGCTGCTCGAAGGCATGAAGTAGCGCGCCCGGGGTCACGCCGCAGGCTTCATGCCGAAGGCTCTCACCGCCTGCACGAGGCCGAGCACGAGCATCGAGACGCCCAGGAGCAGCCAAAGGGTGACGGCGGCAAGCAGCGGAGTGATGATGAGCGTCGCACCCGCGAGCACACTGATCACGCCGTGGATGATGCCCCAAGCGCGGCTCGGCGCCGCCTTCAGCGTGCTGAATGCGAGTGCGCCCTCGAAGAGCCAGAGCGCCCCCACCGTTACTGAGAGGAAAACGGTGAGGAGCGCGGCGGTCGCGCCGAGATTCACGAGCATCACGACGCCGCCGATGATGTAGAGCAGGCCGAGCACGATGCGACCCGTGCGCGCCCACCCGCCGAACATTTGAGTGAATACCGCCGAGCTGATGTAGACGACGCCGACGATCAGAGCGTACGCGGCGGCGAGCGCCGCGACGATCTGCATGGTCACGGCGCCCGACTTCGCCGGGAAGAAGATGATGAGCAGGCCCAGCACGATGGCGATGAGCCCGCCGATGCCGAGTGCGGTGCGGAGCCCGCCTCTGGACGTGTGCTCTGCAGTCGTTGCAGTGGACATCACGGTCTCCTTCGATCTGGGCGTGGGGCGCCCCCGCACCTCACTGCCCATTGTGACCGAACATCACCTCGAGCACGAGTGCGCACCGAGCCGAATGTCGGCCCGGTGCACACTCATTCACCGCGTCTCGCCGTTGAATGTCCACTGCTCCCTCGGCACGCCTTCGACGGTCACCCACGTATCCGGCCGCTTGCCGTCGGGCCCGGTGCAGTACTCGGCCACCACGTCGTCGATGGCGACGGCAAGTCGTCTCGCCAGATCCGGATCCTGCTGCAGGCGGTGCTCGAACATTTTCACGTTCACCAGTGGCATGGGCGCTCCTCACTTCCAGACCCGCGCGAAGCGGGCGTTCCGTTCGGCACGAGCCGCGAGCGCCTCGTCCATCGTGACGGCCACGAAGCGCACCTTCGCACCCGGAGCCATGCGCGCGAAGAGGTCCATGTCGGCGCTGATCACCGTTGCCGCTTGCGCGTACCCGCCGCCCGAAACGGCATCGCAGTGCAGCACGATCGGCTGCGTGCCGCCGGGGATCTGGATCGAGCCGACCGCGTAGCCCGCATCGGTGATGTTCGACGGGTCCTGCCCGGCGCCGAACGGCTGCTCTTCGCGCTTCCACTCCGCCCCCGGGCCGTCGAAGCGGAGCCCCATGCGGTCGGCGACCGGTGTCAGCGTCCACTCCGCTCCCGTGAGGTTCGCGAGACCCTCCTCAGTGAGCTTGTGGTCGTACAGCCCGAGCATGATGCGGACGGCCACCTCGCGGTCGTACGACGGCAGCAGATCCTCGGGAATCGATTCCAGCACGGGCAGTTCGCGAGGCGTCGCTTCGCCGACCGGCAGCACGTCTCCCGCCTGCACGGCGCGCCCCTCGAACCCGCCCAGCTTGCCGATGGGATAGGTGGATCTCGAACCCAGCACGCGGGGAACGTCGATGCCTCCGGCCACCGAGACGAAGAACTTCGAGCCGCCGCGGAGCATGCCGAAGGAGAGCTCGTCTCCCGCTTCGAGCACGAGACGCGCGTTCTGCGGCGCGGGTTCACCGTTGACGAGTACTTCGACGGGCGCACCGGTGACGGCGATCACCGCCCGAGCATCCGTCTTGAGCTGGGGTCCCAGGTAGGTGCACTCGAGCACGGCAGCATCAGCGGTGTTGCCGACGAGGCGGTTGCCGAGTGCCGCCGCGTACTGGTCCATCGCGCCGCCCTGCGGGATCCCGAAACGGTAGTAGCCGAAGCGACCGCGATCTTGCACGGTTGTTGCGAGTCCGGGGGAAAGTACCTCAAGCGACATCGAGAGCCTCCAGGAGAGTGCGGTTGTACGCGTCGGGATCGGCGAGCGCTTCGGCCAGGGTGAAGCGCACCGGCGCCTGCTTGTACCGGTAGGTTCCGGCCTCGACCTCGGCCTGGATCTCGGTGTACTCGGCTTCGTCGATCGGACGGTACTTCACGATGTCTCCGGTGCGGAACAGCACCATGAAGTCGGCGAAGTCGGCGAGCTTCTGCTCCGGGTCGAAGATCGGGCTCGGGGTGATGCCGAGCATCTGGTATCCGCCGGCTCCGCGGACGGAGTAGTGCGCGGTGAAGCACCCGCCGTACCCGAGCGTGAGCGGCGGCGTGTCGGTGCGCGGGCTCAGGTACTTGGGCACCTGCAGCTGCCGCTCCCTCGGGGTCAGCTGGAAGAGGAACGGGAGGCCGGCGACGAAGCCGACCATGGAGACCAGCCAGGGCGTCTCGTGGTGGCGCTGAATGAACTCGGCCGCGTTCGCGAGGCCGTTCACCTCGGCGCTGTAGTCGAGGTCGGACCCCTCCGGCCGTTGGTGGTAGCCCTCGCGGAACCGGGTCTCGGTCTCGCTCGTGAACGGGTCGTCGTACCAGACGGGAACCTCGATGATGCGGGTTTCCAGCTCCTGCACCGTCGCCTGCTTGACCTCCGCTTCGAGAGCTTGCACAGCGCGCTCGAGGTCGGAGTGCCGCAGTTCGTCCGGGTTGAAGCGGATGAGCAGTGATGCGTTCGCGGGGCAGATGTCGACGATGCCGTCGAGCTCCTGCTCTTCGAGTCCCGCTGCCATGGCGTTCGCGACGAAGTTCGCCTCGAGCGACATGTCGGGGGCGATTTCGACGAGTAGGAACTCGTCGCCGCCCCAGCTGTATCGCGCGTGCTCGGTGAGCGTCATGCGGATTCTCCTAACAGTCCGGGAACCGATTCGATGGTCGTCGTGTGATGCGTGGCCGAGCGGAAGTCGTCGAGGGCGACCAGCCGGCGCATGAGGGGCACCGTCGTGCTGATTCCTGCGATCTCCGTTTCATCGAGCACCCGAGCGGCGCGCGCGAGCGCGTGGTCGCGGTCGACGTCCCACACGATCAGCTTGCCGAGCAACGAGTCGTAGAACGGCACGACGGTCTGGCCCGCCCGGAATCCGAAGTCGGCGCGCACGCCCGGCCCGCCCGAGAGATCGAGCGATTCGATGCGGCCGGGGCTCGGCATGAAGTTGTTGTTCGGATCTTCGGCGTTGATGCGGAACTCGAAGGCGTGTCCGTCGAGACGGATATCCGCTTGCGTGTACCCGAGCTTCTCGCCCGCCGCGATGCGCAGTTGCTCGCGCACGAGATCGATGCCGGTGATGGCCTCGCTGATCGGGTGCTCCACCTGCAGTCGCGTGTTCATCTCGATGAAGGCGATCTCCTGGCGCTCGGGATCGTACAAGAACTCAACGGTGCCGGCGCCGGTGTAGGCCGTCTGACGCGCGAGCTGGACCGAGGTCGCGCGCATCAGCTCGCGCAGATCGTCCGGGAGCCCGGGAGCCGGGGCCTCTTCGATGACTTTCTGCTGCCGACGCTGCATCGAGCAGTCGCGATCGCCGAGGTGCACCCAGCTCTCGCCGTCGCCGAAGATCTGCACCTCCACGTGCCGCGCGTGCGTCACGAAGCGTTCGAAGTACACGTCGCTCGAGTTGAACGCTGCGAGCGCCTCGGCCTGCGCGACCTCGACCGTGCTCCGGAGATCGGCGCGGGCGTTGATGCGACGGATCCCCCGGCCCCCTCCGCCCGCGGATGCCTTCACGACCAGCGGATAGCCAATGCCCTCTGCGAGCGCTTCGAGATCCCCTGAGACGTCGAGCACTCCGTCCGTGCCGGCGAGCACGGGCACCCCGGCCTCGATGGCGGCCTGGCGTGCGCGCGCCTTGTCTCCCATCAGGTCGATCGAATCCGGGTTCGGGCCGACCCAGATGAGGCCCGCCTCCTGCACCTTGCGCGCGAATCCCGCGTTCTCGGAGAGGAACCCGTATCCGGGGTGCACTGCGTCGGCGCCGGTGTCGACGGCGGCGGCGATCACCGCGTCCTGGTTGAGGTAGCTGAGCCCGGCGGGAGCGGGGCCGATGACCACGCATGCGTCGGCGTACCGTGCCGCGTCCGACTCCCGGTCGGCTTCGCTCGCCACCGCGACGGTCGCGATGCCCATCTCCTTCGCCGCTCGGATGATCCGCACAGCAATCTCGCCGCGGTTCGCGATCAACAGTTTCTTCAAGGTGTGTCCTTCACTCGATTCGGAGGTCTTCGGTGGACGAGCGGCGGCTGTCAGTCGATCGTCGCGATGACGTCGCCCGGGCCGACCATGCCGAGATCCTCGACCGCGAAGGATGCCAGCACGCCGGCGGTGTCGCTGCGCACCTCGGTGAACTGCTTCATGATCTCGATGACGCCGACGGTCTGACCGGCTTCGACCGAGTCGCCCTCCTCGACGAACGGATCCTTGTCGGGGGCGGGTCGGCGATAGAAGATGCCGGGAATGGGGGCGATGATCTGTGAACTCATGGAATCTGCTTTCTTCAGGGAATCGAGGAGGGGTCGCGGCGGAACCGTGGGATCGCTGCGTCGCCGGTGGGCGGCGGCCGAGCGGCGGCGCGCGGCTACCCGTCGACCACGGCGCGCACGGCCGTCGCCACTTCGACGGCGTTCGGGGTGTCGGAGTGCACGCAGATGCTGCCGAACGAGATCGGAAGCTCAGTGCCGTCGACCGCCAAGATGGTTCCGGTATCGAGCGCTCGCCGTGCCCGTTCCGACGCCGCGACGATATTCGTCTCGTGCGGCTGCCGCAGGATGATCAGCCCTCCGTCGGCGTTGTAGTCGAGGTCGACGTACAACTCGCCGACGAATTCGACGCCCTCGCGCTCCGCGACGCGCTGATGCGCGGAACCCGCGATCCCGAACACGGGAACACCGAAGTCGCGCGCGACCTTGACGGCGCCGAGCATGAGCGCCTCATCGCGCGCGAGCATCCCGTAGAGCGACCCGTGAGGCTTGATGTGGTTGAGAGGCAGGTCGTACTTCCGCAGGAATCCGGCGAGGGCGCCGACCTGGTACCGGATGAGGCTCTCCACCTCGTCGGGCGTGAGCTTCATCTCCCGGCGTCCGAACCCGACGAGATCGGGAAGCCCGGGGTGGGCGCCGACGCGAACGCCGCGCTGCTGCGCGAGCGCCACCGTCGCATCCATGGTTCCCGGATCGCCCGAGTGGAAGCCGCACGCGACGTTCGCAACGTCGATGAGCGACATGAGGGCCGGGTCGTTGCCGAAGGTGTGGAGACCGAAGGCCTCGCCCATATCCGAGTTCACCGAAACCGAGTCACTTCGCTGTGATGTCATAGCCCCCAAGCTACGCGGAGCGTCACGCGAGCGTTATTATGCAGTTGCAAGAAATTTCAGATGTGATTTGTGCAAGCGCGAGAGGATGCCCGATGCGCGTCGCCGACCTGCTGACCGAGCACTCCCTGCAACTGCGGCTGGAGACGCCGACCGGACCCGACCGACTGAGCCAGGAGATCGTGCGCTGCGCGCCGACCGAGCACCTAGATCCGACCCCGTTTCTCGACGCCAACGTGCTGCTCCTGACCTCGGGGATCGGCATGAACTTCTCGGAGGAGAGCATCTGGGACGGCTACGTGGAGCGGCTCACCCGCGTGCCGGTCGCCGCGCTGGCGTTCGCGGTCGGCGCCGCGCACGATTCGCTGCCGAAAGGCTTGATCACGGCCTGCACGGCTCACGACCTGCCACTGCTCGAAGTGCCGACCACCGTCCCACTCCTCAAGATCGATCAGCACGTCGAGGGCATGCTGCAAGCGGAGCGCATCGCCCTGCTCGACCGCGGCTGGCTGCTCGCCGACGAGTGCGCGCGCCTCGCCAGCCAGGGCGCGGAGATCTCGACGCTGCTCGCGGCCATGTACGCCGCGCTCGAGCTCCCCATCGCCGTGTACGACGCGTTCGATTCGCTGATCGCGCAGTACCCGGAGACGGTGACGTGGCGCACGGGCGCCGCACGAGCGTCGCAGCCGGACACCGTCACCGTGCCGCTGCCGATGGGTCTCAGCAACTCCTGCCAGCTCGCGGTGCGCCTCTACGGCTCATCCGCGGAGGTCGAGGCGCTCCTCGCTCCTGTCACCTCGATCCTCGCCCTGCAGCTGAACCGTTCGGTCGTGGTCGATGCGAGCAGCCATCAAGACATGCTGCGCTTCGTCAATCGCTGCGTCGCCTGGTCCGAGTCCACCAGGAGCGACGTCGCCAACGCGTTTCACGAACTGGGTCTGAGCCGTCGCGCCGAAACGACGCTGCTCGTCGCAGACATGAGCGGCGAGCACGCCGCCGCAGCCTGGAAGCTCCGCGTCGCACTGCACGACACGTTCCACGACGTTCGCGTCGCCGAACTCGATGAACAGCTCATCGCCTTGGCCCAGTTTCCTCGCGAGGAGTTCAGCGAGGTTTCGAAACGACTGCTGGGAATCGAGCCGGTGCTGCCGCTCGTGCTGCGCGGGCCGGCCCGCACGATCGACGAGCTGAGGATCGCACTCGTCCATGCGCTCAACCTCATCAGGCACGTGTCGGCTCCCGTGCTGGCGCCCGTGCTCGGTCTGAGCGCAGTCGTGGCCGCCGCAGCCGGGCGGGGGGCACGCGAATCGGCCGAGCGATTTCTCGCCCCCCTGCTCGAACACGACGAGCACCGGGCGACCGAGTTGCTGCCGACGCTGCGGACCTGGTTGCGCAACGACGCCCAGCCGTCGCGCACCTGCGAGGAGCTCTATATCCACCGCAATTCGCTGAGCTACCGGCTGCGCCGCATCGAGGAGCTGCTCGGCATCTCGCTCGACACGCTCGACGGCCGCGCCACGTGCCTCATGGCGCTGCGGCTGGTGGAGATCGAGCCGTACTAACCGCTGCTGTCTGCACTACCCGACCACCTTGATCAGGCCGGTGCGGCTCACCGGGTTGGTCTTCCAGAGGATTCCGTAGACGAGTGCCGCCGAGATCGCCGTCAATATCGGCCCCCAGGTCGCGCCGATGCCGGCGAGGTCCGGGTTGAACGTACCGAGCTGCAGCATGACGATGCCGACGAGCGTCGCCACCACCCACGCGATCAGACCGTTGTTGTTGAACGCCTTGTAGTGCTGGTCGCCGATCGCCGAGTGCTCCTCGTTCTGCCAGCGACCGAGCAGGATGTGGGTCAGCGCGATCGCGACCCAGGCCGTGACGAGCACGCCCTGCCACGCGAGCGCGATGAGCAGGTACTCCACGACGGGCAGCAGCATGAAGAGGAAGATGATGACGGACGACAGCAGCACCCACACGATGTTCGGCATGTTGATCTTGAACACCTTCTCCCCGAACGCCCGCAGGTTCGCGGCGCCGAGGAAGTAGTTCGCGGTGTTGATGCGCGTCTGCGTCGCGATCACGACGATCAGGCCCAGGATGCCCATGAGACTCACGAGACCGCCGGCCAGACCGGTTTCCGAGGCTTCGAGCCCGGGGATCGTGAAGGTCAGGAAGATGCCGACGAACGCCGAGAAGCCGTAGGCGAGCACGTAGAACAACGGGCCGAAGGTGACGCGCTGGTGGTACGTGATGTCCTTGCGCTTGCCGAGCGAGGCGAAGTCCATGGTGAACATCATCATGATCCAGACGCCCATGTACCCTGCGAAGGTCGCCAGCCAGCCAGGGCCGCCCATCGACAGCGGGACGGGAACGTCAGGCGCCTGCGTGAGCCACGTATCCGTGAACCCGTACTGCACCCCCGCCCAGATCACGGCGGCCACGAGGCCGAAGAAGTAGATCGGCATCAGAATGCCGTTGATCTTGTCGAGGAAGCGCCGCACTCCGCCGATGATGAGCGGTGTCGAGTAGACGACGACAACGAGGCTCCACACCCACATCTCGCCGCCGAACGCGGTCATGAACGCGTAGGCCACGATGGAGCCCTCGAAGACCGCGTAATAGATCGCGATGAGCGCGAAGATGATCATCGCGATGGCCGATCCGGCATTGCCGAGGATCGTCCGCGAGAACTGGGCGACCGTTGTGCGGTTGTTGATCGCGTAGCGCGACAGCACGCTGTTGATGAGTCCGTAGGCGATGATCGTCAGCACGATGCCGATGATCGCGTTCAGCGTGCCGTACGCCGAAGCCATCGCGGCGCCGATGTAGACGAAGAAGAAGGCACTCGCCGTGCCGTACCACGCCATCGTCAATCGGCCACGGCTCATCTGGTCTTGGTCGTCGCCCGTTCGGGCGAGTGCATCGGTCGCTTCGACGTCGTCGTTGCTCCCGGTGAGGTTGATTGTCACGGTCCGTACCTCCATTGGTATTGGGTGTGAGTGGGCGTCGCCATCTCATTGTGATAAGTCGAGACCCGATGAAGTACTGTGCAGGAGCCGGAAGGGCCGGGACATTCTCTGGCATTTGCACAAACCGCAACGAGCGGCGTGCCCCATCGAATACCGGCCCTTCCCTCCCCTCCAGGATGAAACGCGCTGCAGCAGCTCGCTAGGCAGCCCAGTGCGAGGCGGATCGCCGCACCATCTGCTCCCGGTGCTGTCGTGTGGTCTCGACGAAGAGCTCGCCGGTGCCCCAGTCGAGAATCACGCCGTGCCGCCGGATCACATCGAGCAGATCGATCTCCCCGGCGCGGTACTGCTCGGCGATGCGCTCGGGGTCCTCCTCGAGCCACCCCCGGCGATGCGTGCGGATGTGCGCTCGCTGCTCGGCGGTGCGCTCCCGATCGATCTCGTACTGGTCGAGATCGGGATCGATCGGGATGATGACGACGCCGTAATCGGCCGCTGCCCGCTCGATCGAGACGTAGTCGTCGATCACGTCTTCCAGCACCTCATCGGGCGTGCGGTCGAGGGGATCTCCGAAGCCGCCACCGCCCGCCGAAGGCCGGTAGAAGGTGTCGCCGGGTTGCACCGGGACCGAGGAGAAGATGGAGCCGAGGAACCGTTCGTTCTCGGTGTCGCGATTGAGCCAGACGCCGTGCGGGATCGATGGCAGGCCGCCCTCGATGCCCCACGTGATGGAGCGTGCGCGGTCGCAGCAGTAGCTCATCACCGAGGCGTCAGCATCGGTGAGCGTTCCGCCCTTCTCCACGCCGCAGCCGCCGCGGAACCGGCCTGGGCCGCCGGAATCGGTGCCGATGCGGTGCATGGTGGTGAGGACCGGGGTGAGTCGTTCCTGACCCTCGCACGCCTGCACCGCGAGCCCGACGCCGAACACTGGCGCCGTCGCCGTCGAACCGTCTTTGGAGGAGCGGCCGCCCCAGCCGCCGGCCATCCAGTCGTACCACATGAAGTACGGGTTCTCCTCGCGTCGGGAGTCGCGCCCGCCCACGAGCAGATACTCGAGGTTGAACGCACACGCCATCGCCCGCTCCGGCATGATCTGCGACCAGATCTCGAAGATCCCGTTCATCAGCTTCTCGTACGGCCCGGAGCAGAAGCCGGTTACAGCATGGGGCCAGCCGGCGTTGACCACCGTGCCCTCCGGGCCGATCTCAGCGGTGACGGCAGCGTAGAAGCCGGAGTTCAGCGGCACATCGGGGAAGAACGTCTTCGTGCCGGCGTAGATCGCGGAGAAGGTCGTGCCGTAGCCGGAGTTCAAGAAGGTGTCGACAACGCCGGCGCTGCCCTCCAGGTCGTAGTGGATACCTTCCCCATCGAGCGTCATGACGATCTTCACCGGCACGAGCCCCTCGGCTTTGCCAGGATCGAGGTCGAGGTAGTCGACCGTCTCCCAACGCCCCTGGGGCAGGTCGACCAGCCGGCGTCTCACGGTTCGCTCGACGTAGTCCTGCGTCTCCTGCATGGCGAGCTCCACGGTGTCGGTGCCGTACCGATCGACGAGGCGCAGCACTTCCCGTTCGCAGACCGCAGTCGCTTCCGACTGAGCATGCAGATCGCCGAGCGCCTGCTCGGGTGCGCGCGTGTTCGCGACGAGCAGTTGCGCCACATCGTGCAGGAAGACTCCCTTCGACCACACGCGGATCGGGGGAATGCGCAGCCCCTCGCCGAAGTGCTCGGACGCGGAGACATCGAACGAACCGGGCACCTTGCCCCCGATGTCGGCCCAGTGGCCCTTGTTCTGAGCGAATGCGATAATCCGCCCTTCGGAGAAGACCGGGCGCACGAACGAGACGTCGTTGAAGTGCGTGCCACCACGATAGGGGTCATTGATCGCAAACACGTCTCCGGGGTGGATGTCTCCGTCGAACTGCTCGATCACCGCCTTGGCCTGGAAGTGCAGCGTGCCGACGTGCACCGCGATGTCGCCAGAACCCTGCATCACCGTGTTGCCGCGCGCATCGCAGAGCGCGGAGGAGAAGTCCCGCGAATAGATAACGAAGGAATAGCACGTGCGGAGGATCTGCTCACTCATCAGGTCGACGCTGGTGGCGAATGCGTTCTTCAGCACCTCGAACGTCACGGGGTCGAGGGTGGTCTGCCGGGTGCGAACGGTGTCGGGGGCACTGACCTGGGTCAGGGTGTCAGTCATCAGTTGGTCTCCTCGAGATGAATGCGAATATTGAGCCACTCGTCGATCTCGGCGTTCGTGTGCGGCGGCACAACAGTGGTCGAGTCGAGCTGATTGATGATGGCGGGGCCCCCGAAGACCGTGCCCGCGGCGAGCGCGTCGCGATCGTAGACCGGCGTATCGAGCCAGCCGTCGGACCCGAAGTAGACATCGCGGCGATCCTCCGGCTCCCCCGGAGCCTGCTCGACCACCTCCGCCGGCCTGAACGACGGCTTGGGAATCTTGCCGACGGCCGTCAGGTGGAGTTGATACACCTCGACCGGCGCGTCATCCTGCCGGAACGCGAACTCCCGCTCGTACTGCTCGTGGAACGTGCGCACCGCCTGCTCAACGGCGCCCGGACCCGAGCCCATCGGCACCTGGAGCGACCGCCATTGCCCCTGGTACCGCATCGAGATCTTGCGCTGCAGCAGCCCGTCGGCTTCGGCGACGCCCTCGTGGCGCAGGCGGGCCGACGCCTCGTTCTCGAGTGCGACGAACTCCTGCTCGATGCCCTCCTCATCCGCCCCCGAGGCGAGACCGGTGTACATATGCGCGAAGTCGTGCTGAATGTCGACGAGCAGGCACCCCATGGCGGAGGTCACTCCGGGACTGGGCGGGACGACGACCGTCGGGATCCCGAGCTCTCTGGCCACGTCGGCGCCGTGCAGCGCTCCGGCGCCGCCGAAGGCCAGCAGGGCGAAGTCGCGGGGGTCGTATCCGCGCCGGATCGAGACCAGGCGCACCGCGTCAGCCATATTGGCGTTCGCAACAGCGACGATCGCGTGGGCCGCCTCCGCGAGCTCCATGCCCAGCGGCTCGGCGATCGCGCGGGTGATCGCGGCCTCTGCGAGCGATTTCTGCAGGTGCTTCGCGCCACCGGCGAGCGACGTGCCGAGCCGGCCGAGCACGACGTTGGCGTCGGTGTTCGTGGGTGCGTCGCCGCCCGCGTCGTAGCACGCCGGGCCGGGGTCGGCCCCGGCGGACTGCGGGCCGTTGCGCAGCGAGCCGGCGATGTCGATGTGCGCGAGCGAGCCGCCTCCCGCGCCGATGGTGAGCACCTCGATCGAGGGGAAGATGATCGGGTGGCCGTACTCCACCTGCCACTCCTGGGAGACGCGCAGTTCCCCGTCCGCGACGAGCGCGATGTCGGTGGACGTTCCGCCCATGTCGAGGCTCACCGCGTTGTCGTACCCGCACTGCTGCGCGATGTGCTTCGCCGAGATCGCTCCGGCGGCGATGCCTGAGGCGGCGAGCCGCACCGGGAACTTCTCGACGAGTCGGGGCGTCATGGAGCCGCCGCCCGAGTGCAGGAGCAGGAGATCGCCCCGGTAGCCGCCGTCGGTGAGGCGCGCGGCCAGGCGGTTCACGTACCCCGAGACGAGGGGGGCCAGCACGGCGTTCGCGACGGCGGTGTTGAACCTCGGGTATTCGAAGATCTCGGGGAGCACCTCGGCCGAGGTAGAGACGGTCGCATCGGGAATGGTCTCCTCGATGATCTCCCGCATGCGGGTCTCGTGAGCGGCGTTCGCGTAGGAGTTGAGGAAGCACACGGCGATGGTCTTCACCCCGCGGCGATGCAGCAGCTCGGCGAGTGCGCGCGCCTCGCCCTCGTCGAGGGCGGTGATGGTGTGGCCGTTGTAGTCGATGCGTTCCGTGACCTCGAAGCGATCCCGGCGTCTGATGTACGGTTCCGAGACGTCGTTGTAGGCATCCCAGAGATCGTCTTTCGTGCCGTCCCGGATTTCGAGTACATCGCGGAACCCGCGGGTGGTGACGAGAGCGGCGGCCGGGAAGTTCCGGGTGATGAGGGCGTTCGTCGCCACGGTCGTGCCGTGCGAGAACTGGACGACCTGCGACAGATCGATCTCACCGCGAGCGACGCCGTGCATCACTGCCTCCATCGGATCGCTCGGCGTCGAGGGGACCTTCGTGATGCGCATCTGCTGCGTATCGTCATCGAAGATGCACACATCGGTGAACGTGCCTCCGACGTCGACTGCGACACGGACATGGTTCATGGGCTCCTCCTGGAGTTCATCGTTGAGTTCCGGATGCCTCAACCTTGCTGCGCCTCGTCGCCGGGGTCACTAGAAAATACGAAGCTTTCAGAGCGCCCCCTTGTAGAATCTCCAAAAATCGCATCGAAACCCTCCCTGAAATCTCCCGTTCACACAATGCTCGGAGTACCGCATGACGACGCCGTCCGTTCCGATCACCGAGATCGATCGCCTCCGCACCACGCTCGACATCACGAACGCCCTGCTCTCCGCGGTCGCCTCCACCGACCCGGTGCACGCCCTGACGTCCCGCATCGCGACGCTCTGCAAGGGCACCGCCGTCATCTACGATTTCGAGGGCACGATCGTCGCGAGCACCGGCGAGGCACCCACCCAGCTCATCTGGAACGAGGTGGCGGCGACGCACCGCCGCGAGCTCCAGCTGTCGATCGGGCGGTGGGCGGTGCGCACGCGGCGGGTCGCGCTCAGGGACGGCGTGCACGTCATCGCGATCGCCAGCCGGGGCGCCGACACGCTCGACCAGCTCGGCGAACTCCTCCTCGACACCTCCGAGCGATTGCTCGGCGCCGTCCACGGCATCCAGTACGGCGCGACCCAGCGCGATCGGCGGGACAACGAGCAGCTCATCTCATCGCTCTACGACGGGGTGCTCCCCGCTCGCGAGCACCGCTTCTGGAGTCGGCTCGCGCAATTCCGGTTCCCCGCATACGCCGCCATCCGCACGATCGAGGCGGCGCCGATCGACGGCACGACCGCCACGGAGGGGCACGTCACCCAGTTCCACGCCCGGGCGCGGTCGGAGGAGCTGCCGCTCCTCGCGATGCTGCGACGGGTCGGAATGGACGCCCCGGCGACGCTCTCCGCGATCGTGCCGGATACGCCGGCGAGCGAGCGGTGGCTCGCAGACATCTCACGCCAGTATCTCGTCGGCGTCTCCGCGCCGTTCTCCGCGCTCTCCCGCATCTCCGAGTGCGTGCGCGAAGCGGAGACGGGTCTCGGCATCGCACGTCAATGGGCCGCAGCGGCCACCGCCCCGGAAGGGCTGGGCCCCGTGCTCATCGACCGCATCGACCTCGCCACCTGGCTGCTCTCGCACGTCGACGCGCGCCAGCTGGAGGAGCGGATCCGCACCACGCTGGCCCCCATCGCCGCACCGCAGCTGCGGGAGACCCTCGTCACGTACCTGGCCACCGAGCAGAACGTCACCCGCACCGCTGCAGCACTCTTCGTGCACCCCAACACCGTCCGGTATCGCCTGTCGCGCGTCGAGCAGGCGCTCGGGCAGCCCATCACGTCGTCGTTCGTGCTATCGAACGTGATCCTCGCCCTGTATCCCGAACTCATCGGACTCCGATCCAGTCTCGGCGACGCCGAGCGGGCGTAGGCTGAGGAGCAGGTTCTGCGGTGCCGGCCTCCCGGCGAAGACCGCACCACGTTCGAGGAGGATGCATGAGCAGCGACGCACACGGCACGGGATCACAGGGCGAGGTGCAGCTCGAGAACGAGTTCTTCAGAGTCACGCGATGGACGATCCAGCCCGGGGGCGCGATCCCCATGCACCGGCACGACTTCGAGTACGTCGTCGTGCCGCTCGTCACCGACACGATGCACGTCGTCGCGGCGGACGGCAGCGAGATCGTCGCTGAACTGGTATTCGGGCAGAGCTACACGCGACCCGCCGGTTCCGAGCACCGCGTCGAGAATCGCGGCGACGGCGCGCCGATCGTCTTCGTCGAGACGGAGCGCCTCGCATGAGCGACGGGGCGACCGCCGGCCGCGTCCGCGTGCGCGATGTCGCACCCGACGACCGGGAGACGTGGGCGGAGCTGTACCGCGGCTATCGCGACTTCTACGAGAAACCGCACGACCCAGCGGTGTACGACACGGTCTGGGGGTGGCTCACCGACCCGGCCCACCAGACGCGCGGGCTCATCGCCGAGGTCGACGGCACGCCGGTCGGGCTCGCCCATTACCGCGCCTATGCCCGCCCGATCTACGGCGACAGCGGCCTCTACCTCGACGACCTGTTCACCGCGCCGGATGCGCGCGGCACGGGAGCGGGCACCGCGATCCTGCACCGCCTGGCCGAGATCGCGCGAGACGAGGGCGCATCGCTCGTGCGGTGGATCACCGACGAGAGCAATACGGCCGCCCGCAGCCTCTACGATCGGGTCGCGACGCAGACGCCGTGGGTCACCTACGACCTGCGACCCGCCGAGTAGTCGGCGTCACTTCGACGACTCGCGGAGGCGCTCAGTGCCCGGCGTCGGGGCGGTGCGCCCGTGCACGACCGGAGCGCCCGTCGCATCGACCGCGACGAAGACGATGCGCTCGAGCGTGAGGATCTCGGCACCGGTGACCGCGTTCTCCACACGGCACGCCAAGGTGATCGAGGTGCGGCCGTAGGCGACGATCGAGTAGACGAGCTCGAGCAGGTCGCCCCGGTCGGCGCGCGCCGAGAAGTCGATCGCCGACATGTGCCTGGTCACGACGTCGATGGTGCCGAGCTGCGCGACGGCGACGATCGCCGCCTCCTCGTCGACCCACTGGAGCAGGCGGCCGCCGAACAGCGCCCCGTGCTGATTGAGGTCTTCCGGCTTCACCCATTTGCGGACGATCTGGCGGTACTCGTTCATGCCGTCAGCCTAATGCGGGTGCTCAAACGATCCCCCTGTTAGAGAACGTTCTCCAGGAATCCTTGCGTGCGCAGGTTCTGCGGGGAGTCGAAGACCTGCTCCGGGGTACCGGATTCCACGACGACACCGTCATCCATGAAGACAACGGTGTCTGCCGCGCTGCGCGCAAACCCGATCTCGTGGGTGACGACCACCATCGTGGTTCCCGCTCGCGCCAGGTCTCGCATCACCTCGAGCACGTCGCCCACCAGTTCAGGATCGAGGGCGCTCGTCGGTTCATCGAACAGCATGATCTTCGGCTTCATCGCGAGCGCACGGGCGATCGCGATGCGCTGCTGCTGGCCACCCGACAGTTGCGCCGGGTAGTGACCGGCCCAATCCTCAAGACCCACGTGCGCGAGAAGTTCCATCGCATCGGCGCGCACTCGGGCTTTCGGCCGTCTCGCCACGCCAATCGGAGCCTCCATGATGTTCTCGAGCGCGGTCATATGCGGGAACAGATTGAAGCGTTGGAACACCATGCCGATTTTCCGCCGTTGCTTCGCCACCTCGCGCGGATGCAACTCGTGCAGTTCACCCCGGCGCTCGCGGTAGCCCACGAGCTCTCCGTCGACCGTGATCCTGCCCCCGTTGATCGATTCGAGATGATTGATGCACCGCAGCAGCGTGGATTTGCCCGAGCCAGATGGGCCCAGCAGACAGGTCACCTCACCCGCGTGCACATCCATGTCGATGCCCTTCAAGACCTCGAGCGTGCCGAAGCGTTTCCGCACGCCCCGCAATTGCACCAGTGCGGTGTCATTCAGTGCGATCGAAGACTCGCTGCCGCTGCCGAAAACCGTGGAGTCAGACATGATTCTGTGCCTTTCGCTTGCGCTTGTGCTCCCGCTGCACCTGGATCGACCCGGTATATTCGCGGGCCTTCTGCGCCAGCGTCTGCGGTTGATTCTTCGTACTTCCCCGACCGAAGTAGCGCTCGAGGTAGTGCTGCGGAATCGAGAGCACCGAGACGATCGCGAGGTACCAGATGCTCACCACGATGAGCAGTTCGACCTGACGCAGGTTCTGCGCCGAGATCTGAGTGGCCTGCGTATAGAGTTCGAGGACCGCGATCAGCGACAGCAGTGACGTGTTCTTGATCATCGAGATGAGTTGATTGCCCATCGGCGGGATGATCACCCGCATCGCCTGCGGCAGGAGCACCCGCATGAAGCAGTAGGCAGGGCTCATGCCCAGCGAAGCGGCCGCTTCGCGCTGACCCTCATCCACGGACAGCATGCCCGACCGGACGATCTCCGAGGAGTACGCCGCCTCATTCAGGGTGAGCGCGATGATTCCCGCCACGAGCGCTGTGATCAAAGTGTTGGTGTCGGCCTGCACGAACACGATGTCGGTGAAGGGGATCCCGAGCGTGATCTTGTCGAAGATCAACCCGAAGTAGCCCCAGATCACGATCTGCACGAGCAGCGGTGTCCCGCGGAACGCCCAGACGTACACGGCCGCAACCGCGACCATGACCGGATTGCCGGACATGCGCATGGCCGCGATGATCACCGCGAGAATCGCGGCGCACGTCATGGCGATGACGGTGATGAGCAGCGTGAGTTGCACGCCGGAGAGGATGCGCGGATTGAGGAGATATTCGCCAATCGTGGCGAAATCGATGTTCTCGTTGGTGGCGATCGCTTGCGCGAAGGCGGCGAGGAGGACGATGATCACCGCCGCGCCGACCCATCGGCCCGGCCGCCGGAGCGGACGCACCGCGTTGTCGAACTCGCGACTGGGAGCCGTCGATGCCATGAGGCGCTCTACTCCTTCGCCGCGTTCACGAGCGCCTCATCCAAGGCGAGCGAACCCATGCCGTACTCGTCGAGGATGTCTTGGTAGATACCTTCATCCATGAGCTCTTGCATCGCGAGCTGCAGGGCGTCGGTGAGCTCTGTTCGTGAATTCAGCAATCCGAACCCCGTGTACACCGGGTTGAAGCCCTGAGGATTCTCTGGATCGGCGATCATCTCGAAATGCTCTCCGTCGCCCGCGGTGGCGACGGTATAGGCCGCGACCGGAGCATCCACGATGTACGCTTGCGCGCGGCCAGCCCGCAGCGCGGTCTGCGAGTCCTGCGCCACGGGAAGCGCCTGAACGTCGATTCCGGCCTCGCCGTTGGCGATGCACTCATCGGAGAGCTCCTGGAGCAACTCGGCCTGCAGCGTCGACTTCTGCGTAGAAGCGCTCAGGCCGCACAGGTCCGACAAGGTCGTGATCCCCTCGGGGTTCCCCTTCGCAACGACGATGCCGAACCCCGCTTTGATCTCTTCGACGAAGTTCAGCGTTTGCTGTCGTTCTTCGGAGTCGTTCATGCCCATCATGATGAGGTCGTGGCGATCGGCCTGCAGAGACGGGATCACCGATTCGAACGGCTGGTGGTTCACCTCGATCGGGATGTCGAGCTTCTGGCTCAACGCGGTCGCCATGTCGACGTCGACTCCGACGAGCTCATCAGCATCGTTGTACTCGACGAACGGCGGGTACGGCACCCCCATCGCGATGCGGATGACGCCGCGCTCGGTCACGTCTTCGGGAAGCAGCGCAACCGCGTCCTCACTCGCTTCCGTGCTGAATTCCGTGGTGACCGAAAGCGACATGCCTCCCGGCTCCGTGTCGCTCGGGCCATCCGCGGATGCGCTTCCGCCCCCGCTGCAGGCTGAGAGCGTCAGAGCGCCGACCGCGACCACTGCGAGGAGTTGGGGAATACGTGTGCTGTTCATGGAACTGCCTTTCTTCATTGAAATGTCAGTGCGCTCAGGAGAGCACATGAGGCGGACGTGCGATCCGCGGTTACAGCGGCCGTGACAGCCCTTCGCGGGCGCCCGCTTCGAGCCAATCTGTGTCGAGCGCAGGCGCATGCCGATCGGCGAGCTCCGCATATGTCTGCCGGCGCACAGCGATGCGCGCCGTGCCCTCGTTGCAGAACACGATCGGCGGATGCAGTGCGCCGTTGTAATTGTTGACGAACGTGAATCCATACGCGCCCGTTGCACCGAGCGCGATGATGTCACCGCTTCGGGGAGCGCTGAGATGCGCCTGGTCTACGAGCAGATCCCCCGATTCGCACTGCCGACCCACGAGTTGTGCCACCGTGTCAGGGATCGCGGTCACCCGATCCGCCACGACCGCGGTGAAACGTTCACGGGTGAGTGCGATGTTGAGCTGATCCGACATCCCCCCGTCCACGGCCACGAAGACGTCGTTCGAATGTTTGACGTTTCGCACGCCGTAGACGGTGATGCCGCTGCGAGCGACCAACGACCGCCCGGGTTCGATGATCAACTCGGCATGCTCCGGGAGCGATCGACGTGCAGCACCCACGATGGCGTCAAGATAGGCGCCGATGCTCGGCGCATCATCGTCCGAGGAGTAATCGACCCCCAGACCACCTCCGAGGTTGTACGTGTCGAAGTTCCCGAGTTCCGCCAGTACGGCGACTGCCGCCGCGAATGGTTCGGTATCGAGAATCTGGGAGCCGATGTGCAGATGCACGCCCCGCACGCGAATGAATGGATGCCCACACAGATCTTCGATCGCCTGCAGGGCGTCTGCCATCGGCAGCCCGAACTTCGACCTGTGGCCTCCCGTTGCAATCGCCGGATGCGTCTGCGCGTCGATCTCGGGAATCACGCGGATCAGCACATCCTGGTCGGCTGTTGCGCATTCGGAGAGCATCTCGACGTCATGCAGATTGTCGATCACGATGATGCCGACCCCGGACCGGAGCGCGAGTTGCACTTCCGCCCGACTCTTCGCGTTGCCGTGCAGCGTGATGCGACCCGGCTCGACTCCCGCCGCGAGCGCGAGGCGCAATTCGCCCTCACCCGCCACGTCGACTGAGAGGCCCTCGGCCTCGGCGATCGCGTAGGCCGCGATGCACGGCAGTGATTTTGAGGCGAAACAGACTCGCGACCGCGGCCAGCGGGAGGCGAGGCCATCGCGGTATTCGCGCATCGTCTGACGCAGGCCGGCTTCGTCGAATGCGTAGAGCGGCGTTCCGAATCGTCGGGCGAGTTCGGGCACCGAACAGCCCCCAACCGTGAGGTCTCCCGCGGCGCCCACCCCGCTGTTACGGGGAAACACTCTCGCGACCGAGGGCGGAAGAACGTGCGCGTGGGTCACCGGTGACTCCTTGTCTGAGGCATGAGCGTGTCGTGCATCACCCACACTAGGAGCGCCAGCGTTCCCATTGACTGTCTGATTCGATAAGTTTTGATCATGCAACTATCGGATACGGCAACGTCACCCGACGCTTCGCTCGCGTGGGAGGACCGATACGGCCTGCGTCTGCACGAACTCGAGCAACGCCTCGGAAGCGACCTGATCCGCATCGTCATTCCGGATGGGCTCGCTGACCCGGTAGTTCGCGCACTCGACATCTACGACGCACGCAGTTCGGACACCGGGGGCGAGGGCGTGCTTCTCAGCTTGATATCCGCTGATGCGATGGTGCCAGCCGAGGTGCAGCGAGCGCTGGAGGTCGCGGCCAGCAGCGGGTGCGCGGGCGTCGCACTGAAAGCGGACATCAGCTCCGAACGATCTGAGGCGCTCATGGAGCGCATCAGCGCTGCTGGAGTGGCAGCGGTGGTACTCGCAGCGCACGTCAGCTGGCGGGAATTCGACGCACTGCTGACCCGGATCCTGGGCGAAAGCGCACAGTCGCTCGCCCCGATGCCTTCGACCGGGGACAAGCTTTTCGCGCTTGCGAATACCATCGCGCGGGGGTTCGGAGGCTCAGTCGCGATCGAAGATCACCAGCGCGGGATCCTCGCCCATTCATCGGTTCCCGATCAAGCGATCGATGAGTTGCGCACAACGGGCATTCTGTTCCGCCGTGCAGGTGATGCTCCAGTGAACGAGCGGCGGTACCGCGACGTGCTCGCCGCCGAGGGCATCGTGCGATTCGACCGTCTTGGCGACCACCTCCCCCGAGCAGCCATCGCCGTGCGCGCCGGCACGATTCCGCTCGGTACGATCTGGGCGGTCGATCCTGCAGGCGAACACCCCGAAGAGCATGAGCTCGACGCCGAAAAAGCGCAGTTGCTGACGTCGGGAGCCGCGCTCGCCGCCGACATGCTGCTCGAATCGTGGCGACTCAGCAGCCAGAGCAGTTCCCGCCGTGAAGAATCCTTCAAGCGCGTGCTCGTGGCGGCGAGTCAACCCGGTGATGAGCACACCTTGGATCCGACGGGCTCAGGGACCGCGGTGATGCTTGTCGCGACCGTGGCAAGAGGGCACTGGGTGGGGGTACGACTCGAAGAAGTTCGTGCGGTCTTGAGCAGGTATCTCGCAATGTACATGCCCGACCTCGTGCTGGTGCTCGACAGTCACGAGATCGTCGCCTTGTGCCCGACAGGACAGGTCACGACCGTCGGGGAATGGGTGGCCTCCGCACTCTCAGAACTGCCACCCGAGACGGCGGAAAACGTGACGATCGGTCTCAGCGATCCGCATCCGATCGGCACTCGACTCGCGTACGCGACTGACGAAGCGCGGGAAGTCTCCGCCGCCGCTCAGCGCCTCGGGGAACGGATCGGTACGGTGGAACGCACGCGCCCTCAGCTGTTCCTCTCAGCATGCCGCACGCGCCTAGAGGTCGACGATCGACTCGTGCTGCCCGAGGTCCGCGCCCTCCTCGATCACGGGGCTGCGACCGCGCATCTCTCGGAAACGCTTGAGTGCTGGTTGCAGGAGTCGGGCAACGTCGGACGCACCGCACGCCGCCTTCGAGTGCACGAGCAAACAGTGCGCTATCGACTCCGGAGGATTCGCGAGCATCTCCCCTTCGATTCGCGAGGGCCCGACTATCTGCTGACCGTGTGGGCGCAGTTGCGGGCGCTCCGCCATTGACCTGCTGAGAGACCCCAGCGGCGGGCGACAACTGACGTGCGGTATTCGCGCGGGAAGTGCTCCGGAGTGACCGCCCCGCCTCGCTGAGCGGTCAGTAAAGTGCATAAT
Source organism: Leucobacter sp. NPDC077196 (assembly GCF_040687075.1). Taxonomy (NCBI): domain Bacteria; kingdom Bacillati; phylum Actinomycetota; class Actinomycetes; order Micrococcales; family Microbacteriaceae; genus Leucobacter; species Leucobacter sp. NPDC077196. The sequence goes on from NZ_JBFBML010000013.1 coordinate 53,386, forward strand.
CCCGGGAAATACTGCACCTTGTTGACCCCTCAGAGTGAGGAGGCCTGTGCGTTCGGGGAGTGGACAGCGGACGGGGCAGGCGGAGGGGCGGCCGCCGGGAACACCGGCGGGAAGACGCGGCTGGCCACCATGCTGAAGTGCGCATCGCGACCCGACCCCGCGAGCCTCATCCAGGTGCACTCCGGCCGATCCGTCGGCGCGGGTCACGTGCACGCCCGAACGATACGAGGACCCGAGAAAGGCGCGGATGCCCAGTTCGCTCGTGATCCCGTGGAGGATCAGCTGCGCGAGTCGGCGCTCCGCGTGCCGCACTCCCACCTCGTCGAGCAACTGCACGGCTCGCCATAACGCGTCGTCGAGCTTCGCCCTGCGCCCAGTCTCGCCTCGCGTGCGCGCTGGCGCATCGGAATGATCGTCGCGCCCGGGCTGCTCGTCGAAGCCGGGGTGGGCTGGTCCGCCGTGCTGCTCATGCTGACGGGCGTCGTCGTCTGCGAGCTCGGATTCGGCATCGCGAGCGCCCGCGCATCTACACTGAAGCAATGATGGTCGTCTTCGCCGGAATCCTGCTGCTCGTCAACGCCTTCTACAACGTGGTCGTGTGGCCGCGCTTCTGGACCCGCATCTCGAAGGATCCGCGTGCACGCGACGAGCAGGGGCGGGCCACCACGTTTCTCACCGTGCACGCCGTACTGATCGGCATCGCCATGCTCCTCGCAATCGCCTCGGCGATCGCCGGCGTCTGGGTGCTCGTCGCCTGACCTGGGCAGCGCTCGCCGACCGAACGTCTCGCCCCGCTCGGCGAACCGTACACTGGAGCGATGAAGCGAATACTGACCTACGGCACGTTCGACCTGCTGCACTGGGGCCACATTCGACTCCTGCGCCGGGCTCGCGCGCTCGGAGACTACCTCGTCGTGGCGGCCTCCTCTGAGGCCTTCAACGCGGGCAAGGGCAAGCAGACGTACCACGACTTCGAGACCCGCAAGAACATGCTCGAGGCCGTGCGGTACGTGGACCTGGTGATTCCCGAGGAAGCATGGGACCAGAAGATTCGCGACGTGCAGAAGTACGAGATCGACACCGTGGTGATGGGTGGCGACTGGGAGGGCGACCCCCGTTTCGAGATTTTGCGCGACTACTGCGAGGTCGTGTATCTCGACCGCACCGAGGGCGTCTCCACCACCAAGATCAAGAACGATCTCGGCGACGGCGCCTGAACAGAGAACGCGGGGTGGAAGCTTGGCCTCCACCCCGCGTCGTTCCTGCATGCGGACTACGCAGCAGTCTCCTGAGCAAGTCGCTTGCGACGCGCGATCAGTACTGCACCGCCGCCGAGCGCGAGCAGCAGTGCGAGCGCGATGCCACCGGTGAGCTGCATGCCGCCGGTGTTGCTGAGCTCGCCCTGACCGCCGTCAGCGGCCCCGCTCGCCGACGCCGGATCAGCCGAGGCCGATCCCCCGCCCGCTGCGGCCCCACCATCGGCAGCACCTGCGGCCGCACCGCTCGCGCCGCCGTCAGCAGCGCCGGCCGCACTGCCATCCGCGGCACCGCTTGCGCCAGCGCCCGGATCCCCACCGGGAACCTCGGCCGCGACCGCGACCGTGTCGTCCCAGCCGATGAGCGCCATGCCCTCGGCCTGGCTCGCGGCGATCCGCAGCTCACCCGGCTCGATGCCCTCGGGAAGCGCATCGACCGTGAGTGTGTTGCCGGTGACCGTGCCCATGGCGAGCAGCGCGGTCGGTGCGGGCGCCGTGGAGTCCGTCGCGGGATCAGTCGTCTCCGTCGCAGGCACGCTCGCGCCGAAGTAGCTCAGCGCCACCTCGGTACCGTCGGCGAGATCTGCGAAGGTCACGTCGAATGACGCGCCGATCTCGATCTCGGCTGGCACCTGCACCCCACCGCGGGTGTCATCGGTGAGGTGCTCCTCGCCGAGCGTCACCGGTACCGCTGTGCCGGGATTCGCGTTGACGTCGAACAGCGCCCGCGCGATCCACGGGTAGCTGCCAACCGGGTGCGTGCGGAAGTTGACCGACGTGCCGAGCATGACCAGCTCGCTGCCCGAATCCGAGACCGCGGATACCGCAGAGGCCTGCCCGGCCGCATCGGCGCGGCTCGTTCCCGGCGCCCCGTTGCTGCCGACATCGGCCCAGTGCCCCGAGACGAAGAGGTTCTCCGTCGCGTAGCTCTGCTCGACGACGGCGTTCTCGCCCAGTCCGGTGTACCAGACCGCGGGGGTGACGAAGGCTGTGTCTTGCGGATAGGTCGAGAGCAGGCCGCCCTCGGAGTTCTCCACTCGGACGATGCCGTTCGAGCTGCGCGTACCGCTGGTCGCGGTGACCTCGGTGAGGCTGAAGGCGTTCGCGAAGTTCGCGACGGCGGTTCCCCGGCCCGCGACGCCGTTGCCGGCCGCGATGAACGCAGCCACAGCGTTGGCTCCCGCCGTCTGCTCCGCAGCGAATGCCAGGTTGCCGCCGACCCACAGCACGTCGACGTCATCGAGCAGAGTCGGATCGGCCGTGAGCGATGCCGCGTCGACCCGCACCTGGTCCGTGAACCCGAGACGGCTCAGCGTCACGCGGTCGTCCTGATTGCCCGAGTACGCCACCCGCAAAGCCTTCAGCGCGGTGCTCGTCTCCGTGAGCAGGCGCACGCCCGTCGTCGCGGTGAACTGCACGCCGTACGCGTCGGCCACGGCCAGCGCTGCGGCACGCGTCGTCTCATCGCCGCCGATGATCACCGATCCGTCGGCGAACGACGACACGGCAACACCCTGCTCGAGCAGCACGTTGATCGCCTGGTACTCGGCAGCCCCCGGCGTTGCGAGCTCGAGGTAGCCGGCCTCTTCAGGCAGCACGCCGGTCGGAGCGGCTTCCGCGACGATCTCGAGGCCCACGCCGTCGAGCGACGCGTCCTGCGACGCCCCCACGGGGAAGACGTCGGCGCCCCACAGGAGCGCGAGGCTCCACGCCGACATGTCGTACATATCAGGAACCCGCTCCGTGATGTCCGAGCCATCGGCGAGCAGCACATTCGCCATGCCGCGCAGCGGCTGGTGCATGTCGATCACGTAGCTGCCCGCCGGGTACGTCGTGTCACCCGCGGTCAGCGGCGTGGTCGCGCGCGAGACCTCGACGCCGTTCGCGATGAGCTGGTCGACGAGTCGCGCCGCATCGGTGACGGAGCGCTGCTGATCGGTATTCGCCGGAATCACGTATGCGCGCGGGAACTCCGCACCGTACACGTCGGTCTCGTCCCAGACGTCGATCCACTCGAGCGGCATCCCCGGGTAGTCCGCGGGATTCGGGTCGGCCGGAATCGACTTGAGGGGCTCGCCGGCATCGCCGCGACGGAAGATCTCCATCTGGTTCTGCAGCAGGGCGCCCGAGTTCTCGGCGAAGTAGGCGCTCGCGCTCTCGACCGTGACCATGCCGACCTCGACGTTCACGCCGGTGCGGCGCTCGCGCTCAGCCTGGTCCGGGTTTCCGCCGCGGCCCAGAGGCAGCTCGACCGTGTTGGTGACGGCGCCCTGGTAGGCGAGGAACTGCGGAGTGAAGAGCGGAGGCCAGTCGTCCCAACCCGAACGGATGTCGCGGTAGGGGATCAAGATGCCGCCGTCATCCGTCAGCGGGTTGCCCTCGATGTTCGCGCCGACCACAGCCTGCTCGATCGCGAGTGCGGCCGAGTAGGCGTGGGGCAGGAAGAGGTCGTACTCGTAGTTCTCGCCGTGCGGCGGGCCGCAGGGTTCGATCTGGAGCACATCGGTGTACCCGTGCAGATCGACGTAGAAGGTCGGCTGGATGACGCCGGCAAGGTCGCGGATCACGCGGGACTCCGGCGTCACGCCGGTAATCATGTCGCGGTTCGCGTCGAATCCGTCGGCGTTCGCGCGCGTGCCGTTGACGCGCCCGTCGGGATTGTTGGTCACGGTGAAGTAGAACCGGTACTGCTCGAGCATCTCGACGATCGCCGGGTCATCTGAGGTCGCGAGCTTCTCGATGTACTCGAGAATAATGTCGGCGCCCTCCCACTCGTTGCCGTGAATATTGCCGTTGAACCAGATCGGCACCTTGTAGCCCTCGGTGAGCGCCGTATCGGCAGCAGCGCCCGCCGGGTCCTGCTTGATCCGTTCCTTCCAAGCCCGCTGCTGCTCGGTCTGCTCCGCCGTCTCGGGCGACGTCAGCGTGACGAGCTGGATGTCGCGCCCCTGCACGGAGCTGCCCACGACTTGCGCGGACACGCGGTCGCTCTCCGTCATGAGGCGGTTCACCGTGCGAGCCACCTCCGCGTACGGCACCGCGCCGCGCACGAGCGACTGATCGCTCGCGTCATCGGGCGCCTCGGGCAGCGGGGTCTGCACCGGGTAACTCGCCGGCCCCTGGACCCGGTCGGAGATCTCATAGGTGATGGGAGTGGGCGCATCGCCCGGTGCTGCAGTGGCCGCGGTGGGAATGCCCCCCACGAACAACGCCGCGACCAGTGCCCCCGCACCGATCATGGCTGTTGATGACCGTTTCGTAACCATCGTTGCCTTTCTGTTCAGTCTTCATCGACTCCAACCGCACCGAGGTTCCCCTTCGTGGCGGCCGGGTATTGCACACGTGGCGGGGGCCCGATGGGCCCCCGCCACGATCCTGCGTCCGCGCCTGAGCGCGTGACACTCAGTTTCGGTCGCTCAGAGCACCTTCGACAGGAAGGCCTTCGTGCGCTCCCGCTGCGGGTTCGCGAGCACCTCGGCGGGGTCGCCCGATTCCACGACCACGCCGCCATCCATGAACACGAGCTTGTCGGCGACCTCGCGCGCGAACCCCATTTCATGCGTCACCACGATCATCGTCATGCCGCTCTCCGCGAGTCCCTTCATGACGTCGAGCACCTCGCCGACCAGCTCGGGGTCGAGCGCCGAGGTCGGCTCGTCGAACAGCATCAGCTTGGGCTCCATCGCGAGCGCCCGCGCGATGGCGACGCGCTGCTGCTGCCCGCCCGAGAGGTGAGCCGGGTAGTAGTCGTGTCGCTCGGCGAGGCCCACGCGCGCCAGCAGCTCCATAGCCTGTGACTTCAGCTGCGCCTTGCTGCGCTTCTTCAGCAGCGTCGGGGCGACCATGACGTTCTCAAGCGCGGTCATGTGCGGAAAGAGGTTGAACCGCTGAAACACCATGCCGATGTCACGGCGCTGCGCCGCGGCTTCGCGAGGGTGCATCTCGTAGAGCTTGTCGCCCTTCTGCCGGTACCCGACGAGTTCGCCGTCGACCGCGAGCCTTCCCGCGTTCACAGTCTCCAGGTGGTTGATGCACCGGAGGAAGGTCGACTTGCCCGAGCCCGACGGCCCGACGAGGCACAGCACCTCGCCGCGCTGCACTTCGAGCGAGATCGACTTGAGCACGAGGTTCGATCCGAATGACTTCGAGACGCCCTCGGCCCTGACCATCGGTGTGTCAGTTGCGTGCACGTTCATGCGCCACCCCCTCCGGGTCGGTTGTGCGGAGGCACGATGTTCTCTCCGCCCCCGGCCCCGGGATATTTCGGGTGCTCCGGGTCGTCGACGCCGACGACTCCGACGGACTGCGTGGCAACGGTCGGCTTCATGACGTCGGGCCGCTGCAGCACGCCCTTGGCGAAGTGCCGCTCGAGGAAGTACTGCCCGACCATGAGGATCGAGGTGACGGCCAGATACCAGATCGAAGCGACGATGAGCATGGGCACGGGCTGATAGGTCACGGCGGAGATATCGCGCGCGCGTCCGTACAGATCGAGGGTGAACGGCACCGCGGTCACGAGCGACGTGGTCTTCAACATCGAGATGACTTCGTTGCCGGTCGGTGGGATGATGACGCGCATCGCCTGAGGCAGGATCACGCGGCTCATCGTGTGCCACCAGCCGAGGCCGAGCGCGGTCGCCGCCTCATTCTGCCCCTTGTCCACCGACAGGAGCCCCGCGCGCACGATTTCGGCCATGTACGCGGCTTCGTTCAAGGCGAGGCCGATCACGGCGAGCGTGAAGTAGCTCAGCAGGTCCTTCGTGTTGAGCGTGAAGGCCGCTTCCGTGAACGGGATTCCGAGACTGATCGACTTGTAGATCGTCGGCACCAGGCCCCAGAAGACGAGCTGCACATAGACCGGGGTGCCTCGGAAGAGCCACAGGAACACCCAGGCGATCGATTTCACGACCGGGTTGGGCGACTGCCGCATCACGGCGATGGTGACGCCCAGCAGCACGGCGATGATCATCGAGTAGAGGGTCAGCTGCAGCGCATAGCCGGCGCCTGAAACGATGCGCACGTCGAACAGGTACTTGCCGACCTCGCCCCAGTTGAACACCGGCCGGTTGAATGCGGCGTCGTAGATGAAGAGTGCCACGAGGAGCACGAGCACCACGGCGAACACGGTTCGCCAGGGGTGCCGGAGCCGGATCGCCTCAATCGGCGCCGACTTCGGATGCGAGGCGTCTGGCCCCGCATCCGAGGAGTGGGTATGCGACATGATCTACGCGACTACTCCGTGCCGGCGTTGATGTCGGCCTGCTCGACCGCGCCGTCTTCGATGCCTGCCTCCGTGAGGATCTCGAGGTAGGTGCCGTCATCGATGAGGGACTGCAGCGCGGCCTGCACGGCCTTCGTCGTCTCGCCGTCCTTCTGCGTGGCGAAGCCGTACGGAGCGGCGTCGAAGACGTCGCCGACGGTTTCCAGCTGATCGCTCAGCTTCGCCACCGCGTCGCCCGTCACGGGCAGATCGGCGGAGAAGGCTTCGGCGCGTCCGTCGACGACAGCCTGCGTGGCCTCCGGCTGTCCGTCGAAGCGCAGCACCTCGATCGGCTCCTTGCCCGCATCGGTGCAGGCCTTCGACTTCGCGGGCAGCTCATCCGTGTCTTGCACGGTGGTCGCCTGCACCGCGATCGTGAGACCGCATGCGTCGTCGGGATCGACGTCGGCGCCGCTGGCGGCCGCCCACTGCGTGCCCGCGTTCAGGAAGTCGACGAAGTCCACGGACTTCTGACGCTCGACGTTATCGGTGAACGAGGAGGAGCCCATGTCGAGCGCGCCCTCCTGGATGCGCGGAATGATGCTGTCGAACCCGAGGATCTCCCACTTCGGCTCGAGGCCGAGCTTCGCGGAGACGGCCTCGGCGAGCGTGACTCCCCAGCCGACGGGGTTGCCGTCGGCGTCCTTGTACTCGTTCGGCGGGTACTCAGCGTCGGTGCCGATGCGGAGCTCGCCCGAATCCTTGAGCTCCTGCGGGAGGAGCGCGACTGCGGCCTCGTCTGCGGTGATCTCGGCGGCGGGAGCGGAGTCGGTGGACCCCGCTCCGCCTTCGGACTCGGCGTTGTTCACGCATCCGGTCAGAGTGAGCACGGCTGCCGCGGCGAGAGCGGGAAGTGCGAAACGAATCTTCATTGATGTCTCCATGTATCGGAAGGGACTCGAAGTCCTGTCTGAATCTCGCCCCCGAGCCTACTGCGCCCCGGTAACGGTTCTGTGACAGAGTCTCTCCCCCGGTCCATAGAGCGGCTGCCGCCCAGCCCGAGTCCGCGCTCCATTCAGCCCCACGAGGGACCCATCACCCGTCATAACATTCCGGTTAAGCTGGGACCGGCTCGATCCGAGTCTCTTGTTTTGCGAAGCACCTCAGCCCGTGATCGCTCGTACGAACCGGGCTGAAGAAGTGGGGAAGCTCAGTGCCGGGGGAGGTCGTGGCAGACGAGAGCGCAATCGCGATGCACGGTCACGTGCAACGCGTGCCACTCCTGCAACGGCTCAGTCACGCGGGGCGCGTCGTCATCATCACGGCAGAGCATGGCGCGGGGAAGACCGAGCTGCTCTCGCAGTGGTCGTCGCAACGACAGCCGACGGCGCTCGCGTGGGTCGCCCTCGACGCCGGAGCGAACGATCTCCGCAGCTTCTGGCTGCGCATCATGCAGGCCTTCGGCGCGGCCAGGCCGGAGACGTTCGGGCCGCTCGCACGCGACTTCCTGGAAGGCAGAATTTCGCCCGAGGAAGCTCTCCCCCTGGTGACGTCGGCGTCGATGCGCGACCCGCATCCCGTCACCCTGGTGCTCGACGACCTGCACTTCGCTGCGAACGAGCTGCAGGATCAGCTGGTGTCACTGCTCCACCGTGCTCCGCATGTACGGCTGCTCGCGACGTCGCGGTCGACGACGCGATTCGAGATGCCGCTGACAGCCGCGGGGCTCGCCGTCACGATCCTGAGCACCGCTGATCTTGCGTTCACCGCGAGTGAGATCGCCACCGCAGCGTCGGCCCTTCCCTATCGTCTCTCGGAATCCGAGATCGCCACCCTGCGACGTTCGACGCGAGGCCACCCGCTCGCCGTACGGCTCGCCCTGTCGGTCATGTCGGGGCTGTCGCGGGGCGGCGCGCATCGGCCCACGCCGGATGAGGTGGTTGGCGGCATCGAAACACTGCTCGCCGGCTTCGCTCCGGATTTTGCGTCGCGCGCCGATCGCGAACTCGCTCTCCTCGCTTCGCTCGTGCCCGAGATCGACGAAGCATTCGCAGCGCAATTGGGCGGCCCCTCGGCATGGGCGGATTTCGAGCGCTTCGACGCGCTCGGATACGGTCGCGTCTCCGCCCAGCACGGGCGCACGCGGTTTCGTCTCCACACGCTCATCGCGGGCGCACTGCGCCCGAGCGCGGTCGGCGAACTGCCCGCTACGCGCATCGCGGAGGTTCGGCAACTCGCGTTCGAGCACCTGTACGAGCAGGCGGATCCGATCGATGTACTGGAACTGCTCATCGAGGGGAACATGGATCGCGCCATCTTCCCTCATTTCGTTCGCAACTACTCGGAGATCAGCCTGAGGCGTTCGGGGGAGCTCCTCGCCGTCACCGACGGCATCTCCGCCGAACGGCTCGCGCGGGAGGGCACGATTCCGATCATGATGGCGGTGGCCCTCAGCGAAGATTCGATCGTGCCCACCCCGCGCATGCGCCAGCTGCTCGACATCGGCATGCCGACGCTCGAGAATCGCGCGACGGAGGCGCGAGGTGCGGCGGGTCGTCTCCTGCTGCTCGCCCGCTTCGCCGGATTGCGGGTGAGCCGAGCGTATGAAGCGGCGGCCGATGTCGGCGAGCAGTTCTTGCAACAGGGAGCACTCGGCTCGCAGAGCTGGAGGTCGGGCATGCACGCGGCCCGGCTGCAGGTCATCGTCACCGAACTGCTCGCCGCTCGAGTCGCCCGCGCGCTCGCGCTTTCCGAGGGGCTCGCCGACGATACGCATCCGGGCAGGCAAGCGCACCTGCACTCGGTCCTCGCCTTCGCGCACGCACGCATGGGAGACCTGCGCTCGGCCAAACGCGAACTGAGCGCGGTCGATGCGTCGCGAGCCGGCTGGCAGGAGTCGGCGCACAGTATCGGCTGGCACCTCGCCACTGCCCTCCGCGCGTTGAGCCTCGGGCAGCACGACGACGCATTCGAGGCGTTGCGGGCGGTCTCGGCGCGCATGGACGACTCAGAGCTGTGGCCCACCATCGTGTGGACGCGCGGCATCGCGCGTCTCGTCGCTAGCCAGGCAGCGCTCGGATACCAGGAGCTCGACGCTGCGCTCGCCGAGCGCAGGCATCTGCCGATCAGCGCAGGCTGGACGGAAGAGCTGCAGACGCTGCGCGGAGAATTTCTGCTCGCAACCGGCGACCTGGTGAGCGCACGCGCGGCGCTCACCCACGTCGGGAACGGCACCTCGTCGCAGCTGGCACGCGCCCGCCTGGCGATCCTCGCGTCGCAACCGATCGAGGCGCTCGCGCATCTCGACGTGATCGACCGCGAAACACACGACCCGGGTGCGCTTGATCCGGGTGCGTTCCCGGCGCAGCAGGTGCAGCAGCAGTTGCTCCGTGCAGCTGCGAATGCGCGGCAGGGAAATGCGAGGTGCGCGACGTCGCTTGCCACGCAGGCGTTCCTGGCTCTCGATCGGCTCGACAACCGGTTGCCGCTCCTGTGGATTCCCGCCGGCGAACTGGCGATCATCAGATCCCTGGTGCCCCCCGATGTGTGGCGCATGCCACCGGGAAGCCCCTTCGCCAGCGATGAGGTCGTGCTCGAAGAACTGTCGAAGCGCGAAGCGCTCGTGCTGATCGAACTCGCCAGGGGCGGCTCCATCGACGAGATCGCGGGCGACCTGCACGTGTCGTCGAACACGATCAAGACGCAGACCCGCAGCATCTATAAGAAGCTCAAGGTCTCGAGTCGCACGGAGGCGCTCGCTCGCGCGCGGCAGATGGGTTTGGTCTGAGCCGCGCAAGGCCTTGAATCGTAGCCAAATCGTTGCATAGCCTGTGAGGACGACCCGGAGGTTCAGGAGCCCCGGGCGCACTGGCACGGAGGCGACACCATGTCTCGATCGAGGCCCGCGACCGCGGCAGCTGTAACGCCGCACAGCGGCGCACACGCCGTTCCGCTCGCACGCATGCCCCGTCCAGCACATCGCATGCGACGCGACATCCAAGGGCTGCGAGCCATCGCCGTGGCCCTCGTGCTCGTCTACCATCTCTCGCCAGAGGTGCTGCCCGGCGGGTACATCGGCGTCGACGTCTTCTTCGTCATCTCCGGGTTCCTCATCACGGGCCAGCTGCTGCGCGAGGCCGAAACGTCGGGCACCGTCGACCTCGTGCGCTTCTGGGCGCGCCGGGCCCGTAGACTGCTCCCCGCGGCGCTGCTCGTGCTCGCCGTCACGCTGCTCGCGGTCTGGCTCTTCGCACCGCGCGGGTACCTTCCCGAGTTTCTCGTACAGGTGGCCGCGTCGGCTGGGTACGTGCAGAACTGGATTCTCGCGGGCCAGTCGGTCGATTACATGGCGGCGGAAGCTCAAGTCTCTCCCGTGCAGCATTACTGGTCGCTCTCGGTCGAAGAGCAGTTCTACATCGTGTGGCCGCTCGTCGCCGTACTCGCGGTCGTGCTCGCAGGTCGATTCGCCCGGGCCCGATTCCGCCCGGTGTTCGCCGGTCTGATCGCCTGCGTCGGAGCCGCTTCATTGGCTGCGTCCATCACTCTCACCGCTGCTGCCCCGGCGCAGGCATACTTCGTCACGACGACGAGGGCGTGGGAGTTCGCAGCCGGCGGCCTGCTCGCCTGGGCCGCGGTATCGTCGCGCGCGACCATCGACCGCGTGCCGCAGCGCCTGCGCATCGTGTCTGCGTGGATCGGACTCGCAGGCATCGCCGCGGCAGCCTTCTGGTTCTCAGATGCGACGCCGTTCCCCGGCGTCGCCGCGCTGCTCCCGGTCATCGCAACCGTGCTCGTCATCGCCGCACAGGAGCCGTCAGGGCCCGGATCGCCCACGCCGTGGATCGGTGCGCGGCCCATGCACTGGCTGGGTGACATCTCATACGGCGCGTACCTGTGGCATTTTCCGCTCATCGTGCTGCTGCCCTTCGTGCTGGGGCGAAACCCCGGAGTGCTCGGAGGTGCTGCGGTCATCGCTGCCACCCTCCTGCTGGCGTGGGCCTCGAAGGTGTGGGTCGAAGATCCGTTTCGCACGGGACTCTCGCGAGACTGGCCAGATGCTCGTGCGCTTGCGGTGACCAGCGCCGGCATGGTGGCGCTCCTCGCCGGGGCGCTCGCGGGCATGCACGCAGCCGATGCCCAGGTGGAGGCCGAACGCGATCGCGTGGTGGTGGCGCTGCAGGATCCCGATCCGTGCCTGGGCGCCTCGGCGCTCGACCCGAAATCGGGGTGCGAGCCGCTGCCCGAGCAGTTGCCGATACCCGAGCCTGCCTTGGCCTCGACCTCCCCCGAGCGCTGCCTGAGCACGCAAGAGGGAACGGCGCTCGAGCCGTGCGAGTACGGTGCGACTGCCGCGCGCGCGACGCACACGATCGCACTCGTCGGCGATTCGCACGCGGAGCAGTGGCTGCCGGCATTGGCCCAGCGGGCGGAGGAGCAAGAGTGGCGGCTGATCGTGCTGGCGAAGGCCTCCTGCCCGTTCACGGCGGCGGAGCGGGACTTCGCGAACTCTCCGGAAGCAGAGAATCTGGCTCTGCGCTCGGACTGCGTCGCCTGGAACGATGCTGCACTGCAGTACCTCGCCGATGATCCGTCGATCGACACCGTCATGACCGCGGCGAAATCAACGAACCGCGTCGTCTCTGCGAGCGAGGACTGGCACGGGGCCGCAGAGCGCGGGTACACGGAGCGGTGGAGCGAGCTGCCGCCCTCGATACACCGCGTCATCGCGATTCGAGACACGCCGCAGATGGTCGATCGCGTGCTCCAGTGCGTTTCGGGGCACGGCACCGCCGCAGCAGACGCGTGCTCGGTGTCGGCCCACGAGGCGCTCGGCAGCGATCCTCTGGCCGACGCCGCGCAGAAGCTCTCCGCATTACCGGCCTCGACTCAGAAACGCGCCGGATCGGCATCGCCGGCCGTCGAGGTGATCGACATGAGCGAGTACTTCATCGTCGACGACAAGTGCCCGCCGGTCATCGGAGGCGTGCTCGCCTTCCGTGATTCGCATCACCTCAGTTGGGCGTACGCGGAGATGCTCTCGGAGCCGTTCGCCGAGCGGATCTCTGCGGCACTCACGGCGTGAGGGCCGGCCGCGCGTTACTGGAATTCTCCATTCAGAGCGGTCGTGAGCACTCTCGCTTCTGCGAGCGCCGCAGGGTCGGCGACACGCGGATCGACGTCGAGCACGGCGATATCAGCGCGCATTCCCGGCGCCAGTGCTCCGATCTCGTGCTCACTGCGCAGCTGCCAGGCGGCGTGCGATGTGTGAGCGCGCAGGGTATCGAGGCGCCTCGCGTGCACTCCACCTGCAAGCCGCCGCCCTGTGCGAGAGGTGCGTGTCTCGGCCACTGCCATATTGCGCAGCGGTTCGTACGGCGTCACCGTTCCATCATTGTGAAACGTCGCCCGGTGACCGGCGGCGAAGGCCGCACCGGCATCGGTCCAGGCCGATCCTCGCTCCCCGAACAGGTCGTCGATGAGCACATCGCCCCAGTACGTGATGTGGTCGACGAAGAGGCTCACCGTGACGCCGAGCTCTGCCGCACGCGAGAACTGCGCGGGCGTCATCAACCCGCAGTGCTCGATGCGGAAGCGATGATCGGCGAGGTCGAATCGACGCACGAGTTCGGCGTACGCATCGAGAGTGCTGTCGATCGCGACGTCGCCGTGCGCGTGACAGGCGAGCTGCCAGCCTTCGCCGACGTACTGAGCGCCGATGTCGATGAGCTGATCGGTTGAGTAGTTGGGCCGACCGATGTGTCCGGGTTCGAGACCGAGCGCCCGTGTCGCAGGCGTGTCGAGATAGGGAAACGAGGTCGCGATGTTGCCAACCCACGGCGACCCGTCCGACCAGACTTTGACGCCCACTTGCCGCACCATCGAGTCCCCGTTGTCGCGCGGTGCGCTCGCGTGCGCCCCCGGTCGCGACATCTCGTAGCCGCGCACGCGCACCGGCAGCTCGCCTGTGTCTGCAAGGCCGGTGTACACCCGCCCGAGCTCGTCCGTCCAGGTGAGATCGGCGATCGTCGTAATACCGCGAGCGCGCACGCCACTCAGGTGGGTGGCGAGCCGACGCGGAAGGTCTGCCCTGGCCGCTTCGAGCACCGGACCGGCGACACGCATGACGGCTCCGGCTTCATAGGCGACGCCCGTCAACTCGTCCGTCGCATCACGTCCGAACGAGGCGCCATCGGGATCGGGAGTGTCGCGCCCGAGACCCGCCTCCCGAGCGGCCGCGGAGTTGAAGTACGCGGAATGCAGCGAATTGTGCACGATGACGAGCGGGATATCTCCGGCCACCTCGTCGAGGTCCAGCATCGTCGGCACGGTGAGACCGCGCTGCAGCAGGGGATCCCAGCCATTGGCGAGCACCCGGGCCGGCCGAGGCTCGGCCGTGAGCGCTGCGCGGATGGCCGCCCACACCCCGTTCGCACTGTCGAGGACCACGGGGCGAATGTCGACGACACCGTCGCCGAGCAAGACGGCGGCTTCCGCCGGGTGCCCGTGCGGCTCGATCAGGCCAGGAATCGCCCACCCCTCGCCCACATCGATGCGGCGCACCCCGGGGGGCGCGCTGATCTCGCGCCGGGACCCGACCGCGACGATGACTCCGCCCTCGACGAGCATCGCCTCGGGCGACGCGCCGGGATCCTCTCTCCCGCTGTCGGCGCCGGCACCCGTGCCGATGCAGTCTCGGTCGGTGCGGATGAACCGACCCGTGATGAGCGTGGGTCCCGAGTCCGTCATGGTGCGTCCTTTCAGCAATGCGGCAGCTATGCCGCACCTCATGTGTACCGGCATTCGCGCATCCGCGGAAGACCGCGCGGCCTCATAGACTCGCCGTATGTTCTCCCGCGCGCTCGGCCGCTGGTACTTCGCGGCCCAGGCGAGTGCCGGCGCGCTGTGGTGGGCGTGCGTCTTCACCGTTCCGGCCGTGCGCCGGGCAACGCTCGGTGAGCTCGACCCTGTGCTGATCGCCGCACTCGATCTCCCACTCTTCGTCGGCGGCTCAGTGCTCGCGGCCTTCGGCTTGCGGTGGGCAGTCTGGGTCGTGGTGCCCTGGACGGGGCTCGTCGCAGCTGGGATGGCCAGCTATGCAACGCTGACGGGAATCGCCGGATGGGGTGCGCTCGCAATGATCGCCGCGGCGGCCTGCAGCATCGGCGCCGGCATCATCGTGCGGTGCGGGCGCGTGCCCACTGAGCGGCTGCTCGTCGGGCCATTCGCCTTCGGCGAGGCCGCGAGGGCGACGCGGCGCAACCACATTGCGCGCACAGGGCGTCAGATCGCCCTGTTCTGGGGGTGCTTTCTCGGGCTGCTCCCGGTCGGTATCGCGCTGATCGAAGCGAGGTGGGGGCTGAGGATCACGATCCCACCGCCCGTGGCGGTCGCCGGGGGCTCCCTCTTCGTCGCTGCGAGCTCACTCGGCATCTGGTCGGCGCTCGCGATGTCGGCACACGGTGAGGGAACCCCGCTCCCCGCCGCGACGGCTCGCCGCCTCGTTGTGGCGGGGCCGTACCGCTGGGTGCGCAACCCGATGGCGCTCGCGGGAGTCGCGCAGGCCGTCGGGATCGGCTGCATGCTCGGATCGTGGCTCGTGATCGTGTATGCGCTCGCAGGCTCGTTGATCTGGAACTGGGTGGTCCGCCCCTCCGAGGAGGCCGACCTGCGAGCGCGCTTCGGCGCCGACTTCGATGCCTTCGAGCGCGAGGTGGCGTGCTGGCTCCCCCGCCGGCCATCAGCTCGGGGACCCCTCCGGCGAGACGCGCCGAATAAATCGGATGTTGTGTAGGGTACCCTAACTTCCATAAGATTAGCGGTCTGACCACTCCGCCCAACCGAGGGAGACCGCTCGCTCATGCGATCAGAACCAACCTTCACTCCGCGAGCCCTCGCAGTTGCGCTCATCACGCTCCTCCTCGCCGGGCTCGCACTGATCCTCATTCCACAGGCCGCACGCGCCGACGCATCGCAATTCACCCTCATGGGAACGCATCAGGTCGGTCAGTTGAGCCGCACTGCGGTGGTGGACGACGTTCGCCAGCGGGTGTACGTGACCGTCGAGCCGAGCGCAGATGCGTCGACCCTCGGGCAGATCGCCTGGTTCGACATGCAGACGGGCGCTCCGTCAGCCGAGGTCATCTCGTTGCCGCAGGCAGAGCCGACAGACATCGTGCTGAGCGCCGACGGCAGCAGCTTGTACGTGCTGCATAACCGCACGGGCACGATCAGCGTCGTGAACCTCGATTCGGCCGGGCACGAAGTGCGCGAGATCAGCGGGGTGCCCACCTTCCCGAGCGGCATGGTCGAAGATCGTGACACCGGCATGGTGTACGTCTTCGATTCGAGCGCGATCACCCCGGTGAAGGTCAAAACCGGCCTGGCTTCTGCGCCCGTCGCGATCAGCACGGAGCGCTACCCGCTGATCAAGGATGCGGTGTACGACGCCACGAACCACATGATCTGGGTCGCCGAGGGCCGCGCGAAGGTCATCACGGGGTACAGCACCATCACCGGCGCCTGGGTCGATTCGCTTGCCTTCCCCGTCTCGGCACTCGTCGTCGACGGAGAGCCGGTCGGCGGCCGTGCCGCAGCGCTGGCGATGGACGAAGGCCTCGGCGAATTGCACATCGCGGTGTCGCCCACCCTCACCGACTCCTGGGATCGCTCCAAAGTCGTGAGCCTGCGCGTCGCCGACGGCCGCTTCGTCGGCTCCCCAATCGAAGTCGGTGAGAACGTCTACGAGATGGAGGTCAACCCGAAGACCCATGAGGTATTCACCACCAACGGATTCTCGAACTCGGTTTCCGTGATCAGTCCCGATACCTGGACAGCGCAGCAGGCCATCGACTTCACTGCCGCGGGCGTCACCGATGGCACCGGCTCGGGGTACGCCGACACCTGGGGCCTCGACGTGAACGCCGACGGATCACGCGTGTACGTGAGCCACCCCTACTCAGACCGCCTGAGCGGACTCAGCCGGTCGGGAGACCTTCCCGTTCCGACGCATCGCGAGTTCACCCTCGGGCAGGAGGACGTTCCCGAGCCTCCGGCCGAGAACGCCCCCTGGGAGGGACCGGAAGCTCCGGCGCCGAGCGAGACGCCCTCCGGCGCGTCGGAGACGAACGACGGCAGCCTGGCCTGGGCGCTCAACAATTACATGCTGGCGTGGTCACCGCGCCCGCTCGGAGCGACCACACGCGAGAATGCGAACTTCGGGTTCGCCGACGGATCGGGCTGGTACGACACCACGACCGGAGCCGCCGATCTCGTCTGGAGAGACGGCATCTTCGTGCAGCACTACCCGGGGCTCGCACCCGACGTCAGCACCATCCTCGGCAATCCGCGCCTGCAGATCGCTGCCGACGGCACCGGGTCGCTGTCGTTCGACGTCTCGTGGAAGGTCGCCGACACCCTCGCGAGCGACGGGTATCGGCGCGTCACCCTCGCCACCTTCTCAGATGCAGCGCTATCGCGCGAAGGCGACCAGCTCGCGCTGACCGCGACGCCCGACTTCGCCGGCCGCGCGCTCGAACTCGACGGGCGCACCTACCCGGATTCGTACCCGGCCGATTTCGTGCAGTGGCTCGATCCGCAGCTGCAGCCGTGGTGGCTGACCACCGGTGCGGCAATGGACGCAGAGAAGGTGCCGCTGCCGTTCTCGGTGACTGCAACGGTTCCCGAGGCTGAAGCGGGCGCCGGCGGGGCTGCGGACGCCTCCGCGGATGGTGCTGCCGCGGGCGCGGACGCTGCCGCCGCGGGCGCGGCCGACGGAAACGCAGGCTCGGCAGGAACAGCTCAGCCCGGCGCTCTCGAACCATCCGCATCCGCGTCGAACCCCGCGACCGCCGAACGCGCGACCCCCGCAGCGTCGGGCTCGGAGCTCGCTTCGACGGGCTCCGACATCGCTCCATGGGCGACGCTCGTTGGCGCACTCATGCTGGCGGGAGCGCTCGTGACCGTGCGCCGGGCATCTCGCAGTGCCCTGCGCTGAACGGTGCGCTGAACTGCACGAACTCAGCAGCGGCCCCGCGACTCATCCGAGTTGCGGGGCCGCTGCTCCTTCGCCGTCCCGGCCGCCGGCCTCAGAACGCCGGCCGAATGTGGCCGGGTTCACGGGTTGCAGCCGCTTCGGCAGCGTCTCCACGACGAGCAGATACGACTCGGTCACGAGATCGTCGAGCAACTCCGGCTCGAGCGAACCGCCGCCCGAGATCGTGATCCAATGCTTCTTGTTCATGTGATACCCCGGCACGATCTCGGGGTACGCCTCGCGCAGCACATTCGCGTCGGCCGGCGCGGCTTTCAGGGTCACGATGGGAGCATCGTTGCGGGCGGACATCAGCATGAACACCTTGCCGCACACCTTGGTGACGTCGAACTCGGGGCCGAACGGGTGCACGAGTTCGGCGCCGGGCAGCTCTTCGGCGCGAGCCGCTGCCCGCGCCTGCACTCCTACTCCATCCACATCCCGATTCTCTCGCATGCGCCTGGCGCCGGCTACTCCCCCTTGTGGACCCCGAGTTCAGCTTGCGCATGGAAATTGCAGAGGATAGGAGCCAACGGCTAATCTGATGTAAGCAAGGCTGTCCTAAGTTGCTTCGAGCAACCGACTCGGAGGCGCCTCGTCCCCCACGTCGATTCAGGATTCACCGTATGCCATCTGCCGCCTCCGTACAGGTATCGCGCACCCCTGTCGCGCTGCGGGGAGAACATCTCGATCTCAGCTACGGCAAGACCGCAGTCGTGCACGACGTATCCATTTCGCTGCAACCCGGCTGCGCGACTGCGCTGGTGGGGCCCAACGGGAGCGGCAAGTCGACGCTGCTGCGCGCGCTCGCGCGGCTCCACCCCGCCCCCAACGGGGCGGTCACCATCACGGGCGCCGGCAGCTCGAATGCCCGCCCGGTCTCGATGCTCACGGCGCGCGAGTTCGCCCACGAGGTCACGCTGTTCTCGCAGTCCCGGCCGGCTCCTCAAGGCCTGACGGTGGGAGAGGTCGTCGCCTTCGGCCGCCACCCGCACCGGCGCCGTTTCGCCGGGCTCACCGAGCACGACCGCCAGGCGATCGACCACGCGCTCGGCGCGACCGGTGTGCGCGACATGGCGGCCCGGCCCGTGGGCGAGTTGTCGGGCGGCGAGATGCAGCGCGTCTGGCTCGCCGCTTGCGTCGCGCAGGAAACGGGCGCGGTGCTGCTCGACGAACCGACGAACCACCTCGACCTGCGGTACCAGATCGAGACCCTCGACCTCGTGCGCGACCTCGTCGAGCAGACGGGCGTCGCGGTCGGTATCGTGCTGCACGATCTCGATCACGCTGCGCGCGTGGCCGACCACCTGATCCTCATGGACCAGGGTCGCGTTCGTGCAGCAGGCGACCCGGTCGATGTGCTCACGGCTGAGCACCTCAGCGAGGTCTACGGCATTCCCGTCGAGGTCGCCGTCGACGGGCGCACCGGTCGCGTACACGTCGATCCCGTCAGCAGGCACGCTCCCCGCGGTGTACGCACCACGCCTGCCGCCGAGAGCGCCCGCCCATGATCACGTTCCGCTTCGACTCCATCACCCCCGTTCCGAGAGGACCCCGCATGACTCGCTCTCTTCGCACCGCAGCTGCCGCTGCACTCGTCACGGCCGTCGCCTTCACCGCGGCCGGCTGCGGCACCACGTCTGTCGACGCCGGCAGCGACGACGCCCCTCGCGCCACCTCAGAGGCCTGCCAGAACGATTCGACGACCACGTCGACCGGCCCCATCGAGATCACGGACGGCGTCGGCCGCACCGTGCAGCTCGACGAGCCGGCGAAGCGCGTGGCCGTACTCGAATGGCAGCAGGCCGAAGACGCGATGACCCTGTGCGTCGCGCCGGTCGCGGTCTCCGACCCGAAGGGCTACGCCGACTGGGTGAGCGCGGAGACGCTTCCTGATGACGTCGTCGATCTCGGCACACGCGGCGAGCCCGATCTCGACGCGCTCTACGGCGCGAACCCCGACCTCATCATCGTCGAGGCGTTCGAAGCCGACGCCGACATCGTGCAGACCCTCGAGAAGGAGAGCGATGTGCCGGTGCTGGTGACGGTCGGCGCCGACACGACGGACCCCATCGGCAACATGAAGAACGTATTCACGCTCATTGCAGAGGCCACCGGCCGCACGGAGCGCGCCGACCAGGTGCTCGCCGACTTCGATCAGCACCTCGCAGACGCGAAGGCAGAGGTCGCCACCGCCGACCTGCCCACCACCGACTTCGTCTTCTTCGACGGCTGGGTCGAAGGCAGCAACCTCGTGATCCGCCCCTACGGCGAGGGTGCGCTGTTCACCGCCTTCGGAGAGGAGCTCGGCCTCACCCCCGCGTGGACCGGGGACATCGACGAGGCGTACGGCAGCGGCGGCGTCGACCCTGCTTACGGGCTCGCGCAGACCGACCTCGAGGGCCTCACCGCCGTCGGCGACGCGAATCTCTTCTACTCCAAGGATGTCGAGGGCGGCTACACCGACGAACTCGAGAAGAGCGCGATCTGGACCTCGCTTCCGGCCGTCGAAGAGGGCCGCGCTCAGGCGTTCCCCGCGGGCGTGTGGGGCGCGGGCGGGCCGCTCTCGGGCGAGCAGGCCGTCGACGCATTCGTCGACGTGATCCTCAAGAAGTAACCGGCGCAGGATCGCGATGACGGCGAGCAGCGCTCCGACGAACGCGGCTGCGGGTCTCGGCACCCGAAACCCCGCGGCCCGGGAGCTCGGCGCCCGAGACCTCGGAATGCGCGGCCGCGCGAGCGGAATCGCGGTGCTCGTCGCATTGCTCATCGGCGTCGTCGCCGTCGGTGCGTGGCACCTCACCCAGGGCACCTCGGGCGTCGGCGTCTGGGACCTGATCAGATACGCCGGCGGCGCCAGAGAGCCGGTGGACGGCGTGCCGGTGGGCGACGTGCTCACCGGTTCGCGCCTTCCGCGACTCGCGGCGGGCGTCGCCGTCGGGTTCGCGCTCGGAGCCGCGGGCGCGCTGCTGCAGTCGATCACCCGGAATCAGCTCGCTTCGCCCGACACACTCGCCGTGACCGCCGGCTCGTACTTCGCGCTCTCAGCGGTCGCGGCATTCGGCCTCTCCCTCCCGCTGTGGGCGTCGGGCGGCGTCGCGTTCATCGGCGGGCTCGCTGCCGCCGCGCTCGTGCTCGCCCTCGCGGGCAGCACGGCAGGTACCGGCACGACGCGGCTGATCCTCGCCGGATCCGCTCTCGCGATGGCCCTCGATGCCGGTACCGCGATGCTGCTGATCCTGTTCAAGGAGAACACCACCGGCCTGTTCGCCTGGGGCAGTGGTTCACTGGCGCAGCTCAACATCGACGCCTCCCTCCGTGCCCTCCCCCTCATCATCGTCGTGCTGGCGGTGGCGATGCTGCTCGCGCGACGACTCGACGTGCTCGGCCTGGGCGACGACACCGCGTCGGCACTCGGCGTGCCGATCCGCGCGACGCGGCTCATCTCCGTCTTCTGCGCAGTATTGCTCACGAGCACCGCGGTGATGCTTGCGGGCCCGATCGCGTTCGTCGGCCTCGGAGCTCCCGTGCTCGCCCGCCTCATCGCCGCGAAAGTGCGACCGATCACGCGGCACATCCTGCTCGTCCCGGTCTCGGGGCTGCTCGGCGCGCTGCTTATCCTGCTCGCCGACGCCGGGCTGCGCGCGCTCCTCGGCGCCGAGGGCGCGACCTCCGTGCCCACCGGAATCCCCACCGCGATCCTCGGTGCAGCGGTCATCGTGATCCTCGCGCTCCGCATGCGCGATGCCGGGGGCGTGCGCAACCCGCCGCAGGCCAAGGCCCCCGGGCGGTCACGACGACGCCTCGGCATCGTCATCGCGGTTGCAGCGATGCTGCTGGTCGTCGCCGCAGTCGTCGGGCTGCTCGCCGGCAGCCTGTGGTTGCGCACCGGAGACCTCGCGCTCTGGGCGCAGGGCCTCGCGCCCGATCTCGTCGCGCGCGCCATCGATGAACGGGTGCCGCGCGTCGCCGCCGCACTGCTTGCAGGAGCCGCACTCGCGCTCTCGGGATGCGTCGTGCAATCGACCGTGCGCAACCCGCTCGCCGAGCCCGGCCTCCTCGGGATCACGGCGGGTGCTGGCCTCGGCGCGGTCGTCGCGATCACCAACGGGGGCGGACGACCGCTGCTCATCGTGCTCGCCGTCGCCTTCGGGCTCGCCACCTTCGCTCTGATCGCACTGCTCTCCTGGCGCGGCGGCATGCTGCCCGACCGCTTCGTGCTCATCGGCATCGGCTGCGGCTACGGTTTGACCGCGCTCACCACGTTCCTGCTGCTGCGCGCCGACCCCTGGAACGCGCCGCGCATCCTGACTTGGCTCTCGGGCACCACCTACGGACGGTCGCTCCCCGATGTGCTGCCGGTAGCGATCGCCCTGGTGATCGCGCTGCCGATCCTCATCGGATTGCGCCGCCACCTCGATCTGCTCGCGATCGATGAAGATATGCCGCGCATTCTCGGCATCGGCCTTGAGAAGACGCGCTTCTCGCTGCTCGCCATCGCGGCAGCGCTCGCGGCGGTCAGCGTCGTGGCGGTCGGCGTCATCGGCTTCGTCGGCCTGGTCGCACCGCACCTCGCGCGCGCGATCGTCGGGGCGCGGCACACGCGCATCATCCCGGTGTCGATGCTGCTCGGCGGCCTGCTCGTCTGCGTGGCCGACACGCTCGGCCGCACCCTCATCTCGCCGGCGCAGCTGCCCGCCGGCCTCATGCTCGCGCTCATCGGCGCGCCCTACTTCGTCTGGCTGCTGCGGCGCTCGGCGTAGGCAGTCAACGGCGATCGCGTTATTCGGCGAGAAAGTCGCAGATGAGCGCCGTCACCAGGTCCGGCTTTTCAGCGACGAGGCCGTGCGTCGTGCCGGGAACGAGGCCGAGGCGAGCGTTCGGCAGCGCCGCAGCGATGCGCAGCGTGTGGAGCGGCCGCACGGTGTCGCGGTCGCCTGCGAGCACGAGCGTCGGAGCAGTGGCGCGAGCGAGATCGGCGAGATCGATGTGCGGTTCGGTCGTCCACAATCGCACGCACTTCTCCCATATGTCTTCGGCATGGGAGGGGCCATCGGGCGACAGGCGCTCGTAGGCGCTGCGTTCGGGGCTCACGCGATCCGGCGCCGCGGTCTCGGCTTCGTCGGCCGCGGCATGGGGCAACGCTGGCAGAATCGGCCCGTTCACCTCGGGGTCTCGGTCATAGGCGGAGGGGTCGAGATTGGCGCTGATCGCCGTCAGCGTGCGCACGCGCTCGGGGTGCTGCATCGCGAGAAGCAATCCGATGATCGCGCCGTCGCTGTATCCGACGATGTGCGCGGCGGTGAGCCCGTGGGCATCGAGGTAGGCGACCGCATCGGCGACGCCGCGCTCGTACGAGTACTCGCCCGCAATGTCGGCCGAGCGCCCGTGTCCCGGCCGCTCGAAGGCGTGCACGCGGTGTTCTGCGGCGAGCGCGTCGGCGACCGGGGCGAGCGACTCGAGCGAGCAGAAGCCGCCGTGCAGCACCACGAGAGGTTCGCCGGCCCCTGAGACCTCCTCGTACAGGTCCACCCCGCCGATATGCACGTACGCCATTCGATCAGCCCGTTCTGCTCGTGCCCGCGTCTACTGCCAGCTCCGCGCGAGCCGCCGGAGCTTGCGACCGCGCCACCGCCACATGAGCGCGAGCACGGGTCGGAAGACGGGAGCGATCGCGCCGCCGATGTGCAGTTCGTCGGTCCAGACCGCGCGGTGCTCCGAAGCGCGCGATCGCGAGATCCTCATTTCATGCCGCCACTCCGTGAGCAGCGCCAGCGGCCCCGAGAGCGGGCGACCGTGGTCGCGCATGGTGCGGGGCCAGTCAGCGCCCGAGCTTGCGGTGAGATCAGTGATCCGGATCAGCTGCGCGCCGACCGGCAGGACGCCGAATACTCGCAGCCGCGCGCGCAGCTCAGTACCCGTGCTCAACGCCTCGGGAAAGGCCTGCTCGGGCTGCATGGTGAGGATCGGAGCGTACAGCTCTGCCGCGACGCGCGGGTCGTGCATCGCGCGCCAGGCGACGTCGGGTGGGCAGTCGGCCTCGAACTCAGTGCGGATGCGCATATCTCCCAGTGTGCACCCCGCACATGCGAGCGGGCCGGAGGAAATCCCCTCCGACCCGCTCGCAGCACTGCAGCCGCAGCCCTACTTCGCCACGAAGAACAGCCGCTTGTTCGCGAACTCCCCGATGCCGATCGGCCCCATCTCACGGCCGAAGCCCGAGCGCTTCACGCCGCCGAACGGAATCTCAGCCGACTCGGCCGCGATGATGTTCACGTGACTCATGCCGGTCTCGAGTCGCGAGGCGACCCGAGTGGCGCGGGCTTCGTCGGTCGAGAACACCGACCCGCCCAACCCCAGCGCGCAGTCGTTCGCGAGCTCCAACGCCTCCTCGTCGCTCGACACCCGGTACACCGTGGCGACCGGGCCGAAGATCTCCTCGCCGTACGACTCGGAATCCCGCGGCACATCGACCAGGACCGCTGGCGAGTAGTACGCGCTCGGCCCCTCGGAGAGCGTGCCGCCCGCCAGCAGACGCGCCCCCTCGGAGACGGCCTTCTGCACCTGCGCGTCGACGGTCTCGGCCGCTGTGCGCGACGAGAGCGGCACGTACTGGGCCTCCTGGAGATCGAGCTGGTCGCCCGGCTCCAGGCCCTCGGCGAGTTTCACGAGCTCGTCAACGAACTCGTCGTAGATGTCGTCCATCACGATGAGCCGCTTGTTCGAGTTGCACACCTGGCCGGCGTTGTAGACACGGAAATCCCACGCCTGCTTTGCGACATCGGCCACATCGTCGGAGTCGAGCACGACCATCGCGTCGATGCCGCCGAGCTCGAGCACCGCCTTCTTCAGATGCGACCCGGCCTGCGCGCCGATGATCGCTCCGGCCCGCTCGGAGCCCGTGAGCGACACTCCCTGCACCCGCGGGTCGGCGATGATCGTCGCGATCTGATCGTGCGAGGCGAACACGTTCTGGTATCCGCCGACGGGAACGCCGGCCTCTTCCATGATCTCCTGGATCGTCAGCGCAGAACGCGCGCAGACGTCGGCGTGCTTGAGCAGGATCGTGTTGCCGAGCACCAGGTTCGGCGCCGC
This sequence comes from Leucobacter sp. NPDC077196, assembly GCF_040687075.1. Classification (NCBI taxonomy): domain Bacteria; kingdom Bacillati; phylum Actinomycetota; class Actinomycetes; order Micrococcales; family Microbacteriaceae; genus Leucobacter; species Leucobacter sp. NPDC077196. Next base: position 77,966 of record NZ_JBFBML010000013.1, read on the forward strand.
GAAGCGCGCCACCTGGTAGTACGGGAAGTTCCACGGCATCACGCCGAGCAGCGCGCCCACGGGCAGGTGCTCGACGTACGCCTTCCCCGGAATCGTGCTCGGGATCTCGTAATCGGTGATCAGACTCGGGCCGTGCACCGCGTAGTAGTCGATGATCTGGGCCGCGAACTCCACCTCGTCGATCGATTCGGCGATCGACTTGCCCATCTCCAGCGCGATCAGACGAGCGAGCTCGTCCTTCCGCTCGAGGAACAACTCGGCGACCCGTTTGACGACAGCGGCGCGCTCTTGCACGCTCCGCTCCCGCCATTCCCGGTATACGGCGTCGGCGCCCGCGAGCGCCTCCTCGATCTGCGCATCGGTCGCGGCCTCGAACGTCTCGAGAACCTCACCCGTGGCAGGATTCTGCACCCGGTACTTGGACATGGTTATCTTTCCTCCAGATCAGAGCAGCGCTTCAGCGCGCCAGGATCAGCACGAGCTCGTGCATCTCCGCACTCCACTGTAGCGACCCTCCCAGTGCGGCGCCGGGGCGTTCGCGAGGACCGGGCATCGGCTAGCTTCCGCGCTTCACGGGCTGCACCTGAAGCGGTCCGGTGACGCTCAGCTCGTCTTGCCAGCAGTCGATGCCACTCACCTCGGGGAGCCGATCCCGCGTGAAGACCGGGTCGCGGCCCTGGCGCCGTTGCGCCGTGTAGTCCTTGAGGAGCTTGAAGACTAGGCCCGACAACAGTCCGATCGCGACGAGGTTCACGAGCGCCATGAGGCCCATGATTCCGTCCGCCGTGTTCCAGATGACGTCGGCGGAGGCGATCGATCCGAGGAAGACGATGATCACGACGAGCGTGCGGTACGACCGCAGCAGTCCACGATTCGTCGAGATGAACTCGATGTTCGCTTCCCCGTAGTAGTAGTTTCCGAGGATCGAGCTGAAGGCGAGCAGGAAGATGATGATGCTCAAGAGCACGTTCGACCAGTCGCCGAGGTTGCCGACGATCGCGTTCTGCGTGAGCCCGATGCCCCGTGTCGCCCCGGCGAGATCCGGCGTCGACACCAGAATGATGAAGGCCGTGATGGAGCACACGAGGAACGTGTCGAAGTACACGCCGAGCGTCTGCACGAGCCCCTGCTTGACCGGATGCGTCACGGCCGCACTCGCACCGGCGTTCGGGGCGGACCCGAGACCGGCCTCGTTCGAGAACATGCCGCGCTTCACGCCGGTCATGATGATCATGCCGAGCGTAGCTCCGACGACCTCGTTGAGCCCGAACGCCTGCGTGTAGATGGACGCGAAGACCGTCGGCACCTGGTCGATGTTCATACCGACGATGATGAGGCCGAGGACGAGGTACAGAAGCGCCATCGCCGGCACGACCGCCTGCGTCACGCTTGCGATGCGTCGAATACCCCCGAAGACGACCAGCGCCGTGAGGCCGGCCAGCACGATGCCGACGACCCACGGGACCCAGCCGACGTCGTCTCCGAAGCTCGAGGAGACCGTCGCGCTGATCGTATTCGCCTGCAGCGAGCTGAAGGCGAACGGGAAGCACACGATCAGAATGATCGCGAACAGGATGCCCATCCAGCGGGCCTTCAAGCCGTACTGCATGTAATAGGCCGGGCCGCCGCGGAAGCCGTCCTTGTCGCGCACCTTGAACAGCTGACCGAGGGTCGACTCCACGAAGCTCGATGCGCCGCCGATGAACGCCATCGTCCACATCCAGAACACCGCACCCGGGCCGCCGATGGCGATCGCAGTTCCCACGCCGGCGATGTTGCCCACGCCGACGCGCGAGGCCGCCGAGATCGTGAATGCCTGGAAGGCGGACACGGACTGCGGCTCGCCGTTCGCGTCGCGGGGGGTCTTGTTCGTCAGGGTGCGGAACATCTCCGGGATCAGCCTGAGCTGCACGACCCCGGTTCGAAACGTGAAATACAGACCCAGCAGCGCCAGCACGGGCAGCACTGCCCAGGTCCACAGAAGATCTCCGCCGGCGAGCACCAGTTCGTTCAGGGCATCCATTCCGACAGTATGACGGAACTCGACTGGCGGGTGGGCCTTTCGCGCGATTCACGTGTTCGCGCCGTGCCGGACCGACCAGTTCGGCACGGCGCGCGTCGAGGCATCAGGCCGGGTAGGGTTCACCCCGCAGCAGCTCGGCCAGGTGGGCGGCATTCGCCGCCGCGGTGCGGATCGTCGTCGCGACGGCCTCGGGCGTCTCTTCGAGCTCGCGGTAGTCGGTGCCGCCCATCGCGTGACCGTTCCAATACACGGAGGACTGCGCTGCGATCGTGAATCCGGTATCACCGAGCGCCTGCGCCAGAATGCCGCAGATGTGGTGCGCGCCGTCCTCGTTGCCCACGACCACGGGGATCGCCACCTTACCGAAGAGGGTCGGGCGACCCGACTCGTCGGTCGCCGAGATCTCAGCGTCGAGTCGCTCGAGCACCCGCTGAGCGACACTCGAGTGCTGCCCCAACCACGTCGGAGTCACGAACACGAGCACGTCGGCCTGCAGCACGGCCTCCCTGATCTCAGGCCAGGCGTCTCCCTCACCCATATCGTTCTGCACCCCGGGCAGGATGCGGTGATCCACCGCGCGAATCGAGGAGCCCTGCACACCGTGCTCCTCCAGTTGCTGCAGCACCTGCCCGCCGAGCACATCGCCGCTCGATGGCTGGGGCGATGGCTTCAGCGTGCAGTTGATGAGCAGCGCTCGCGGCGCGGCGATCAAGGCTTCGTCATGGGCATCAAAGGTCGTTTCGTATCCTGACATGACGCGAGGCTACGGTCGCGCCCCAGCAGCGCATCAGGGGGTTTCGCATTCTCGGCGCTCGCGCTAGCTGTAGTGTCCGGCGAGGTTGTTTGATAACCGAGTGACTGGCGGGAGCTTCCCAATGGCCGAGTGTGGCCGATGTTGATTGTAGTAGTGCAGCCAC
>NZ_JBFBML010000014.1:0-64189 GCF_040687075.1 Leucobacter sp. NPDC077196
CACCTAGAAGACCCGAAAACGCGCGACAGCACCAGGCCTCCGGAATTGGGTACCAACTGGGTGGACTAGGCGTACCAACTCAGACGATCTGCCAAGGCGCTTGGTCGAAGGCCGACCATCGTGCCAGGCTCTCCGCGGGGTCAGAATCGAGGACAGTTACCGAAACAAGATCAGCCAGTTCAAAAGTTCCACCAACGATACGGCCACCCTGAACCTCAAGACCTCGCGCCGTTTTGAAGTCAAGAGCACCCACCGACAGCATCGGCGAAGTAATCGCGCCGTCCGCAATCCGTACGGTTCCACCTTCAGACAGAACCAAGATCTCGCTCGCAAGCAGCTGCTCCCGCTCGAACGAGTCACCATCCCAAACGCGCACCTCGACAGGCACTCCTTCGGCATTATCTACGACCCACTGATCGCCCTGCTGCCAGCCCCCTGCGGGCGGCGCGGGTTCGGTCTGTCCGCGGCGGCGGGAGTTCTTCCCATCCGCCGTCGTCTTCGCATCCGCGGCGATCGTAGCCGCCTCATTCGCAGCCGTCAACGCATCACCAACGTTCATGGACGCCTCGAACGCATCCTCTGCTGCCGCGTCAACAGATTCAACAACGGAAGGAAACTCGCCTGCCGTTTCGCGCGCATCCTCCACAGCCTCAACAACAGGCACATCATCATCACCCACCGCAACCGTTGAATGTGCCACCTGTGTTGTGCGCCCGACACGAGCACTCGTCAACGCCGCCTCCCGCGCCGCTGCCGCTTGCGCCCGCAACGCAACCTTCCGCTTCAAACTCTGCATCAACCGTCTCCTAACATCACGTCAACGATGTCCTCGCCAACGAACTCCAACTCTTCAATCCGTGCCACGAACTGCTGCCGCCCCACCCACTCCACGTCGGCATGAACAGTGATCGTGTCCCCAACACCGAAAGTGCCAAACTGGGCATTCGGGTGATCTGCAACCCGGATCGCATCAACACGAAACCGTTGCATTCGCTTCTTCAGTTCGGCACGCGCGATCTGCTCCAGGACGGCCCGCTTCGTGACATGCTTCGCATCAACCACCACCGGCTTCGACCGGCGCGAATCCTTCCCAGGGAGCACAAACCGTAGCGAGTCACGCCCCTCACCAGCACCGATGGCAACAATTTTGTTCGCGTACTGTGAAGAATCGTCACGAACCGTGACCGCTTCGATCACATTGTCGCCCTCCACAAAGGACAACGCATTCTGTTTGCGCCCCACACGTCGAACGGCACGGATCTCCTTCAGTACCTTCGAACGGTCAGCGTTCCAACCAGACCATTCCACCCACTCGTATCCGGCAGCATCGATCGCGTCCTGTATCGACTCCAAACAGTCAGGGGTGTCCCACCAAAGCAACTTCCACGCGCCACCGTCTTCTTGCACGACAGCTTTTGCGGCAGCAAGCGCCTCCTCGCGAGCTTTCTTCGCGGCAGACGCCAAATCAGCCTCTTCTTTACGCGCCACGACCGCCGCCTTATTCGCCGCGGTCGGGTTCACCTTCGCAGCAGCACGAGCCGCAGCAAGCACCTTCTTCACGTCGCTCAAGTTCGCTTTCGCTACACTCAGCGCAGTCCGCGCAGCAGACTCCTGCACCTCAGAATCCGAACCCACCCGCACACTCGATGCGCCCGTGAGCGTCACCCCAATGTTTGCGTTCGCGAACGACTGCGCGTGCTCAACAACATGCCGGGCAACCGCGATAGGGTCCACGCCCACGCCCCGATACACGCCCTCATAAGGTCGCCCCGAGAAATATGCGGAGAACCCGGCACCCTCAATCTTCCAAACAGACTCATCCAACTCCGACCGAGTCACCAGCCACGTCCCCCGGATCACCCCATCTGATTCCTCATGGATGAACGTCGCATAAGGATCAATTAGGAGTGTGCCGTCACCGTAACGAAGCCCACCAACATCAGGGGAAACGACGCCCGAAAATGAGCCGGCACCATTCATCTTGCGGCCCGCCCCAGAAACATCAATGGGGAGCTCCAATTCAAGGAACTCCCCATCAGCGATGCGTTCAACAATGTACCGAAGCAAAGGCCTACTCCTTCACCTCACGGAACACCAACGTCATCGCCACAGCAGTACCGTTATCCGCGATCATCGTGTGAGTATTCGACCCTGCACTCTTGTTTCCGCGCGGGTAGAACTTCACCGTCTTGCCGCGCATACCGGAGGGGATCGCGAGCGTGTCAGCAGTCACCAAAGTCACACGATGCCGCGACGCCGAAGCATCCACATCCCACCTGATCGGGTTCGACCGCCGCACATCCGGGTCCGCATTCGCACCCATCTGCATCCACAACCAGCCCTGAGCCACGCCGCCACCAGGGACCGCGATCCCAGCAACAGTGTTTACCCACGCGACCTGCGTCGCCCATGCCGGGATCTCCACCGAGATCTCACCCGTCGCCTCCGCAAACAACGGCCACGTAGCCCCATCCGGGTACACGCCAGTACTAGTCAACGGTTGAGCAGCAGCGCCACTGATATCGAACGCACGGACCACCGTCTTCTCCTGCGGCGAATGCACCTCACGTAAATCCTCGATCGAGGCGAGCCCAGGCGTCGGAGAAGCCCCAGGCCCGATCGTGCTCGTGCTCGGAAGCCAGTTGATCGCCGCGAGCGTGATTCCGGTCACATTCGCGAACGGGCCAGTCGTGATCTCATCCAGCGATCTGACCGAACTCGCAACACCTGGAATCACCGTGATACGACAGAACGTCGACCCTTCCAGCCATGCCCCCGTGAACTCAGGGTCAGTCGGTTCAGGATAAGACACCGACTGCATCTGCGGGTCAGTGATCTCCACAATCACGAGATCACGGCGCGTCTGCCCAGACCCCGTCCCCGGAACACCCGTGACAACAATCTCTTCCTCATTCACCGGCCCATATGACTCCCTAGCCGAAGTAGCAGTGTCACGCGACTGCGCCACCCCACCACCAGGTGCCACCCTGAACCCGTTACCCGGAACATTCAGTGCGGACACCTTCAGATCGCTGGGCCGAGAAACCCCTGACCCCTCCCCCATTGACTGCTGAAATTGGCGACGAAACAGGCGTGCCGAATGGTCGGTATTCTCTGTCGCGTACGGAGGATCATTAAACGCCATAGTGTGCTCCTAAAGGCTCGGGCTCGCGGGCCAAACAGACACCCGCATATCAGCAGTTGAAGTGGGATCAAACCCACGCAGAAGGACCGTGTACGCGCCAGGACGCATCGCCATATCAGATAGCCGAGATCCGGCCGGAGACAGCACCCCAGGGAGCGCCGTAAGGTCATCAGGGTTCGACTTGTAGCCGCCCTTCACCCACCGCGCCCACGGTCGAGTATCGACGCGCAAAAACTTGTCGTACGCGACAGTGGTGCGGAACACGAGACGCCCCACCCCCTGCACCTCAACCTCCGGGTTCGACACAGGGCCGTGGATCTCAAACACCGGCCACGTCACAGAATCACCCGCCACCACAACAGCAGCATTCCTGGTAGACGGGCCTCCCGTGAAACGGAACGGAGCACGTGCCGGGAACCGCAGCCCGCCGCCAGCAGGCAACGCAAACTTGATCAACGTCTGCTGCTCAACCCCGTACCAAAGGTCGTTCGCAGCAACGAACTCCAGACGAGGATTCGACACCCCGTCCCAGATCCCCGAATCATCCGGGGTGAGCTCCCGGGGTCGGCCAAACGCGACCCGGTCACCGACCCGCAGCTGGGCCATCTCCCCACCAACAGAGCGGAGAGAATCAGCAGACCACACACCAGCCAAACGCCCGAGCTGCTCACGCACATCAGCCTCACGAGCGCCCCTAGTAGCACCCTCTCCCTGCAATAACAGAGAAAGTTCATGCGTCGGCCCAGACTTAAAATCGCGCCCAAACGCTCGACCGTCACCACGCACCACGTCACGGTCATTAACCCGGAACGAAGACACCCCACGCACAAATCCCGTCAACGGGTGAGGGGTGCCATCTCCAAACAGGAACGACACCCCTCGATACGTCAACGAGCCGCTAGACAGCGCACTCATATAGCCCCCTGTCTACCCATACGAAGCGAACCGTGCGGAACGCAACTCATCTTCTAGGCCACGATCGAACGCAGCATCAGCACGCTCATCCATCCAGCCCTCGAACGGACGAGCACCGATGTAAACAGTCACGCGACGAGCACCATTAGACGAGTTACCAGCCATCAGCGCATCCCACTGAGAACCCGTCAGGATCGGTTCAGGCCGACCCGTCTTGTTCTCCACGAGACTCTTGCCCGTAGGCAACCAGCCACCGTTGTCATACAACGTGGTGTGGCCGTCAGCGGCAGCGAACGGGTTGAAAGCCTTCGCCATCTTCCCCGCAGCATCCTTCGCCAACGCGGACGCAACATCAATCCACATCCCGCCGCCCGGGAAAGCGCCCTTGATCTTGCCAACAGCCCAATCAACGAGCCCATCAAGGATTGAAGCAGCACCGCCAGCCTCACCAAGATCCTTACCCTGGAGACCCATGTACGCTGCCGGGTTCACATGGCTGCCGTAATTACCGGCACCACCGCCCGGGTTATGCACCATGTAGTGCAGGTGCGGACCCGTCGACATGCCAGTGGAACCGACATAGCCGATCACGTTGCCAGCCTTCACCGACGCACCAGCCCGAGTACCGAACCGCGAAAGGTGCGAATACCTGGTACCCAGCCCGTTATCGTGCTGAATATAGACCTCGTTGCCGCCCATATTCACCGAGCCAGCAAGACCCACCGTGCCCGAACCCGCCGCATACACCTTCGTGCCAGACGGGGCAGCAAGATCAATACCGTTATGCCCACCGTGATACGGCTGCGACACCGAATACGAACCCTGCGGCAACGGATTCACCAAGCCACCCTTGCGGTACCCCGGAATGCTGCCGTACTGATTCATATGATCCAACAAGCCCGGATGCCGCGACTCAATCGCACGACGCGACTCAGCACGAATCACATGCTCATTACCATGCACCACACCAGCAACCGCATTCGGTGCGATATTGCCCGTGTAACCACCCTCCGAGAAGCCCTTCGGCAAGGGCACCTTCGCAAGATTGACGCCCGGGATCTTGTTGATCGTATTGATCAGGCCATTGATGACCGTCTCGATAACAAATCGTACGGGCTTCTTGGCGAGATCCTGAATGCCCTTCCACGCACTACCGATCGCATCACGAGCAGCCTCGAACGCCTTCTTCGGGTCAGACCGGATCACGCGCACCATCGTGTCGATGACGGACTTCACCTTGTTCCACACCGTACGAATCACACCCGCTACGGCATCCCACGCAGGCTTGATGTACTGCGAATACATCAGGCGAGTCGCGAGCCCCAGCACTTCCCACCGCTTGCGAATCCAATCCACAACCGGCGAGATCACGTTGACCCAAACCCAGTTCAAGGCATCACCAATCGCCTTAAACGCCGGCTGAATGTACATCTTCCACATGAGTTGCGTCGCGAGGCCCAGAATGCGCCACTTCTCCGAAATCCAATTAGCGACGGGTGATATCACGTTGTTCCACAACCACCGGAACGCAGCACCAGTAGCATCCAGCGCCGGTTTAATCGCGACTTTCCAAAGCCACATCACGACCGCACCAATACCGTCAATCGCAGGCTTAATGAACGTCTCCCAGACGCCCTGAATGATGCCGCCCAGAATCGCAAACGCGAACTGAGCGACCTCGAATGCCGGTCGCAGCACGTTTTCAAACACCCATGCCGCGACCTTCGCGATCCCGTCGAAAACTGGTTTGATCACGTTTTCGTAGGCTGCGATGAAGAACCCGGAGATGTTCGCCCAGGCCTCACCGAGGAACCGGGTGAATTCGGCCCAGATCGTCTTACCAAGCTCCGTCTGCGTGAAGAAATACGTGAGCGCCCCCACGATCAAAGTCACCAATCCGACGATCTTCATCAGCGGATTCGCGTTCATCACAGCATTGAACACACGCTGTGCCACGGCACCAGCTTTCAGAGCGAACGTCTGCGCCTTCGTTGCCCCGGTCGCTGCGGCCTGAATGCCAATGCCGCCCCGGGTAGAGATGTTCCACCCGTCCTGAGCAAGCTTCGCAAGGAGAATCGCGCCTTTCACGCCAGCGACGGCCGTCTTGTACGCGTTGAAAACGGCAATCCCGGCCTTCACAGCGAAGACACCCGCGACGATCGACCCGAGCGCAATAGCGACGCCCTTGATGAGCTCGATGTTCTCCTTTAACCACATCGAGGCGTTCTTGAGCCATTCCCCGAATGCAGCCACAAGGGGTTCGACTCGAGTAGTAGCCTCATCCAGCCACCTCGTGATGTCCTGAAAGAGTGGCCCGATGAGCGGGTACACGTCCTCCAGGATCTTTGCCCCGAGACGGCCCATCGCCGCCATGAGGTTATCGAACGAGCCTGTAGTGGTCTTGCCCATCTCATCGGCCACGGTTCCGGCAGCAGACTGCGCAGCAGCAGCGAAGGTGTCGAAATCGACCTTGCCCTCGGAAGCCATCTTGAACACTTCGCCAGCAGTGACACCCATCTGATCGGCCAACGCCTGATAGATCGGAATGCCCTTGTCGGCAAGCTGACTAATGATGTCGTTCTGGACACCGTTCGCCTGGGTCGCGGCCTTCGCGAATATGCTGCCCATCTCATCGAAGCCGACACCAGCAGCAGACGCGTTATTGCCAACCGTCTTGAGGATGCCCTCAAGCTCCTTACCTGGCTTAATATTCGCCGCCATAAGCTGGCTCGCAGCAGAAGCAGCGTCGCCCAGCCCGAACGCTGTTCCCTTGACAGCGGCCAATGAGTTATCCATCGCCTTCGCGACAGTGTCAGCATCGTTTCCGAGGCCGCGCATCTTCGCCTGAGCAGTCTCGATTGCCTTCAGCCGGCCGAAGCCCTTGACCAGCGCAGTTCCCAGAACACCAGCGATGCCGACGCCTGCGACTTGCAGCGTCTTCTTCATCCCGTTGGCAACCTTGTTACCAATCTGCTGACCAGCCCCGGCACCATCGACCGCGCCTAGTTGCTTCGCGATGTCCTTCTGGATTCCGGGAGCCCTGACCGTCAGTGCAACGTATGCGGATGCAATCTCTGTACCGGTAGCCATGAAACCCCCTTGGCCAAAGTGCGACCACTCAAAATCAGTAATGAAAAACCTGTGGGCGGGATATAGTCAGAGCATGAACAGAAAGTCGCGCCTGCTACTCATCCCCGCCATCGCAGCAACGCTGCTCTTTGCCGGGTGCAGCACAACACCAACGGTCAGCGAACCGGAGCCCGTCGCCGAAGAATCGGCAGAAGAGGCCGAACCTGCTGCAGAAGAAACTCCCGAACCGGAAGAGGTTGGAAGTCGGAGCAACCCGGCCAGTATCGGTAGCGCAGTCACGGACGGGGATTGGAGCGTCACCATCGACAGCGTCAACCTCGCGGCGAACGACATCATGACTGCCAACGAATTCAACGAGCTCCCGGCCGAAGGCAACGTTTACATCCTCGTAACGGGAACTGTGACCTACAACGGCACGGAAGATGCCGGGGAGAACTACTACGGGATCATCGATTACGTCACCGCAGACGGAAACACGATCTCGCAGTCCTACGTCGACACATCAGGCTCCGGCATCCCGGATTACACGATCATGGACCCGCTCTACCCTGGCGCATCCCACACAGGGGCACTCGCTTTCGAGGTGCCTGCCGCGACAGCAGGCGAAGGCACGCTCGCGGTCACGGTGGACATGATGACTTCCGAACGGAAGTTCGTGAAAGTCCAGTAATCAGCCGCCCAGCGAGCGCAGCAACGCAATTCGGTCAGCGTCTGACAGGCGCTCGCCAGGTTTGCTTTCCACGAAAGATCGAGCAGTCCATTTGTGAGGGTCAGGCTTGAGGCGAAACTTGGAGCCCGCACGGTTCGCCATGCGGGCTCCTTCCTCGTTCACCTTCGCCTGCACCGGGGCGGACCGCATGAGCTTATTCAGCTCGCGCAACTTTAACTTCACTTGAGCCATGCAGCCCACCCCCTATTTCTTGTACCGAGCAGCATCCTGACGCAACCGCGCCATCCGATCCTGCTTCTTCTTCGCCCGCGCCTGAACGTCCCGAATACCCTTCGGCGTTTCCGGCTCCGGCACGCGCTGCTTCTTACCCGCTGCCTGCGCCATCTGAGCCTGCAACAAATACTCGACACGGCGCAGCGCCTCATCCTCCGCACTAATGGCACCCCAACCGCCGTACCACTCAGACACCGCACTCCCGCGAGGAAGGTTCGCCGCGCAATGAGCAACCTCAAGCATGTCTTCCTTGCCCACCCACACGTCAGAGAGGCGCACCCCGAAGAACCGCCGAAGATCAGCGGCTAAACGGTCGGGCACCTCCCTGGCGAGTTCGGCAAGGACTAGGAGTTTTTTGAGTCGGCAGCCTTGTACAGAGCGGCGGTCAGCTCGGCCAGCTCCTCGAAGTCGGAGAACCCGTCTTCATCAGCCGTCGATTCAAGCGCCCGCTTCAGCCCGTCCGCACCGATAACACGGACAAGGACCGTCTCGAAATCGTTGCGCTGAAGCGCGAACATCGTATTTGCATCCTTCGCGGCACGTACGTCGAAGGTGTAACTCTCGCCAGCGAACTCAACCGTGCGCGGCTGCTTGATCGGCGGGCGATGATCGGACGGCTTCAAGGGTGAGCGGTCCCGAGTTGCGATTGCCGGGGCAGAACTCTGCGCACGCAGGCTCTCCAGCTCCGCTTCAAGCTCTTCGCGGGACTTCTCAGTGGTCTCAGTCATGGTGACTCCATTTCTCAAAAACGAACACGTGACTCAGGGAAGTAAAAGGGTGGGGCGCGGAGTCACCACGCGCCCCACCCAGCCTTGTTACGGGGTAGTCGCCTCAGCGAGGTAAGCCGGCTGGTTCGTCAGCACGTAGTCCGCGCCGATGTTGTCCACCGTCAGCTCGTAACCCGAGGGGTCCTCCGTGCCGTTCGAAACGTCGCCACGCTCAGAGACCTGCACGAGTTCCATGCAACGAACCTTCTTGTAGTTCCCGTCGTTCAGGACAGTGACCATTGCACCCTCGACCGTCCCGAACGAATCCGGGATGTCGTAACGGGCAACAGCAGCATCCCCCGTACCGGTGACCGTGACAGCGCCGTGATCGTAGAAGATGCGCGTCACAACGGGCTTCTCCTCGAGCGCGGTGAAGCTGAACGTCTTCTCCGTCGACGTGGTCTTGATCCGAAGAGTCTGACCCGCAGGCCAACCCTTGATCTTGTTCACATCAACAGAGACACCCTCACCAGGGCCGTCCTCACTCAGCGCACCAATCGGAAGGAACCCATCATCGAGCGCTTCCGTCAGCGTCTCAGGGAGCGGGGTACCCTTCGGCCCCCAGAACACCATCGAATCCATGTCCGACCAGACACGAACGTTGTCCTTAACAATGTCGACCATCACTTACCCGCCTTCGCATCGGCCGGCTTAGCATCCGGCTTGGTCGACCCGTGAGGCCGAACCTTCCCTGCGGTGATCAGATCGCGCGCCTGCCCATCGGACAGGTCGACCACCTGCCCCCGCTTGTACTCCTTGCCGTCAATCACCTGACGGTTCACCACCTCGACCTTCGCCACGGCGGCACCTCCTTAAATAGAAAAACCCCCGACTAAGCGGGGGTAAGGTTTCTTCCTCGAACACGAAACTCGAGCGTGAACTGATAACGGGGATCGCCCGTATCAGGGTCAGGCGACCTCGCAGGGCCACCAATCTCCACCCACCGATACACCGGCAAGCCACCAAGCTCAGTAGCCGACATCAACTTCTGCCGGACACGACGCGCAAAATCAGCCGCAGCAGGCCACGACAACGCCGACACGATGAACGTCACCATCGGCCGATCCATGAACCAGTCCGCAGTACCACCAACACGAGCCACCAAAATGTGCTCAGCCGGCTTCGTACTCGGCACCTGAGTGGACGCCTTCCACGGCTTCAAATACTGAATGAGAGCCGCCTCCGCATCGATGAACTCGTACGCCTCCATCAGCCCTCCACCCGCTTCAGATCAACGGAGCACCCGTTCATCGAACTGTTGAACGGGTGCCGGAAATCACGAGTGACACCCTGAACCTCGTACAACTCCCCGCGCACGTTCACCCGATCCTGCGGCGACAGAATCTTGTCCGACGGGACATAGATCGTCGGCGTCGAAATCACGCGCTCATGCCCCGGAAACAAGGTCTCCTCCGTGCCGCCAGGATTGAACGCATAAATCCCCAACGGGACACTCGGCAACCAGCCCTCAGCCGGATTGCCATGCGAATCAGTCGCACCAGCCTCGAAACGCTCCCACCCCACCGTCTCCGAAATGCGCCTCACAGCGGCCACACCGCAAACGGAGAATGAGACGGAATCATGCTGATGGAATAAGCGCCGCCCGACTGGCCTTGCAGTTTCGCAAGCTCATCATCGGTCATCGCCATATCACCCGGAAGATCGCCACCGTACGTCTTCGACGTCGTGTACGGCCCGGTAGTCACGTTCGTTTGCCGAATACTCTCCGGGTTCCGAAACTTGCGGGTGACCATCGCAACAACCACATCGACGGTCGCCTGCAGAAGGTCCGTGTCGCCCTCATCAGCTTCAGCATCGATCCGGGCCTGAAGGTCAGGCACCTTTCGGCGCACCTCACGCTCAGCCTTCTCCACCCACTTCAGCACCAGCCCGGTGTCGTCAGGAGCGCCCTCACCGATCCACGAACCGATCACATCCTCAGCAACAGCCCAAGACATGCACACCCCCTCAAACACGGCGAGGGGCCAGGAAGCCCCGGCCCCTCACACATCAGTCCGACTTCCGTGGACGGCCAGGCTTCCGCTTCACCGGAGCCTGCTTCGGCTCCGGCTTACCCGGCTCCGACCATCCCTGCGACTGCAACTTCTTCGCGGCATCCCCGTCAACCTCAACAACGGTTCCCGCGGGCGACACCAAACGCATTAGCCGGCAGTCGGCTCGTTGTACTTCACGAACGAAGCGGTGTCCGCAACATCCCACGCGTACTCGGCCTCAGCACGAATCGCGACAAGGTTGTTCTCGAACAGCGACACAAGCTCGCCGTCGATCGTGACCGTCGCCTGCGTCGAAACGTCGTAGGTGATGCCACCAACGACACCCCACACAGCCTTCGACCAGTTGCCGCCGAAACCAACAACGGTGCCGTTACCGACACCCTCACCGATGAACGAAGGACGCCCCAGCACACGGCCAGCACGAACAACCTCAGCGGTCTCCACAGTGGGGCTATCGATGAACAGCGGGCGACCGTTCGCGTCCACAGCGCCATTGAAGATCGGCTCAGCGACGGTATCGAAAGCGAACCCAGTCAGACGCTTGCTATCGTTCACAAGCAGCGACAAGCCCGCGTTGATGTCAGCGAACACTCCACCGTCTGCCTGCGCGGCAGTGCCAAGTGCAACAGCCTTCGTGGTCGCGTTGATGAAGTTGCTCGCACCGAACGGGGTGTTCGTCCCGTAGAACGCCGCCGAGTCGAACGCGAGCGCAAACGCCTCCGCAAGATCGAGACGAAGATCATCGATGTAGCCGCCCGGGTTCGCACGCACCGTCTCGGCCGAAACCACCGAGATCGCGGCGAGCTTCTTCGGGGAGATCTTACGGAGCGACTTGCCACCCGAAGTGGTCGGCTTCTGCCCAGCCTCAGCAACCCACGCAGCGCTCGGCTTCGAGGTCGTGTACGCGATCTCGACACCGTTCGCGCCAACCGGGATACGGCGAGCGAGCTGCTGCGCGACCGAACTACGGCGCGCCTCAGCAAAAATGTCCCCAGCCTCGCTGGGCTTAATGAAACCAGCAAACTCGCTGGTAGTGGTAGGTGCGGTCTGCGCCATCACCCTCTCCTAACTGTTAGTAGGCATCAGTTGATGCCAAGTGCTTTACGAAGCGAGTCCTCGAGGCCGTCACCATTCAGTGCGAGCGTCGGAGACTTGCCCTCGTTCGGGACATGCAGTTTCTGAACCTGCTGCTCCCCCTTGAATGCGATAAGCGCATCAGCCGACGCTTCAAGCTCCTCCTGCGTGCTGCCCGAAAGCAGATTCGCGGGGATACCCTTCGTCGCGGCGACCTCAGCACGAAGACGTGCAGCCCGTTCCGCAGCGAGCTCGGCCTTCGCCTGATCTCGCTCGTCCTGGAGCTTCTGCGCCTCCGTTTTCTGGGACTCTTCGAAAGCTGCGAGGCGCTGTGCGGCTTCCTCGTTCGCTTTCGCTACGGCCAGATTCTCCTTCGACCGCTTCTCCCACTTGCGGGCTTCTGCCTGCCAGTCGGTATCTGCGGAAGTCGGGTTGACCGTGTTCTCGGGAGTCTCAGGTGCCCCGTGCGGGGCTTCGTTCTCAGCCATGCGGCCCTCCAGTGAATGTTGAATGCGCCCGTGCGGGCACTGTTACTACGCCCACCGGAAGGCGGGCATGACCTGTGGTGTGCACCACAGGAAACTTGATATGCGGGCTTAGGTGAGGTCGGCAGCGTTCGCCGCCAGATACTCGCGCACCCTCTCGCGGTGGGTTTCCAACTGCTTCGGGTTCATACGGGCCGTGTTCTTAGAAAGCTCATACACCTTCACCGGGACACGCTTCGCGTCCTGATCCCAAGCAGGGGCAGTCACGCAACGGCAATTGTCATGCGCCGCGAAAAACACCGTCTCCCGGGTATACACACCGCCACGTCCCGCCAGCATCCGACAGAACCAACACGACTCCGAACGGGTCTCACGACGCCACCCAACCGCTCGAGGATCACGATCCGTGTTCCACAACGTCGTATCCCGACCCTGCTGCTGAATGAGACGCGTCGACGCCCCCACCAGTTGCGACAACGCCGTATCCCAGTTCTCCTCGAACGCCGGCCCAATCGCCCACTTCGCGGACCCCACAGCCTGAGCGTCAGGGATCGGGGCAGCCAGAGACGCCCGATAAGTGCCCGACACTCGAGCCGAAGAACGGGCCTCGTCATAAAACTCGGCCGCAAGCTCCGCACCCTGCTCGCCATAGACGCGCACGAAATCCGGGTAGAACTCAAGCAACGCATCACGCAACTCGATCGGGTTACCGCCCGCGTACGCTCCGAAGAACTCAGACAGATCCCGGGTCGCCCACCGCAGGTTCTCCTCCGTCGCCAACCGGAGATCCGTTACCGACACCATCCGAAACCTCCCGTGCAGCAGCAGCCATACGCTCAATCCGAGTACCAGCCGTGTTACGGCGGTTCTCGGCCTGGAACCGCATGATCTGGTCACGAGACAGGCCCGCATACTCCATACCAACCTCAGACATCGCGAACGGCGAATCTTCCTTCATCGCCCCAGCAAGCTTCGAGAACGCATCAGCACGAGCACCCGGCGAAACAATCGCCGGATCAGTGAACATCGCAGTAAGAGTCCGCAAATCCTCCGGCACAGCATCCAAGCCATCCCGCAGGCGTACCGCCAACTGCATAGCCTTCACCGCGCCACGACCCCAAACACGATTCGCGTTACGGGTCTTCATGATCAGCTCTTCCTTCGCCGCATAAATAGCGTCAGCAGAACTCGGATTCGACGCATCAGCCCACCGCACCTCAAGCGACTGATCATCCGCAAACAACGACTTCAACATCCGCAACTGCTCAGCATGAGGCTGAGGAGACGAACCCTGATACCTGTGAATCTCGGGCTTCTGCTCCGGGTTATCCACATCAATCGCGTTCATGCGGCCCATCACCGCAGACCACTTATCGTCACCAATGAACTTCGACACATCAGCACCGAACAGCCAATACTTGTCGGCCGAATAAAACTCCGCAGACACCTCAGCACGCAGCACCGTACGAACCATCGCATCAGTGAGCCCCATCGCCGTGCGACTAATCCGCGAATGACCAAACGGACGGTTCAACTCAGGCTGCAACACCAGCCGCGACACCGACACCTCACCAAGACGATTCGGAATCCACGACACACGCCACTGGTTCGACTGCTTCGTAATCGAATACACCCGCTCCCAGGTGTACATCACCATCTCAGTCGGCCCCTGCTCATCAGCATCAATCACCGACAGAAAACCACCCAGCGTGCGGCGGCGACGATCCCACACCGCAGACGACGAATCCGCAGACCGCGCCAGAATCAGCTGCTCCGGCTCCCCCGCCTCCGTGTCACCATCCGACACAGCAAGGAACGAACATGCATGAATCGCTGACGAAGTGACCGCCATCGGGAACTCAGTCTCGAAATCGTTCGCATCAAGCAGACCAGCAAGCCCAAACGGGTCATCGGTCCCAGCCGCCGTCACGAACCCCTCAAACACCGACCGATCCGTCAACGCATGAACACCCTTCGCGATCTCCTGCAACGGCGTAAACGCAACCTGCATCTGAGGTGGCACCGCAATCCCAAAATCCTTCAGCGCATTACGGCCCTCATAGTAGACAGTGCGCAACAAATTCCTACGCCGCTTCTGAATCCACGTGTTGTACAAGCGGCCGAATAGGTCTCGGTCCTGACCTTCCAAGCCAACGGGCGGAACAGCACCATTCATCTACTCCACCCCCTGATAAATTTCGGCGAGCCTATGCCCGGAAAGAACCGTCCACCCATACGAACGCCCTTTAGCGCGGTTGCAAGTCGCACACGCGAGCGCTGTGTTCATGTATGAGTGCTCCCCGCCATGTGCGAGGGGAACAACATGGTCAACCTCAGCCGCGTTCGGGATCCACTCACCGCGCGCCCTACCCGAGAATGAGAGACCAACATTGCAATAGCAACAGTTGTCGCCGTCCATCTCTCGGAGTCGCTTTCTTGAAACTCTCTCTTTGAAAGCTTCTCCACGAAGTTTCGCCGATCTATTGGCGCAATGGGCGGCATACCGATCTTTGTTTGCGGAGTAGTAAGAAGCCCACCACTCCGCCCACCGCTCAGAGTTCTCGGCCCGCCACCGCTTCGTATACGCGGCCCGCTCCGCTGCGTGCACCCTCCGATACTCCTGAAAATATGAAGCGTTCTCACCTCGCCATTGCTTGTTGTAACAACGCTTGCAGAGCCCGCGCGCGCAAACCTGATCTTCGCAACCAGCAGTTTTGCAAGTCGTCATAGGAACACAGCTCTCCGTTCCTTCTCGCCGTACGGCTTCCGCCTAGTAGTTTTCGAAATCCAGTACGCAAGACTCACCGCTTCGAGCGGAGTCTCATCGCCGTCAGGGGTGGTTGCTTCCCACCCCCACGCACCTGTTGGGCCGCGCTTCTTCCTGTCCGAGATAGAAACTGAGTCATCCAGGAGTTGCTGGCCCTCGTCCCGACGATGCGAGAACGGGACAGGTAGAAGGTCGTCCGTCTCCGCATTCGCCTCAGCAATAGCGGCAGCAGCTCGGACGGCGTCTAACGTGATCGAGCACGCTTGCGTGTACTCCGGCGTAGAAGCCACGCGCACGAGCGCATCTGGCACCCTTCGGTCCTTCAGGAGTTGCTTCAAAACCGGGGCACCAGCGGCACCAGACAGCACAATCTCAGCCGCATTCCGCCAGCGTTGCGCCAACCAGTCAGCAAGCTTCCCAAGACCGGCTGCAACATCGTCCGCCGCCACATCAAGCAACTCGACGTGGATACCTTCGTCATGCTTCAGCGCCCCGGCCAAAGCAAGCCGAGAACCGTCAACGTTGAATGCCACAGCGAATGACCGCACGCCCTCGGTTGGAGCCTCAGCGACCCCGCAGCTATCCCACTCAGCTTGCGAGATCGCCCGAGAGCCCGCCCCGCCGAGATCACTCAGCCACGCCCCAAGCCGGTCCTGCGCGAACTCCTCCTCGGAGTACGACTCGAATTCACCGTCAACAACTTCGTGATTGATGCGCGTGTTCCATGCAGGATTCGACTTCCAACGCGTCAACTCCGAAGCGGGATCGTAGTCATCATCAGAAGGATTCGAACCCCACTCAATCCAAGCAGCCGACTTCGAAACTCCCCCAATAGCCGCGGAACGGACAGACTCGAACACCTCATGCATCTGGGCTTCAATGTCATCTCGCGTCGGAGGAGTACCGAGAAGCCACACCTGTGGGTTATGCATCGCACTCATCGTTGAGTTGATAGAAACCCACGCAGAACGCTTCAAGCGCTGCGCCTCATCTAGGAGCAAGCAGTCAGATGAAAACCCACGTCCACCCGGCCCAGAACGAGCCTTGAACTGAATCAAAGCGCCGTTCTTGAACCGGATAGCTTCACGATTAATCGCGTTCATAATCCCGTTGTGACGAACGCGATCATCGATCCACTCATTGCCGTCTGCGGTGATGATCTCCACCATCTTCGAGAACGTTTCCCGCGCCGTATCCTGCTGATGCGCAGAAATCACAATCTTCATTTCGCCGAACAGAAGAACACCAGCAAGCGCCCGAGCAACAAGAAGCTGAGATTTCCCGTTCTGGCGCGCTACGCTCACCCCGACACGCTTCGCAGCCCACTTCGCATCAGCACGCTCGCCCATCGCGGCTTCAAGAATCAGCTCCTGCCAACCGTCAAGCGTTATCCCCGCCTGCGCCGAAAGATCAGCAACATCCATCCATGAATTAGCTCGAACCCCGGCCGGCTCCACCAACACGCGCGGTGGAGCCTCCCCGAGCAGCTCTACGGGCTGCGATCTCGTCAATCGGATCACCCGTCTTCCCCGACTGAGCATCAATCTCAGCGATACTCGCTTCAAGCGCCCGCCACTGGTTCATCAGAGGCGCACGCTGATCGGGATCAGCAACCTCAATCGACTCCCACATCACATCCCGCGCCCGCTTCAAGTCGTCTAACCGAGACACAAGAACCACCTCTCGGGAGCAAAATCACTCTGTGTGTGAAAGGGCGCATTGCCACGGGTGAGCCGTGGTGGCGGGGGTGGGGGGCGTATGGCGTGGGTGCCCTGGCTGCTTGTCTGCCGCGTTGGTGGCGTCGTTGCTACCAGATGGGTGATGCGCTTACTGTGGGCCTCTTAGCGCGTGTTCCGTGGTGTTCGTTGCGTGCTTGTTCGAGGCTTTTGACGCCTTTGGTCTGGTTGCACTGCCTGTGCATGAGGCGTGTGTTCGCCCTGTCGAGTGGTGATCCACCGAATTTGCGGGCGATTGTTTCGTCTACTTCGGCTCGCATTGGGTGCGGTTTGCATCCTTGGCATGATGTGTTGGCGCAGTTCTTGTAGTGCTTGCCTTGTTCGGCCTTGAGCTTCTTGTCGACGGGTTGATCGCATAGCGCACAGTGTGTCTCTTCTGCGAGTACTCGTGCACGTAACTGTCTGCGTCTGTGCCCGTTGCTGTTCAGGGGTACGGTCATCGTGGCCCCCTACTAGGTGGTGCCCCCGTGCTGGGGTGGTGGGATCAGGTAGGGGCCTCGGTATCCCTGCACCCCTGGGTGGCTGCACCTACCCCCTCGGGTAGCGCATACCCCACCCCTTGTTCAGGTAGGCCCCTGGGGTTAGATCTCGCCAAGGCCCCAGGCGATGAGGAGAACCACGACAGGGACCGCCATGATGAGGGGCACCAATCTGAGGTCATCGATCATGGCCCGCCACATACCCTCGAGGCCGCTCCACACACTCATCGTCGCGCGCTTGATCATGTCACCCACCTTATCTAGTCGTATGCCCTGCTGTATGCGGTGTCGTCGTCCCGGCAGCAGGCGTCGGCTGCACTGGCTGATTCGAACACGCGTCGGCAGTAGCTGCATTCACTCATCTTCTTCCTCCATTCGGAGGATGGTGTCTTCTGCCATGCGGAGTAGGCCGAGCTGTGCGTGGACATCTAGGTCGTCGTCTACGTTGACTCCGGCCAAGGTTTCGCCATCCGCGCTGGTATAGCGGGTGATGGTGATGGTGCCGAGCGGCATCGCTTCTTCAGTCACAGTCAGCTCCTACTTCGTCGGCAGCTTCGAGGAGCCAGTCGCCTTCCGCTGGTGGTTCTTCTCGGTCGAGCATCCGAATCAAGGTGTCCATCATTGGCTCCCTAGGCTCCTATGAGGTACTGCCAGTCGGAGGCGTCAGCGAAGTCCTCGAGCGCCTGGCCGAGCGTCTCTGCTTGGCCCTCGGCTTCGAGGTCGCGTCGCCACTGCTGCTTCTCCTTGGCGCGCCCCACCCATGCGCCCATGCCGCAATCGAGGCAGTCACATAGTCCAGGCTTGCTATTCGCCCGCAGCATTCGCGCCATGACCAGCTCCCTACGCAATGTTGTGCGCCTAACGTTGCGTCGACGCGGTGGTGGAGGAACTTTACGGTGCGATGCGTTGCCCGTTGTAGATCGTCGCCCCGTTGCGGATGCGGTGCACCTGCGGCCATGACACTCCGTCGCCGTGGAGGAGTGACCCGAACCCTTGCTGCCAGTCTTCAACGACGCGTGCGCTGGAGCCGTCCGCGTGGAGGGCTCCGTGCACTGATGGGACTCGACCGTCCGTGTGGCAGAGTGCGCCGGGGTTTGCCGAGTATGACTCGATGGGTTCTCCGCGGGGTCCGATGACGGTGCGGTAGATGATCTCTTGGCGGTGGGTGTGTCCGGCCCACGTGTTGATATGGGGTGCTTCGTGGGCGTACTGCGACATTGTGGAGCCTTTGCTGTTGGCGCGGGTTCCGTGGATGTTGCGTGTGGTGTCGTCGTCCCAGTAGGCGGCTGCCGGGTAGGCGTCCATGTACTCGATGCCGAGTTCGTCTAGGCGGAGCAGGTTGGGGAGTGACATGACGGGCCACGACTCGGGCAGGTTGGCCACTTTTAAGCCAAACGCGGCGAGAGCATTACTTTCGATGAAGGATTGCATGCGCTTGTCATGATTTCCTTCAATCATGACGATGTGCGATTCGGGGCTCGCGGCTCGGAGGAGTGCGAGCATGTGGTGGCCGTCGTTCAACGCCATCTGTGTGGTGCGAGCGAACCCGGCCTCTTGCACGTACTTGCCTTGTGCTGCGAGGTCGAGGAAGTCGCCCAGGATGACGATCGTGTCGGGTTGTTCGCGTCGGCATACTTCGATGAACACGAGGATCGCTGACCAGTCGTGGAACGCTTCGAACGTGTCCCCTACGGCGCGGTACCCGATCTGCGTGTCACCGGCCTTCAGTGAGAGCTTCAAACCGTCACGGGCGGGCCTCGCGGGCAAATCGGCGAGCTCCACAACAACAGGTGCTGCTTGCTGGATGACGGGCCACTTCAGTGCGTTCTTGTCGCCCGACTTTGGGCGGACGTTGTTGAGCTTGTTGAAGTACTTCCCGTGCGGTGTCGCCGTCACTCCGTAGGAGAACGTCACCGAGTCCGGGTCTTGCCCTTTCTCGAGGAGGAACATGCGCCAGTCTTCGTATCCCCATGAGCGGTCGCCGTTGAGCCCGTACTCGAAGGTGCCGGCGTCGCGGTCGTGGCGCTCGTAGTCGCCACCTGACTGCCCACGCTGGTTCGTGGCCGCACTTTCGATGCCGAGACGCCTGAACGCCCGGTCTACGCTGCGTCGGTGGCATCCGAGAGCGTGCGCAATCGCATTCTTCGACGCTCCTGCCGCTGCGAGTTCCTGCACGCGGTTGTCATCGATTTGCCCAGGCTTATTCGACAATGAATCCTCCTGGTTAAGGTTTGGTCCCGCACTCGCACCGCTGTTTAGCGCTCGTGGCGTTGTGTAGGTCTCGATGGTGGGAACCAAGAATGTGGGTGCCCGCAGAGGCGGCAACGGGGTCAACCGGAGCAGGGCGCGTGCGGGCTACAAGGGGTTGGCGGGCAGTGCCGGAGCTACCGGGTGCCACGTGTTTAGCGCAGCTGACCGCGCCCCAGGAGTTGCGTGATGCGACCGGGCCCGACCGCTGTTCTGCCGGTGAAGCCTGAGGCTTCTGGCTCCCGTCACGCCGGGAAGACAAAGCCCTGGGTCACAGCTCGTGAGTGCGAGCTACCAGGGCACGCGACCGTCCGGACAGTCACTCAATGCGTGTAGCGAATCCGCCAGGGCTCGAACCTGGAACCTCCGGTTTTGGAGACCGGCGCTCTACCAATTGAGCTACGGAGACATATGCTTGCCGCGCATCGTCATGCCGCAAGCTCCCGACCGGCTGTCGCACCGAGTGCGTTTTGCAGGTGATCGAGCGTTTCAAAGGTGGGCCGCAGGCAGCAGCGTTGCGATTGCTCCGGTTCCTCCAACCAGACCCACCCAGAAACGACGAAAGCCGCCCTGTTGGGAGCGGCTGTTGCCCGAAAGTTGACACAGTTATTCGGACCTGTGACCCATAGTAGGCCATTTTCGCTTACGACGCAAGCAGTTGCCGCAAGTCGATGCCGCAAGCGGCGAGCACTTCAGCGTCGGGTGTTGCGCCGATCGCAATGCCGAGTTTCGCCATGTCGGTGTAACCGACCCAGTATGCGCCGCACTCGGGTGCGCGGCATTCACCGACTGGTGCCCTCCCTTCAGCGAACTCGACCCACACCGCCGATCTACGCTTCGGCTCCTCGCGTGGGTCTCTGGGGTCATCCTTCTCGAGCACCCATCGTGTCCCGCAGCTTGGGCATGGCACGGTCACTTCCATGCGCCTCGTCCGGTCATCCCATTCGGTTTCGATATCCGCAACCCACCTCGGGAAGGCGTCACAGATGCGCTCCCACTGCTGGTCATCGTCCATGTCGCCGGATGCGCGATACGTTTTCGCGGCATCCCACGCTTCCCGGATCGCGCCTTTCACGTCGCGCATGATCGGCAGGTACAGGGCTTCGCGCATCTGCCTGACTCCGTACTCGATGCGCTGGAACAAGGCGAGGGCGGTGAGGTCGATTGGTGACGGCGAACCACCACCGCCAGCACTCCCACGCTTCACCTGTTCCCGGATCGCGTTATCCAGCCAGTCGAGTAAGGGCGGCCACTCCGTAGAATGACCGCCCCCAGCGATTTCCGTATGTGGTTCCGTCAACCGGACGACCGCACGCTCAGTACTCTCCATCACGCCCCCCTCATGATTGCCATACCGAGGTCAGCCATGTCGTAAGGCTCAGCCGGCGGGTAGAGCTGTTCGACCGCATTCTGCCGTTCGTACATGCGATTGATTGCCGTCTGCATGTTGATGAGAGCCGAACCCAGCCCCATGATTGCGGCAGCCGATGCGTTCCCTGCGTCTCCGAGTCGCTGGAATGCATACATGGTTTGCATCCGCTTCCGATTTGCTCCACGAACTTTCATCCGCGGGAAGTACCTGGGTGTACGCGCTTTCTGACCACTGCTCATGTTTCCCTCCCTTGTATGCGAAAGGCCCCCACCCGGGAAGGGTGAGAGCCGTGAATAAGTGGCACGTGTGGGTGCCAGTTTTCGGGCGAAATGACGTGTGCAGATGTCATATCGGGGCCGTTAACGTTAACTATTGGTGCGGGGCGTGAGTTAACTTTCACCCTCGTAGGATTCCCGGATAAGGGCCAGCACCGCTCTCGCCGCGCTCGGGGCCGTCCGTCCAAGGATCGCGTTCGTAAGCTCAGCCTCGCTGGGTAGCTGTTCCACCGCTCCTGCGTACCCGTCGATGAACGCTTGCTGCACATGATCGGGTGCTACGGTGCCGTCCATGCGCGGCAAGAAATGATCGTCCGCCGCAACTTTCGCTACCTCCCACGCGTCAATCCCACCAAGGATCGAATGCGGACGGGAATCGCCACTGCCGGACTTACTGCCTTGATTCGTCGCCATTGTTGGCTCGCTCTCCGTCATCATTGACCACCTCCTCTTCGTCGAGTGCCATCCGGGCCAACTTGTACTCGCTGCGCGGGAAACGAATCCGCGCTTCGTCAACCTCTGCCGGTGTCCAGGCCGTCACTTGCCAGTTCGAATCCGAGTCGGTTGCTTCCTCCCTGCCGAGCACAACGGTCCGCCATTCGGGTTCTGTGCGCGTCCCTTCGAGAGCATCAGCGAGAGCCAGTGCAAGAGACTTCGCCTCCTTAGCCGTATACCTCTTGCCGCAGGTCTCACTGCGTGCTTCCGTGATCAGTTCGCGCTTCTCGTCGTCAGTCAGCATCGGTCGGCTCCTTTCCGAGCTCGGCCTGTAGGTTCGCCATCGTTTCGTCGGCTTGCGCATCGAAAAGCGCGGCGTTGTCGTCGAGGGCACGCGACATAATCGACGCCATACCTCGGTCGAACGTAAACGTCCCCGCTGTGACGGTGAGGCCGCAGCGCGCAGTGAGCGCGGCATCTCGCCAACGCTCCGCTTCACGTCGCAGTCGCGTTGCCGACTCGGTGTATCTGGTCACCTTCTCTTCGAACGATTCACTCATTCGTTTCCCTCCCCTGCCATTCGGCTGCCCACCAGGCGGCCCCTTGGTTTCCATTGGTGTTCGCAGTGACCGCATTGAATACGAACATCGGTCGTGTCCCCCACCTCGAACCAAAAGTCGCTGGGTGGCACGAGCGCGCCATTGTCGTCATAAAGAACCAACCCGAACTCTGTGCTCCCGATCTCATCGTGCGTCTCGATCAAGGAGAGGGAGTCGCTCTTCTTGCAGGACGGACATTTCGCTCGATCAGCCATCGTTTCCCTCCCCTGTTGACGGAACAGACCCGAGAGCGCGGATCGTCGGACACGGCCAGCGGCAATTACAGCGAGTGCAATACTCCTTCGATTCCCGACCTCCGGGCAGCGGCCACCCCTCGCTTGTGTGCAGCGCCTCCACCTTGGCGATGGTGGACAGTGCAGCATCACGCTCAGCCATCATCCGCAGGTAGTCGGCGTTCTGGTGCTCGCAGACCTTCTGCGATTCAAGCTCCCGTACACGATCCAGGAGAGCCGGGACAGCGGAACGAGCAGCGGCGATGAATTCGGCGTCAGCTACCCCAACGGCGATGAATCCTTCCGTGTGCAGCCCGTTGGCGCACAGCACGTACCTCTCTTCTGACGACGATCTGAGCGCGCCTTCGTCGTCACCGGGTTCGTGTGTCCATTTCCATGGTCCTTCAGTTGCTGCGTCTGCCAACCGTTGCAGCTCGTCGTAATCAAGTTCAGCCATCATGCTTCCTCTCTTCAGTACGTCGCGGCCCGGATGCGAAGCTTCGCTATCGCGTGCTGAACTGCATCGTCTGCACCTCGCCAGTAGTCAGCCGACGCAAGCTGCATGATCATTTCCGACCCGGTATAGATGTCGTTGTAGTCGTCAGCGAACTCGGTCAGCGCTTTCTCGGCGGCTGCACGCTCCACCTCAGCGATCATGCGGTCGAACTCCTCGGCCCCGCGCCACCCGGTCGCCATGCGAAAGCTCTTGTTCGCCACGAACTCAGCGCGCGCCTCACCCACAGTCGGCGTATACGTTTCTTCGTTCATGTTTCTCCTCGTTTCTGTTTCAACCGTTCCCACCCCTCACGCGCCTCCCGACGCCACACCGCATCCTTCGCGACCCACACCGGGTCAGCGTGTTCCGCCGCATGAACCGCCGCCAGCTCCGGGGTCATGTCGATCTGCGCACAAGTCGGGACCGGACAACGGAAAACCTCAACCGTCACGCCGCCACCCGATCGAGCTGAGCAATGAGCTGCCGTCCGATGTGCTCCGTGTACGCAGGCGGGATCGCCTGCGCCAGCTCGTGCTCATTCATGCGCCAATCGATGCCAAGCAGTTGCGCCCTGACGTTCAGGGCAGGCGTGTATCCGCCCCGTCGAGCCGGATTGTCACGGTGCTCAGGTGTGCGGTGCCGGCCTGCTGTGTACGAGCCTGCTACCTGAGTGGAATCATGGAAACAACCGCCAGCGCCCATGAGCCATACGTTGGATTCGAATAGTCGGTGCCGCCGCAACGCGAGGGGCACTCCGTCAACGTCATGCGCCCGTAGCCCGAACTCCGAGCCGCACAAAGTGAGCGGCGCCAGCGGCGGGGCACCCTCCACATTTTCGATGACGTATGGGAGCCCCAAGCGTGAGAGTGCCTCACGTGTCGGGGCCAGCAGATCAGGATGAGCATCAGCCTTGTCGTTCGCGTGCCTCGTCGTGGAGTACACCTGACAGGGCGGGGATGCATGAACCGCATTGAACTCATGCCCATGTGCTGCCAGAAAGCCGATCGCGTCTGCTTGATGAAACTCAAAGGGATAGTTCTTCTGTGGCCGAATATCGACTCCAACGACTTCGAAGCCTGCCCGGTGATACCCCATTCCCGCACCGCCAGCGCATGAGAACAGGTCCAAGAGTCTCGGTTTCAAACCACACCTCTTAACGTCGGGAGGGGCCAGCACTCGGCCAGCCCCTCGGGTACAAGAAAAGCCCCACCAGTTAGCGAGGCCAATGTTTGCGGACTATCGCCGCGAGTTCCGTGTCAGTCACATCATCGGGTGCGTGTTGTAACGCCCAGATGAGTGGTTCGACGTGATGCAACCAGTGCTCGATACTCAAAATGGGGCCGAGTCGAAACCTCCACCCGACGCGCCGGGATCGTTCTGTGCGCCCTGGAATCCGCCCTGCGACTGCTGGGGTGCGGGAGCCCATGAACCGCCGCCAGAACCACCACTGGACGCCCTGGGGATGATGCTGAGCGAAGCGAACTGCACGTCGATGCTCGCCTTCGCTGTACCCGAGTTGTCGACGTACGCGTTCAGGCGTGGCATGCCCTCGATGCGGACCAGCGTGCCCTTCGCCACCTGCTGAGCGAGAAGGTCGGCCTGCTCATCGAAGAACGTCGCCCGAGCCCACAACGTGATCTCGTTCCCGTCACGGTCGGTCGCGTTCTCCCACTCACCCGACTGCTTGTTCTTCCGACGCTCCGTGTGCGCGACCGAGATGTCGAGCATGCGCTTCCCGTTCTGTGACGTGCGCTGCTTCGGTTCCGCCGCGAAACCCTCAATGCTGAATGATGCCTTGCTCACTTTTCCTCCTGTAGTTCGAGCTGTTTTACGAGCTCATCGATCTTGTCCGGCCGGAACCCCGACCACGAATCATCACCCGCGACAACCACCGGGGCCGACATGTGCCCCAAAGCTTTCGCCGCTGCAAGATTCATCGGCTCCATCAGGTCAGCCGTCACGTACGGGATCCCCACATCGGTGAGTTTCCGTTTCGTGTTCGTGCACGCCGTGCATTTGTCCTTCTCGTACACCGTCACTTCTGTCATGCGGCTTCCTTCCCGTTCTTCTCGTACAAAATGTCCCGCAGCTCCTGATTGCTGCGCTTCAACTTCTCGTTCTCCGCACGCTGCCTACGCAACAACGTCAACAACTCACCAGAACCCACCACGCGCACCTCACGCTCCTCACGAGACGCCAACAACACCTCCGCCTGCATCAACCGCCGCCGCACCACACCCACCGGCAACACATCAATCAACTCCCGATCCTCAACCGACGCCTCCGCATACAGGCGCTCCAACGGGACGTTCACAGCCTCAGCCATCACCTTCCGACGATCACGAGTCAGCAAGAAATCGAGAAGGGGGTCCGACTCACTCATCGCCCCTCACCTCGCAGCCACTCGGGGCGTCGCTCAACCGCGGCTCGGGCGAGCGGCTCGCCGGTGATGTACAGCCGAGCGCTGCACACCACGAGCACGCCTTGCAGCACCTCAGCGAGCTTCGCTTCGTCTACCTCGACCGGGGCGGCGAGGGCGTCGGCAAGGTCGTTGATCAGTTCCGCGGGCGGACGTGACGGCTCCACGTCCTGCTCCCGTGGCCAGCGGCGGGCCTCGGCGATCAGCTTCTCGCGTTCGCTGGTTACCGTTGCCGCATGATCCTCGGACTCGGCCTCGCGCTCCTCGGCATCGTGGCGCTCGTCCGCTGGATGGGCGGACACCGACGCTGAGAATCGCAGCGCCTCTCTGGCCACAAACTCGGCATCATGCGCCCACGGCCGGACATAGGGATGTGTCTCGTACACGGCGCACGATACTGGCCACTGTCCGCAGCCGCATAGCTCCCCGTGGTTCACGTCATCGGACATTTCGAGCGCATGCTCAATTGCGGCTTCGATCTGTTCCTCGGTTGCGCCGCCCTGCACCTCGCCAAAATGGCCCACAAACGATCCGTTGATGTCGCGCATCTGTCCATCCGCGTTTACTAAGTACACGGTCTCACCCTCCTGTCGGAGGAAAAGCCAGGGCGGCTCCGAGTCCCGCCGGGTTTCGATGTACACGATGTCCCCAAACTCGCGCGGTCGAATTCTTAGTGCGCCCTGCTCGGGTGTCTTCTGGTTCGTCATACTGTTCTCCCTACTTCGAGTTCCACACCCGGAACATTCGGCCCCTCGATCGCGTACTGGGCAGCAACCTCACGATCACGAGCACGCGCCCCCGACAACCGCTGCTCCACCTCAACCGGCAGAACCTTCCGAGCCGGCCAATCGCGACCGATCAAGCCGCGAGCCTTCGCCGCCCGAACATCGTTCTCGATCTCACGCGAAAACCGACGCCGAGCCCGCTTCAACCCATCAATCAGGTGCCGCACCTCGAAGTACGGGTTCGCGGTACCGAACCAATCCAGCACCACCTCCTGCGCCTCCACCAACGACGCATCCGGGAAATGCCGATCAATCATCAACTTCCACGAAACCGCCGTCGACTCATCCAGCTTCCGGTTATCGAAGCTCGAGATGATCGTCAATAGTTGGCCGACTTCCTTGAGCTGCATCGAGTGCCTCCAATCGTGAAACGAAATCGTGTGCAGCATCCGACTTGGACTGCTGCTGCGGTGCCTGCTTACGCTGCGACTGCAGGCGGAGCGTGTCTGCCTTATCTCGGAGCTTCGACATGGACCGGATGTTGGCGCGCCAGAACCCGTCGGCCTGCGACCAGCGGATCAAGTACTCGACCTGTGCAACCGTGTACCCGTCCCGGTCGAGGAGAAGCCGTGCAGCATCCAAGTTCTGCTTCGTACGTCCCGGGATCTTGGTGCCGTTCTTCCTCAGCCCCTCATCGAGAAGGTCGAGCAGAGCTTCAACTTCTGGGCGTACCGAGACGGTTTCAACTTCCGACGAAGAAGTACCTTTAGGTACTTCAATATCTATCTCTATCTCTGTCTCTATCTCTGCTTTCTTTTGGGTACCCGAGTCGCTACCCGAACCGCTAACCGAGTCGGTAACCGAGTCGGTAACCGGCTGGGTTTCTTTTCGCTTCTTCGGACGACCACCACGGGCGCCGTTCTGCCGGTTTCTCTCAGTCCTGGCGCGGATCTCAGCCCGCGTCTCCTGCATGTCAGCAAAACCATGCAGCTCGTAGTCGCCATCGGCCCGCAAAATGAGCGAAGGTGACTCGGAATCGTTTTCTTGCAACTCGGTAAGCACGTCGGTATCCCACTGAGAACCGAGTCGGTTAGCGATTGGCTTTTTGAGAATGCCGTCCGTCTCGTACTTCCGCGAGTACAACATCATCGTGATGTGCGCCCTAAACGCCGCATCCGACAGGCCAATGATCTTCGGATGATCCGCGTAATCGAGATCCAACCGAATGAACAACCGCCTGTCCTTATCTGCCGCCATCGTCTTCCTCCTCTCTAGTACGGGTCATCACTGATCTGGTCCCGGGTGCCGTCATCGTTCAGGTAGAAGACACCGTGCGGGTAACGGACGGGGATTGTTGCGGGGTTCGCGTGGAGGCTGACCTTGATACCTCTCACGCGTGCTTCCTCAGCCATTGCGGCGTCCGATTCGATCAGTCCGTTCGTGAGCGAGCACAGCCACACCACGTTCGACAAGCGATGCTTGTTCTTCCGTCCACCCATGCCGCCCTGCCGATGCTGCGGCACCAGAGTGTCCGTGCCGCACCGTTCCCCATGCCACACGCAGACGTGACCGTCGCGGGCCTCAATCGCACGCAGGACCGCCTTCGGGGTCGGCTTACTCACGGCACATCCCAGCGCATTACCTTGATGCCCGCTTTGGTGGCCATGTCAGCAGTCATCGACGCGCCTGGAGAGCCAGACTTCACGAATGCAAGGCAAACGTCTGCGCCGAGAGCAACCATCTCCGCGTTCCTCAAGAACCCCGCCCGCTTGCCATGCTTTTCCCAGTCAGCTGGGTGACGTTCGACCGCGAAACCTTGCCTCTCCCAAACGGACTCGGCGATTGCGTCGGCCCCTGTAGGGCACGCGCCGGAGACGAGGACAGCATTATGAGGCCGGTCCTCGGTGAGCCATACAGTCAGCAAAGCGTCCGCGATCAAACGTTCGTCGGTCCACCCACGCGATCCGGTTATGAGAATTCTCACGGCACCTCCAAGGGTTGTGTGCGGCACTTGCACGGACGAGAAAGGCCGGGGTGGTCAGTAACCCATCCCCGGCCTCCGCAGGCGTCATGCCAAATCGGTGGATCGAACATCACTCGATCTCCACGGGCTTCTCGGTGAAGAACTCAGTCACGGCGATGCCGTCTTGCGTGATCGACATGAACGCCTTCGTGAGCTCTGCGATGTCGCGGGCACCCCACTGGGCGAGGTCACGTTTCAGGTACGCCTCAAGCTGTGCTTGGGTGACACCGAGATCCTTGAACCGGTCCACGGCGTCGGTGCGGCGCTGCTCGATCGGTTTCCCGTCGCCGTGCTCGAGCGTCTTTCGGAGACGTTCTTCGGCTTCCGTTTTGAACCAGCCGGGGAGCATCGCGAAGATGCACTCACGGACTGCTTTCGCTCCCTGGTTCTGGTTGTTCAGGTAGATGTCTCCGAGGTCGGTGAGGGCCTGGTTTCCGTTCCGTGTGGAGCGGAGGTGCGGGACGATGAATGAACGTGTTGAGCGCACGTTCTCCTGCTGATCCCACGCCCATGCCTGCATCTCGGACACGCCGGCTTCATCGTCGCGCCGCAGTTCCCGCACGCCGTAGTCGACGTTCTGCCAGATGCGGGCCAACTCGCGCGCAATATGGATTGACATACCGGAGCCGCGCTTCGGGACGGAGTAGAACGCCCGTGATGCGACCGCGAGGCGGCTGCACAATTCGTTCGACTGCTCCGATGCTCGGTTCGTGTCTCGCGGGAATGACTTCGCCACCTGCACCGCCGCCGCAACTTCAGCGACCGCCCGTGACTGCTCCACCAATGCGCCCTGCGAAGCGGGACGCTGCAGCATCTGTTCAATATCGTTCATGCGTTCTCTCCAAATCGTTCTTGATATTCAGCAATCGCGAAGTACGGCGCTTTCGCCAACGCCACCTTCGTGTCCGGGTAGCCCGGCCATTCCCCCGACTCCATGCAGCGCCGGTAGATGTCGCGAGCTTCGAGCGCTTTGATGTAGCCCATATCCGCGAACTGTTGGTCGAGTTGGATTAGGTTCACGAGGTGCGGGGCCGCAGTTTCGACCACGATGAACACCATCTCCATGCGACGGCCGGTCACGATCTCGAGCAGATCAAGGTAATGTCCGCGTGCGATGTCGTATCCGTACTTCGCGGCGTTCCTCGCGAACGAGTCGGGGGTGGCATCGTCCGATGTGGTCTTCAAATCGACCGCAACGTTCCCCTCATCGGGGAGCCGATCGAACCGGCACCGCAACGGGACACCGTTGCTTTCCCCGAACATGGACACCTCGGAACGTCCGGGCCGCTCCATCAGTTTCCGTGCCAGGCCATGCCCTAACACCGCTTCCGCCATCGCATCCACTGGACCGAGTTCGTGCGCCAGCATCGGCACCCGGCCCGCTTCTCTCGCCCCATCGCGCGCCTCCCGAGCTTCCTTCGTGCGCCATGAATCGAACTGGAACACCTCAACCTCGTCTTCAACGCCGAGCACTTTCGCGTGTACCGCAGAGCCAAGGTCGTACGACTTCTTGAACTCCTTGTGCCCGTCGAGAACTTCGTACTTGTACTTCGCAGGCGACTTCAGCAACGTCTTCGCACCGGTCGCGGAGAGTGAACTGTGCGCGTGGTACTCATCGTTCGGGAGGTCGTACACGATCCCCCCATAGGCCAAGTACTCGGCTTCGGGCAGTCCGTCACGTTTCACGGCGTCTCTCCTCTATCCAGCGTTCGTCTTCCATCTCCCGGCGTGCGTCAGCGGCATCCAGGAGGTCGTAAAACTCGTTATCCTCCACCGGGCACCACCTTCACTGCCGGGTGTCCTGACGTGTCGTCCGGGCACCAGTCACCTGACCCGTCACCCTCAGCGTCCTCGAACACCTGATCAGCACCCCACGGATCACGCCGCGTCAACGTAGTACTCCCGCTCGACTCGTCGGCCAAGGACGAACCGGCAGTCAGCGCAGAAAGCGTTCCGCATCGCACTGTTCCGGATCGCCTCGTACCCTTTGCCGCAGTACCGGCACGTGCGAGAAACGCGCTCACTCATCGCTTCACCGCTTTTGCTGGCGTTCGCATCCCGCATTCGATGCACGACACGAATGGGTTCGGCCCGGTTGACGGCGTTGACCACACGTGAGGGCTGCACTTGCCGTGGTTCCGCCATGAACGCTTCGTCATCACCGCACCTCCTTGTTGTTCTTGCAGTCCTCACGGCCCCGATTCGTGACCGGTTGCCGACAGTTCCCGCACACATGCCACCGTTCGGGCATGTCCACGTCGTCCACGTACATGCCCTCACCAAACGACAAACCCGGAGCATTCCAGCCCCGGGTCGAACTCAAAAACGTTGGCGCGTCCATCACGACACCTCTCCGCGAAGCCTCACTGCCTCGACTACTTCTTGCTGACCTTTCGTCAGCGAATCCGAAAACGGTTCACCCATGACCGCAGCACCTATCGCCGCGAGCACGAGAGCATCCGTCTGGTTGTTGTCAGTTACCTCAACTGCTGGGTAACGCCGCGAGACCGCGAGCATCACCTCGTCTTTGCCCGCATTGCCTTTGCCTGTTGCGAACTTCTTTACCTGCGAAGGTGTCACGAGCAATGGCGGCTCGTACAAGCAGTCGCGCATGATCGTTGCCACGAACATCCACCAGCCACCAAACATGCGGTCCAGAGACGCGGACTTAGCCGCAAAGGCGGGCGTCTCGATGACGAGCTGCGCTGGCCCCGGAAGGCCAAGCGGATTCCGCCAAAGGTCGACGGCACATGCAATGTTTTCGACCCGGCTCGGAAACTCCCACCACCCGTCTTCCTTCTTCGAGCGGATGGTGATGCACTCAGCGGCGCTGTCCTCGATCGCGCATACGCCCGTCGCTGTGAGGCTGAAATCAATCCCGAGAATCACGACGCACCTCCCACCGGTACGCGCCCCAGATCAGTAGCACCGCGCACCCGTAGAAGATCAGATCCGCACCGTTCATCCCGCTACCGCCTTCACGATCGCTAAAACACAAACTGCGATGCCCAAAGACACCGCAGACACAACCAGGAGCCAACCCGGATCAGGACGACGAGGACGCATCACGCCTCCCCGTATACGTTCACGAGGCGCTGCAACACAGCCCGCGCGTGAACCATCTCGTCCTGCAACCTGCCCGTTTCGAACTCGTCCGCGAACTCCTCGAAATAATCGAGCCACGTCTTTGCGAGCATGAGCGGCCCTCCGATGCTGTACCGCATCGCGCCCCGGAACTTCGCGAGCAAAGTGTTCGGGAACTTCACGGGAAACGTTCTCGGCTTGTACTTCGCCCCAGCGACTTCCGTTGCGAATCGCTCCTCAGGACGGAAGCCGCCCCCATGGTGGAGTGACCACGGTTCGCGATCGTCATACGCGAGTCGACTATTCAGCAACATTCGACACCTCCGGGAAGATGCGATGACCCTCAGCGAACTCGCGAGCAAAGTAACCGGCAGACTGTCCCTCGTTCCCGGTCCACCAAAACCTCGGACCACCCTCATCGGTCTTTACCGCGTAAGGGAGGAACCCATGCTGGTCAGAAAACCGGAGTGCCCAAACCTCATTGTTCTTGGCAGATCCCCAAGGCTTCGGCTCCGGGTGAGCAGCAAAGTACGCCCGAGCCGCTCGCCCGTACCAGTCATTGCTCTCTTCACCCCGTGTGGACCACTCAGCCTGCCCAGTACGCTCGGAAGTCGCAAGTACACGGTTCTCAACAAGCGCGGACGGGCGCACCACGACGTCGGCGTCCTCGGGCCACCGCCACCGCCCCAGTTCCTCGTCGCGCTCGGCACGGAAGAACTCGCGCATAGCCCGCATCTCGTCTTCGGCCAGGGTCATGAACCCATGCGGTTTCGACGTGAAGAACCCGACTCCGAACTGGTCGATGCCAACCGTCATCCCGTTGCTTGCTACGAACTTGTCGCTCATGACATCACCCATTCCAATTCCCAAATCACCCGTGTCAACTCGGCCACTCGGTGCTCCCAATAAGCCGCTGGTGCGCCCTGCCCCTCCGTTACTTCTACGCGGTGATCCGCATATGAACGCTCCCTCCGGTACAGCTCGATCTGCGCTTTGATCTCTTCTGCCGACTTCATACTCGGCACCTTCCGTCGTGGCCTTCCCCCATCGCACAGACGCCGCGACCGCAAGCCGCGAGAGGATTTCCCAGCCCCCCGGAACGAGGCATGTTCTGGGCTTCGCGCTCGATGACCTCTGCCGCAACTCTCGCCATGAAATGAGAGATCTCCCCGCCTGACCACTCGCGCCATGCCGGCCCAGCAAGATGCAGCCGGGCAAGCATCTCAATTTCCATATCTCGCGCTGTAACGCTCATGCCGTGCTCCTTTGTCTCGAAAACTTGAGCGGGGAATGGTGCGACAGGTAGTTCCATCCCGCCGCCCCTTATCTAGGCGTTGCCGCATACGCGACCAATCCCGTACGACAAACCCCGATGCCGCCGCCAAACACGCTCGTGTCCGCGAAAGCGCACCTAATGCGCCAGTTGGCGGCCGGGACTCGAACCCTGCGCGCACCCGGGTATCCCAGACAATGCGCGGCACCATGCACCACCGAGCCGCTTCACCGATACGACACCGTTCCCCCAACATCAGGGCCAGAAAGACTCTGCTCGACGGGACCTACCGCCGAGACTTCCCACCACCGCACCCCTACGCGTCCACAACGAACTGCCTCAAACGGGATCAAGTGATCTATGTAGCGCTGCACCACAGAACCGGGCCGGTGTAAGCATCGGACCCCATGACACTGGGGCACCCCTCCATCGAGTGGGGTATTCGGTACAGCTATGTATTTGTGTCGTGCATTGGCCCGACTCGAACGGGCCACGATCCTGAAATCGGCAATGCTGTAGCTCAGGTGGGGTCGAAACCCCAGAAGAAAGACGGACTAGTTAGTGATCGCCCGGCGTCATGCGGCGACTCCCGAGAGCGTCAACCGGATACCTCGCGGGCCAAGCAGACGTCCCATCACGGTCGCCCAATCGCTATGCTCAGCAGCATGCTCAGTGTCGGAGGAAGCATCCTCATCGCCGTCACCACCGCTCTGGTAACCATCGGGCTCAACGAACTCGTCCGCTGGCTCCGAGAACGAGCCGCCGCTCGGAAGCTGAGAGCCGACTGGAGCGTCGCCTGGGTCGGGAAGGACCCCCGAGCTCGGACCCGCGTCGCCGTTGTCGAGAACATCGGCCACGTTGAAGCCCACAACGTGAACATCACCATCACTGGAGACTCGGACTTCGAGATTCACCCGGACGCCCCGCTCCACAAGGCCCG
Organism: Leucobacter sp. NPDC077196; assembly: GCF_040687075.1. NCBI lineage: Bacteria > Bacillati > Actinomycetota > Actinomycetes > Micrococcales > Microbacteriaceae > Leucobacter > Leucobacter sp. NPDC077196. The sequence goes on from NZ_JBFBML010000014.1 coordinate 33,538, forward strand.
TCCAAACGACGCCATTCTCGTGATGGTCGACAGCCCCGGGACCGGGATCTACCGAATCGACTGGACCGACGCGAAGGGCGTCGACCAAGGCCCGGTATTCCGGTTTCCGACGATTACCTGACCCGTTTCCCTTGATTCGCGCGTACCGGTCCATCTGGTGCCGGTACATGCCCCAGTCCTCAGCACCTACAGCTCGATCAGCTGCCATGTAGATCAGGTCCTGCAAGTTACAAAGACGCACATCCCGATTCGCCGAACGCATCACGCCACCGCCTCAGCAGCGTCGAACGCTCCACCCTCGAAAGCGTCCAACATCGTTCCGTACCCGCTGCACATGCCCTTGACTGTGAGCACGTTCGAATTGAACTCATGGAACGAGTCACGCGCAGCCCGGTAATTCTTGTAACGAATCTCGTTCATCAGAGTCAGGTCCACATCTGGGTCGATCATGCTCCACGGCTTCCGCAAACCACCACCAAGAGTCACCACAACCTCAAAATCTTCGAGAGTGAGCGGCACTTCACCCGTAGCCATGCGGCGCAGCATTGCGTCCGCAGAACGCCCATCCGAAGCATCAGCCTTACGAAGCTCCGAGCGGAGAGCCGACTCGAAATCGATAGCCAACCGGCCAGCGCGAACCTCGACCATGAGAGTTGCGATCGCTGACTCCTCAGCTTCAAGACGGTTCACTCCGCTGTGCCCATACGACGCGACAGCCTCGCGGTATACGCGGGTAACGATCTCATTCGTAGTCATTGTGTGCCTCCATATCGGTAGCAAGCATGTTGATCCCGGCAGCAATACGCCGAAGATCCGTTGAGTTAAAGAGCCGCGTATAGAGCGGCGTGATGTTCTCACTCGCGCGAGGCCACCAGTCGTTCAAAATGAGAGTCCGCCGGCGCTCCGTACCGAGAGACTCGAGCGCGTCGAGTGCCCGCCCGACCGCGAGACAACCCTGTTCCGCGTTCTGCTGAATCGCGTCGTTGCCGTCAAGCACTGGCTTCTCCTCGCGCGGTTTCGGCTCCGGGCGCTTGTACTCTTTCCCGTCGAGCCCGGTAACGGTCTTCACCTTCTCCGTGACCGTGTGCTCCGTGACCTCCGGCAGCGGGGTTTCGAGCACTTCCCCCGTGGACGGGTTGACCGTAAATCCATCAGCGTTAACCGGCTCAGGTGTACGGTTCCGTACAGCTGCTATGTCGTCATGTACCGTCATCACCCCCGCGCCTACGATGGGGGCAATGGCCCGCGTGCTCATTCCGGCATCGGAGAGTTCAGCTACCAGCTCCCGGCGAACGTCACGAGCAAGACGCAACGGCTCATCCCCGAACAGGTCCGTGATGTACGCAGTCCAAGACGCGAACCCGAGCGTGACGTGATCCTCAAGCTCCCGAGCCGTATGCACGAGCTTCTGGAGCGACTGCATCGCCTCGTTAGCGTTCGTCGCGTGAAGGCGGATCCGCTCAGCCCGACGCTGAGCAGCTTCGATGTCGATCTGAAGAACTTCTGCACTCATCGATTCGCTCCCTTGATCGAGAGCGTCGCGGCGACGCATCCGAGGATGAGGACAATGCACGACCCGAGACCGGTCTCCCAGAGGATGCTCACGACTGCACCGCTTCCATTCGCTTCTTCGCGTCCTCGACGGCTTTCTCGGAGAACAGCCATGGCGCGGTCTTACCCTGATGGGCCTTCTGGCCCCGGATGAAACCCTTGTTCGCCATTCGGGTTATGTTTGAACGGTTGTATCCAAGTTCCGCTGCTACTTCGCTCGCGGTCTTCCACTTTGCTTTCGGCATGTGGCCAGTTTTGTGCAATGCACTACTTTAAGCAAGCGCACGATCCCGCGCGTTTACGCAAACTTAACGTTTCGCCCCGTAATTACGCCAGAAAAGAATTTAAAATACGCACAAGCTTGTGCCATAATCGAGACATGGGAAACACGCAACTCAACCTCAAAGACAAGCTCCAGTTCGGGCTCAGCGACCGCCTCGCGAAGGCGCTCGACGTTGCTGGCATGTCCAACCAGGAAATGGCAGACTGCCTTGGCGTATCGCGTAACACCATCAGCAACTACACCCACGGAAACTCATCACCGCGCAAGCTCTACATGCGCGAGTGGGCTATGCGTACCGGCGTGCCGCTTGAATGGCTCGAAACCGGAAGCTTCCCGAACGAAGAAAGCCCCCACACGGCAGGACCGAATGGGGGCAAGAAAGTGGGCCCGGAGGTACTCGAAACCCCGACCCTCTCGGTGTAAACGAGATGCTCTAACCAACTGAGCTACAGGCCCGATGCCGCATCGCGGCATCCATAGCTTAGAGGAAGGCCTGGCCTGCAGAGAAATCGGCTCTGCTCAGCGTGCGGGCAGCGCCAGCAGCGCGTCATGATAGGCGGCGAGCGAGCGGGCTTCGCCCGCGGCCGACTGGAACGATGCCGCCACACGCCCGTCTCGTCCGACCACGACTGTCGCACGCGCAGCCGCGCCCGTGCGCTCGACGAAGGCATCGTAGGCGCGCGACACGTCGCCGTGCGGCCAGAAATCGGAGAGGATCGGAAACTCGAATCCTTCTTGCTCGGCCCAGGCGCGGAGCGTCCACACCGAATCGACCGTGACGCCGATCAGTCGCACCGAGTGCTCTGCGAACAGGCCCAGGCTCGCAGAAAGTTCGGCGAACTCGGAGGTGCAGATACGCGAGAATGCGAACGGTACGAAGACCAGCGCGACCGGACCATCGAGCAGCAGCTCAGAAAGAGCGACCTCCGCGCCGAACTGATCCGACAGTGTGAAATCGGGCGCCGGCGCACCCTTAGCGAGCACCATGAGGACTCCTATCCCGGCCGATTGACCCAATCGCGATGCAGTGCGACCAACTGTAGCCAAACACCGAACAGCGTGCGGATTGTGCTGAAATTGCACACGATGGGCGGCGGCTGAATGATCCTCCGTACAAATTCGATAGTCTGGAACCACACCCGCGAATCCAGCGGGCGCCTTTCGTGCAGCGCGCCGACGCACCAACCAGCGGTTCCGGCTCGTGCACGCCTCATGGTGAATGGAGCACAATCTTGGCTGTCAACACGCAGGATCCCTACGCAAGCGGGAACGAAGATCAGGATCCGCAGGAGACCGCCGAATGGCGCGAGTCGCTTGATGCGGTCGTCGACGAGCGCGGCGCTGGACGCGGCCGCGAGATCATGACGAGTCTGCTCGATCGCTCGCGACAGCTGCACCTCAACGTGCCTCAGGTGCCGACGACCGACTACGTCAACACCATCGCGTCGAACGACGAGCCCGACTTCCCAGGCAACGAGGAGCTCGAGCGCAAGTATCGGTCGTGGATCCGTTGGAACGCGGCGATGACCGTGCACCGCGCCCAGGCTCCCGGCATCGGCGTCGGCGGCCACATCTCGTCGTACGCGTCGGCGGCCTCGCTGTACGAGGTCGGCTTCAACCACTTCTTCCGCGGTCAGGATCACCCCGGCGGCGGCGACCAGATCTTCGCCCAGGGCCACGCCTCCCCCGGCATGTATGCGCGCGCCTTCCTCGAGGGGCGACTGTCAGCCGACCAGCTCGACGGGTTCCGTCAGGAGAAGTCGCATGCGGGCGGTGGCCTTCCGAGCTACCCGCACCCGCGCCTGGCGCCCGAGTTCTGGCAGTTCCCCACCGTGTCGATGGGCCTCGGTCCGATCAACGCGATCTACCAGGCGCAGCTCAACAAGTACCTGACGAACCGGGGCATCAAGGACGCCTCGGATCAGCACGTCTGGGCATTCCTCGGCGACGGCGAGATGGACGAGGTCGAGAGCCGCGGGCAGCTGCAGGTCGCAGCCAACGAGGGCCTCGACAACCTGACCTTCGTCATCAACTGCAACCTGCAGCGTCTTGACGGCCCGGTCCGCGGCAACGGCAAGATCATCCAGGAGCTCGAGAGCTACTTCCGCGGCGCCGGCTGGAACGTCATCAAGGTCATCTGGGGTCGCGAGTGGGACGACCTGCTGGAGCGCGACGTCGATGGCGCACTGCTTAACATCATGAACACGACGCCCGACGGCGACTACCAGACGTACAAGGCCGAGAACGGCGCGTACATTCGCAATCACTTCTTCGGCAAGGACGAGCGTGCCATGCACCTCGTCGACGATTACAGCGACGATCAGATCTGGCAGCTCCGCCGCGGCGGTCACGACTACCGCAAGGTCTACGCCGCGTACGCCGCAGCGCTCGCGCACAAGGGCCGCCCCACCGTCATCCTGGCGAAGACCGTCAAGGGTTACGGTCTCGGCCCGCACTTCGAGGGGCGCAATGCGACGCACCAGATGAAGAAGATGACGCTCGACGACATCAAGACCTTCCGCGACACCATGCGCATTCCCATCTCCGATGCGCAGCTCGAAGCCGATCCGTATCGTCCGCCCTACTACTTCCCGGGCAACGACGACGAAGCGATCCAGTACATTCACGAGCGCCGTCGCGAGCTCGGCGGCTACCTGCCCGAGCGCCGCACCAAGCACAAGGAGCTCACGCTGCCCGAGAAGAAGACCTACGCCATCGCGGCCAAGGGATCGGGTACGCAGGAGGCAGCGACGACGATGGTCTTCGTGCGACTGCTCAAGGATCTGATGCGCGATAAATCGTTCGGTCCGCGCATCGTCCCGATCATCCCCGACGAGGCCCGCACCTTCGGCATGGACTCGTACTTCCCAACGTCGAAGATCTACAACCCCAACGGGCAGAATTACGTCTCTGTCGACCGCGAGCTGCTGCTGGCCTACAAGGAGAGCGCCCAGGGCGTCCTCCTGCACGTCGGTATCAACGAGGCCGGCGCAGCTGCAGCCTTCACCGCCGTCGGCACGTCGTACTCGACGCAGGGCGAACCCCTCATCCCCGTCTACATCTTCTACTCGATGTTCGGGTTCCAGCGCACCGGCGACGCTTTCTGGGCCGCGGGCGATCAGATGGCACGCGGCTTTGTGATCGGAGCCACCGCCGGCCGCACCACGCTCACCGGCGAGGGTCTGCAGCACGCCGACGGTCACTCGGTCGCCCTGGCAGCGACGAATCCCGCGGTCGTCACGTACGACGCCGCGTACGGGTACGAGATCGGTCACATCATGCGGTCGGGCATCGAGCGCATGTACGGCGGCGAGCACCCGGATCCGAATGTCATGTACTACCTGACGGTGTACAACGAGCCCATCGTGCACCCGGCCGAGCCGGAGGATGTCGACGTCGAGGGCATCGTCCGCGGCATTCACAAGGTGCGGTCCGCGGACGCCGGTACGCACAGCGCACAGATTTTCGCATCGGGCGTGGCCGTGCCGTGGGCGCTTCAGGCGCAGGCGATCCTCGCGCGAGACTGGGACGTCGCCGCCGACGTGTGGAGCGTCACCAGCTGGACCGAACTCGGGCGCGACGGTGTCGCAGCGGAAGATCACAACTTCCGCAACTTCGGAGATGAGCCGCGGGTACCGTACCTGACCGAGAAGCTGCGCGGATCCGAAGGACCCGTCGTCGCCGTCAGCGATTGGGCCACGCAGGTGCCCGAGCAGATCCGCGCCTTTGTTCCGAACGACTACTCGGTGCTCGGCGCCGACGGCTTCGGGTTCTCCGATACTCGAGCGGCGGCACGTCGCTACTTCGGCATCGACCGCGAGTCGGTCGTCGTGAAGGTGCTGCAGCGGCTCGCACTGCAGGGCAAGATCGACGCCGACGTGCCTCGCCGCGCCGCTGAGCAGTATCGCCTCGGCGACGTGAACGCCGGCTCGACGGGCGGCGCAGGCGGGGAGTCCTAAACGGACCCCCGGATGCAGCCCGACGTCACGCCCATGGATCGAACGAAAGCGCAGGAGCTCGCGTGGCTCCGCACGATCACCGGCGAGCTTTCGACCCGAACGATCACCCGGCTCGACGATACGCTCCCCTGGTACGGGAATATGCCGCCGAGCCGGCGTTCGGCGATCGGTCTCGTCGCGCAAACCGGTATCAGTTCGTTCATTCAGTGGTACGAGGATCCCACCTCGACGCCCTGGATCGCGTCCGACGTGTTCAGCGCTGCTCCGCGCGAGCTCCTGCGTTCGATCAGCCTGCAAGAGACGCTGCAGCTCATTCGCGTCGTCGTGTCGGTCGTGGAGGATCGCGTCGCCCCGAAGAGCGAAGCACTGCGCGAGGCCGTGCTCCACTACTCGCGAGACGTAGCGTTCGCCGCGGCCGACGTCTATGCCAGGGCGGCTGAGGCGCGCGGCCTGTGGGATGCGCGCCTCGAGGCGCTCGTCGTCGATTCGATCCTGACCGGGGAGAGCGACGACGAGCTGCCGAGCCGCATTGCGGCGCTCGGCTGGCACGGCGATGGCGAAGCGGCGGTGTTGGTCGGCACGGCCGAGCGCTATGTGGATGTCGACCAGTTGCGGCGTTCGGCACGCCACGCCGGAGCAGATGTGCTGATCGGCCTGCAGGGCACGCGGCTCGTGCTCGTGCTCGGGCGCCTCGACACCCCCCTCCCTGAGCCAGGAGCGAACGGTGCAGTCGAGCAGCTGTCTTTCCTCGAGATCGCTCGGCGCCTCTCCGACGGGTTCTCCGATGGGCCGCTCGTTCTGGGGCCCACCGTCGCGAACCTGGTGGATGCGTCGCGCAGCGCTCGAGCAGCGCTCGCAGGCGTCGCTGTCGCGCGCTCGTGGCGTCACGCACCTCGCCCCGTACCGGCCGACGACCTTCTTCCCGAGCGCGCGCTCGCCGGCGATGGACTCGCGCGACGTACGCTCATCGAGCAGATCTACGAACCGCTCGCCGCGCACTCCGGCGAGCTCCTCGAGACGCTCTGGTGCTACCTCGACAACGGAAGGTCGCTCGAAGCGACTGCTCGCGAACTCTTCGTCCACCCGAATACCGTGCGCTACCGCCTGAAGAAGGTCTCCGATGTCATCGGCTGGAATGCCACCGGCGCACGTGAGGCCCTCATTCTGCAATCCGCGCTCATCGCCGGGTCAATCGCACAGCACGGCCGGCGCACCCCCACTCCGAAACGAGAAGCGTCCCGCTAGCGAGCCCTCGTGGCCGATGACGGCGACGCCTCTGACGAGATTCCACAAAGAAATCCGCAAAGTGTGGTCGGAAATATGCAGGCTGCACGGCCATGATCTGAGAAACTGGAACACGTGATTGTTATCGCCTGCCCTGGACAGGGCTCCCAGACCCCCGGCTTCCTCGCCCCTTGGCTCGAGTTGCCGGGAGCCCGCGACTTCCTCGGTGCAGCCTCGGAGCACGCGGGAATCGATCTGATCGCCCACGGCACGCAGAGTGACGCCGATACGATTCGCGACACCGCGATCGCGCAGCCGCTGATCGTCGCCGCGAGCCTCCTCGCCTGGCGGGAACTGTCGGCCCGCGTCTCCATCGCAGATGCCGGGATCGCCGGCCATTCGGTGGGCGAGTTCGCCGCAGCGGCAGCGGCCGGCGTATTGACCGAGGCTGAGGCGCTGCGTCTCGTCGCGGTGCGTGGGCGCGCGATGGCCGATGCCGCCGCCCGCGCCGATACCGGCATGGCGGCCGTCGTGGGCGGCGTCGAAGCCGATGTGCTCGCCAAGATCGACGAGCACGGCCTCACCCCCGCGAATCGCAACGGCGGAGGACAGATCGTCGCAGCCGGAAGCCGTGCATCCTTGGACGCCCTCGCGGCCGATGCGCCTCGCGGAGCGCGCGTGATCGCTCTCCAGGTCGCGGGTGCGTTCCATACCGATGCGATGGCGTCCGCCATCCCCCTGCTGCGGGAGGCCACGGAAAAGGTGACTCCGAACGATCCTCGTCATCCGCTCTGGACGAACGCCGATGGCGTACCGGTCGCCGATGGGCGCCGCTTCCTCGACCTCCTCGTGTCCCAGATCGCGAACCCTGTGCGCTGGGATGCCTGCATGGCGGGCTTCGAGGAGGCCGGCATCACCGGCCTGATCGAGCTCTCGCCTGCTGGCGCTCTGACCGGAATCGCGAAGCGCGCGCTCAAGGGCACGCCCGCCGTCGCCATCAAGACCCCTGAAGACCTCGACGCGGCCGTGGCTCTCGTCACCGGCCCCGCTGCCTGACCGAAACGGAACCGTGCACATGCCTGCTCTCGTGCAGCCCTCGGGCCCTGCTCACTCCCGCATTCTCTCGATCGGAGCCGCGCGCGGCGATCTCGAGATTCCCAACGACGATCTGGTTGGCCCGATCGACTCCTCTGACGAGTGGATCCGCCAGCGCACCGGCATCGTGCAGCGACGTCGGGCGAGTCGCTCGATCGGTGCGATCGACCTCGCGGTCGAAGCCGCCGAATCAGCGATCAAGAAGTCGGGACTCGACCGTGCCGAGATCGATGGCGTGATCATCGCGACCATCTCGAACGTCGCGGTCACCCCATCGATGGCGTCACTCGCTGCTCATCGCCTCGGCTTGACGCCGGCTGCTGCATTTGACATTTCGGCCGCCTGCGCGGGGTACGTGTACGGTGTCGCTCAGGCCGACGCGCTCGTCCGATCCGGCATCTGCCGCAACGTGCTCGTCATCGGCGCGGAGAAGCTCTCCGACATCGTCGACCCGACCGATCGCAGCATCTCCTTCCTGCTCGCCGACGGTGCAGGTGCCGTGGTCGTCGGCCCGAGCGACCACACGGGTATCGGCCCCACCGTATGGGGGTCCGATGGCGAGAAGTGGGACGCGATCCGCGTGACCTCGACGTTCGAGGAATACCGCAACAACCCCGGCGTCGTCGCCTGGCCGACGCTGCGTCAAGACGGGCAGACGGTCTTCCGGTGGGCTGTGTGGGAGATGGCGAAGGTCGCACGCGAAACGCTCGAAGCTTCCGGTATCGAAGCCGCAGACCTCGCCGCGTTCATCCCCCACCAGGCGAACATGCGCATTGTCGACGAGTTCGCCAAGCAGTTGAAGCTGCCAGATTCGGTGGCCATCGCGCGTGACATCGAGACACAGGGAAACACCTCTGCAGCTTCGGTTCCGCTCGCGCTGCACGCGCTGCTCGAGGAGCGCCCCGAACTCTCCGGTGGTCTTGCTCTGACCATCGGCTTCGGCGCCGGCCTCGTCTACGGCGCACAGGTCATCGAGATCCCCTGACCTGGCCGTGACGCGCTCCCCTCGCGCGTCGGACCCGCGCTCCCGACCGCGCGACATACACTTTTCACCGACCGAAACCACGATCAAGGAGAAACACACAATGGCATTCAGCAATGAAGAGGTCCTCGCAGGTCTTGCCGAGCTCGTCAACGACGAGACCGGCATCGCAGCGGACGTCGTCGCTCTCGACAAGTCGTTCACCGATGACCTCGACATCGACTCGATCTCGATGATGACCATCGTCGTCAACGCAGAAGAAAAGTTCGACGTCAAGATCCCCGACGAGGAAGTCAAGAACCTCAAGACCGTCGGCGACGCCGTCGACTTCATCGTGAAGGCTCAGGCCTAAGCACGCGGTATCGAGCGGAGCGCGGCGGCCAGCGATAATTTCGCCCCTGCATAGGGATCCGCCGCGCTCGCTCCTCCCACGACTTTTCCCGATCCCAGCCCTCTCAGAACCCGGAGCACGAACACCATGACGAAGAAGATTGTCGTTACCGGCATCGGAGCCTCCTCGCCCATCGGCGGAACGGCCCCCGAAAGCTGGCAAGCCCTGCTCGCCGGAGAATCCGGAGTTCGTACGCTGGAGAACGACTGGGTCGAACAGTACGGCCTCGCCGTCGGGTTCGCGGGCACCGCAAAGGTCGACCCCGCCGAGGTGCTCGAACGTCCCGTGGCGAAGCGCCTCGATCCCTCGAGCCGTTTCGCACTCGTGGCCGCACTCGAAGCCTGGGCGGACGCCGGTACTCCGAACGTTGAGCCCGAGCGCTTGGGCATCGACTGGGCCACCGGAATCGGCGGCCTCTGGACCCTCCTCGACGCGTGGGACACACTCCGCGAGAAGGGCCCGCGACGGGTCATGCCGCTGACCGTTCCGATGCTCATGCCCAACGCGCCAGCTGCCGCGGTGTCGATGCATCTCGAGGCACGAGCTTTCGCACGGACGGTTGCATCAGCATGCGCATCGAGCACCGAATCGATCGCGAACGCTTACGAACATCTCCAGCTGGGGCTCGCCGATGTCATCATCGCCGGCGGCGCGGAAGCCGCGATTCACCCCATCACTCTCGCTTCGTTCAACTCAGCTCAGGCACTGTCGAAGCGCAATGACTCCCCCGCGACGGCCTCTCGCCCGTACAACACCGACCGCGACGGCTTCGTCATGGGCGAGGGCGCCGGCGCGCTCGTGCTCGAGACCGAAGAGCATGCGCTCGCACGCGGCGCGAAGATCTACGCCGAGGTCGCGGGCGGCGGCGTGACCGCTGACTCGTATCACATCACTGCGAACGACCCCGAGGGCAAGGGTGCGAGCCGTGCCGTCGAGCTCGCGCTGACGCAGGCAGGTGCGACTGCTGACGAAGTTACGCACATCAATGCGCACGCCACGTCCACGCCGGTGGGCGACATCGCGGAGTACACCGCATTGCGCAACGTCTTCGGAGACCGCGTCACCGAGATCCCGGTCTCGGCGACGAAGGCGGCCACCGGCCACCTGCTGGGCGGCACCGGCGCACTGGAGGCCATCTTCACGGTGCTCGCGGTGCAGCACCGTATCGCCCCGCCCACGATCAACCTCGTGTCGAAGGACCCCGAGATTCCGCTCACGGTCTCGAGCGAGCAGCAGCCGCTCGGCGATGGGCCGCAGCTCGCGATCTCAAACTCCTTCGGCTTCGGCGGTCACAACGCCGTGCTCGCGATTCGCTCGTACGAGTAGTCGTCACCGCTCGCACACGCATGTCGGCAAATGACACCCCGTCGCTGCTCGACCGGCGTGGAGCGGTACGGTAGGAGGATGAAGCCGTTCCTGCTCATCACGACGCGTGGGGAAGACGATGTCGCCGCGCACGAGCACGCTGCATATTGCCGTTTGACCGGCTTGCTGCCCGAAGAGCTCGCGTGGATCCGGGCGGATCGCGCTCCGATCGGCACGATCGACTTCGTTCGCTACTCCGGCATCATTCTCGCCGGCAGCCCCTTCACGGTGAGCGAACCGGAGGATCGAAAGTCTCCCACGGAGCGGCGAGTCGAACGTGAGCTCGGGGCGCTGCTCGACGATGTCGTGCGTCGCGACTTCCCGTTTCTCGGAGTGTGCTACGGAGTCGGAACAATCGGCTCGCATCAGGGTGCGCGCGTTGACCGAACGTATGGCGAACCGTCGCAGGCTGTCCGCATCAGCCTGACTGCAGCAGGACGAACCGACGCCCTCCTGCACGAGCTCCCCGAGTCGTTCGATGCGTTCGTCGGACACAAAGAGGCCATCAGCCAGGTGCCGCCGAGCATTACCGTGCTCGCCAACTCCCCGACCTGCCCGGTCCAGGCCTTCCGCGTCGGCGAGAATGTGTACGCGACGCAGTTCCACCCCGAACTCGATACCGCGGCGTTCACCTCGCGGGTGCGCTCCTACGCCGGTCACGGCTATTTCGAGCCATCGCAGGTCGACGCCATCATCGCGACCGCCGAGGGTGCCGACGTGCGCGCATCGCACATGGTGCTGGGCCGGTTCGTCGAGGAGTACCTGGACTCGAACCGTGGGTACCGGGAGCCAGGCGCTGCAGTTGCCGAGGTCGCCAGAGCGAGCTGAGGCGATCCTCCCGGTTCTACCGGATTCACCGGAACCGAGAGCCGTGGTCGGGTGATCCTCGACCTCTCACTCAGCGGGCAGCGAAATGAGAAAGCGGGCGCGATCCCCATGAGGATCACGCCCGCTTATCAGCCGCCGAGAGCGGCGACCGCGTCTTACTCTGCGAAGTGCGACGACAGGAACCAGCGATCCTTGTCGAGCTCCTGCGCGATGGCGATCACGACGTCCTGGCTCACCAGGTCGACGTCATCGAGGCCCTTCACGGCTGCGTACACGGTGGCGAGCGTGGCGTCGAGCTGGGCGACCACCTCGCGCACAGTGACCTTCGACTGCTGGAAGCCGTCGCTCAACTCGGGAGTCGTTGTGCGAGCCGCGACCGTTCCGATGCGAGCGTCGACCGGGAGCCCCAAAGCGACGATGCGCTCCGCGACCGTATCAGCGGCGTTCTGGGCATTCGTCACCACGGTATCGAGGTACTCGTGCACTCCGATGAAGTTCTCGCCGCGCACGTGCCAGTGGGCCTGCTTTCCGTTGACCGCGAGCGCGACGAGGTCGTGCACGACTGGGGTCAAATACTGCGCCACACCGGACGGGCGGTGGAGGTCGCCCTGAGCTGCGGGAACAGTGATCTGCTTAGTAGACATCGAGTGGATCCCTTTCGTTCGTGTGACTGATTACCCTTCACATTACGCCGATTCTCGGGTCGCGCAAGCAAGGCTAGGCTCGCTTAAGATGGCGCGAATTCCCAGATGACGAGCGGGAATATCAGGCGAAGATGCGGCCGAGAAGTGCCTCGGCCGAGCGGCGGGGACCAGTGAAGAAGGGGGTTTCCTCGATCACGTGCCTGCGCGCTTCGGTTGCCCGCAGCTCGCGCATCAAGTCGACGATCCGAACGAGATCGTCGGCTTCGAACGCGAGCAGCCACTCGTAGTCGCCGAGCGCGAACGAGGCGACCGTGTTGGCCAGCACATCACCGTAGTCCCGGGCCGCCATCCCGTGCTCGCGCAGCATCGTGCTCCGCTCGGCGTCGGGGAGGAGGTACCAATCGCGCCCTCGGACGAATGGATACACGCAGATAAACCCCCTAGGAGCGTCACCGGCGAGGAAGGCGGGGACGTGGCCGCGGTTGAACTCGGCCGCGCGATGCACGCCGATGTTCGACCACACCGGCGACAGCCGCCCCCGACTCCACTCCCACAGGGAGCGGTAGGCGCGCTGCAATGCTTCGGTCGTCGGCGCGTGCCACCAGACGAGCAGGTCGGCGTCAGCCCTGAATCCGGAAACGTCGTACCAGCCTCGCGTCTCGAGCCCCTCGATGTCAGCGAGTGCGGAGGTGAGCTCGTGCACATTCGCTGACGCATCGTTTCGTCCAGCTCCGAGTCCATTGGCGAGGCCTGAGCCGTTCGAATCACCGCGATGCTCCTTGAACACCGCGTACATCGTGAAGTTCGTCGCCGCGTTGATCTGCTCGGCTACGTCACGGTGATCGACCTGCGGCCGTACTTCCTCGTTCATGCAATTCCCTTCCTCGGTATGGGATCACCCAACGGAGACCTCATCGCGTTCATGCGAGACTCAGCGCGAGGAGAACTCGGGTGCATGAGCACGCTATCACCGCGGGCGCTGTACATCTGATGTACTACGTGCGGTCACCTCCGCTCTGCGCGGAACGCTGCGGCTCTCCTCGCAGAAGCCGCTCGATCGCAGCGGGGTCCGATACCATTGAACGACCACCCACTCCTTGCACCCAGAGGTTCGCTATGACCACTCCTTTGCGGGGTTCGCAGAAAGCGCGAGACACCCTCGATTTTCTGCGCGAGAAGATCTCTTCGAGTGCCTGGGCAGTCGGCGACCTCATTCCGAAAGAGCCCGAGCTGATGGAGCTGATCGGAGTCGGCAAGTCGACCGTTCGAGAAGCGGTTCGCTCACTGGCGGCGTTCGGAATGCTCGAGACCGTGCCCGGCGTCGGCACATTCGTGCGATCCAGAACTCCGGTGAGCACCCTGCTGACCGAGTTCCTCGCCGACCACGATCTCGAAGAGGTGCTCGTCTACCGGCGCTCGCTCGAGATCGAGGCGGCGCAGCACGCTGCGGTGCACCGCAGCGATGCTCAGCTCGAGGCGCTGCGCGCCGCAGCGATTCGCGACGAGCAGGCGGAACGCGACGAGGTGATCACGTGCGAGCAGAGCACTACGCCGGGATCATTCCATCTCCTGGTCGTCGAAGCGAGCGGCAGCAAACTGCTGCTCGACTTGTATCTCGGCGTCATCTCCGTGCTGCAGCGAGCGAGCGCGCAGGGGCGCGTGATCCTCGGCACGACGATCGAGACCATGCATCTCGATCACGGCGCCGTGCTGCGTGCCATCGAAGCGCGAGACGTGCGCAATGCGGCGCACTCCATGGCACTCCACGTCGACCGAGATCTTGGGCTGCGCACCGACATGCTCGATTTCGGCCGCCACACCGAGCGTGCAGCGTCGCTCATCGGGGCGGGCTATGACCCCGGAGAAGTTGTTGCCCAGCTCTCGGCAGAAGCCGCCCAACTCGAAATCGATGCCCGCCGTCGCTAGGATAAGACAGTTGCCCAGGGGGCGTTAGCTCAGTTGGTTAGAGCACTGGACTCATAATCCATCGGTCGCGGGTTCAAGTCCCGCACGCCCTACTCCTTCGGCTCCCATTGCGTATGCGGTGGGAGCACTCTTGCGCGCATCGGAGATGTTCGACCGCCTACTCGCGGTCTCGGGTGACTGCAGTGAAGACCAGAGTGAGCAAGCCGACGGCGATGGGAGTCAGCATCGTCACGGCCACCGAAACTGGGAAGAACACCGCCCGAATCCCGCTCATCTCGCTCTGAATCGGCACGAATGGGCGAGCAAGTTATTGAGGAGCACGATTACGACCTGTGCGGCAAACATGATCGAGGGAACCCACTTCCACTTATCGAAGCTCTGCAGCGATCGCGCCGCGGCAACTGCGCTGATCAGCGCGACAGAAATGCCGATGACGATCGCAAAGGGTGAAGCTGCAGTAAGCCACAGCGGTGCGCTGTCCTCGCCACCGAAAACCGTTGAAAGCGCGAGCCCTCCCCAGACAAGCAACCAGCCCGCGTAGAAGAGTGCGCAATACGCCGCAAACCGGCTACGGCCGAGTGGGCCCCGTGATGCAAGGCCAGTAAGCGCCAACACGGTATATCCAGCGCTTATCAGAGCGAGAGAAGATACCTCACCCCAGGCGGAGCCGGAGCAGTCTCCCGGGTGGGCGGAGGAGTGTCTGCGGTACGCACTCTCCAGCGACTCCTTGGAGAAGACCGCGAACCCAACGAAGTAGAACTCGATCAGTTGCGCCGCTTCCCCGGTCGGGGAGCGACGCCGGAATTGTTCGCCCCGAGCTCGAACAAGTACGCCGCCGAACGTGAAGCGCTCCAGGAAATGTGAGGCACACGGAATGAGGTGCCGCACGGCACACGATTCTGAACGCGCGCTACACGCACGCCGACTGCCACAGAGCGATGTGAGACGCCGCAGACCGGCTCGGAGTGCCTGCTGACGAGCCCGTGTTGAAGCCAGGGTGCGGTACCGGCGACTTCATCCGTCAAGCGCGCCCGGGCCAGCGGGTGACGGGCGTGGAGCTTGACCCCACGACAGCAGAGGTCGCGCGACTTTTGCATCCCGGAGCGACGGTGCGAAACGAGTCTCTTGATGACACGTTCCTCGATTCCGACTGCACAATAACTTCATCGTGAAATCTCTCCGGGGCACGGAGAAGCAGATGCCTTCGCGGAACGAGAGCTCGCCACCCGTTCCTCCGTGACGCACGTACTCGAGAGCAGCATGAGCGAGGGAGAGATCAAGGGGAAGCTGCTCACCCCCGCCCAGCGCATCGGATACTCAGAATGGTGGATCGACAATCGCGGTACGTAATTTGAGACATTGCCCGTACTGCCTGCAGATCCAGTGCTCGAGGAAGACGAATAGGCTAATGAGAACCCGGAATAAACGACACGACACCGCGATTTGCGACGCGAGGGTTCCGGCGACGCCGCCGGAACCCTCGCGGAAGCCAATCAGTTGAGGTCGTCATTCTCTGGATACCGAGCGCAGGCCGAGAGCACAGCCAGCTCGGCGTGCTCAGGGAGGAGCCATCCGGTGTCAACCAATTCGGCCGCGCGGCGCCGCGCTGAATTGCGGTATCCGTCGGGTCCGCCGTACCGTGCGTCCGCTTCCGCGCGAGTAAATGGTACGTGTTCCCAGGCCGGCATGATGTGGCGCTCGCTCGGTACAACTCGCATAAAGGCGAGCGGGAGATCGATTTCGAGTGAGCGTAGCCCGCCGATCGCATGACCATCATTGTCGCGCACTGGCTCGATTCCTGAAAAGTCAACTCCCTCGGGATCGCGTTCAAAGCCGCGCGGCACCTCGAAGGGAATCGGGTCTGCGCGAGGCGGCGCGACCCCGTCGCTCCACGCGACGAGGTGCGAAACTGTCGTCGCGATCAACCATTTGCTGCCCTCGTTGCGCGGTGAATCATCGGCATTCAGCTCTGTGTCGGGGACATCACCGAGCCCCTGCTCACTGCGTCGGGCAGCGGTGGGCAGCAGGCCGGGCTCATGCCCTCGACCGGGAACGGGGTAGCATCGATAAGAATCGCCCGGCAAATCGCTATCAGGGCGGGCGTGCCAGAGGTGATGCTGCGCTTCATCCTCGCTGTGGTATTCGATAACGGGCACCGGCGGTCGAGTGATCGTGCGGCGGCGATCGTCGATGGGGACAACGCCCGTGAGCCCGCCCGCCGGCGCAAAGCTCTCGTCGAGCGGCATCTCGCCATCGCGTTCCAATTCGACGTACCCCATAGGCCCGAACCCACCGCTCGACACCCCAATGAGATAGCCATCGATGATCGGTGCTCCGCTGAGACCAGCAGGAGTCGACTCGCCAAGTGCCAAGGAGTGCTGCTCGTGCAGTCGTTCGGAGAGGTAAGTACGCAGAAAGCTGCCCGATTGTGACCATCCAGTGGCAAAGCGCCGAGATGGAGCGCGCAACCCCGGAAGCAATCCTCCCGCAGCGGGAAGGTGTGTGGTTGCGGCCACGGCACCGAGCATGTCCCAGATGGCACTGTCGTGGGGGAAGCTGAGTGAGGCATAGCGTTCGGGGTCACGCTGCCGCAGATCGGCAATGGTCACCGATTTGCAAGTGATGCCAAGGTAGGCGTCTCCTCGCTCCATGAGGTGATACCCCGCATCAGGCCAGAACATTGGGAAGTCTGAACCCGTCGACGGGTTAAACAACTCGATGTGCACCACTCCGCTGAAATTCGCGTCGTTCCGGGGGTGGATGGCAAGTATCCGAGTGGCGTACGGCTCAGATGCACCGAGCGAGCCGCGGGCGTCCCGGTACACACGCGCGGTCCCTGACACCCGAAATTCCTCCACCGCATACCCTGCTTCGTCCAGCGGCGGATGCGGAAGCGCATCCCAGCCGTTGGGCGAAAGATATGGTGGCGCTCCCCCGATGGTCGAAATCGGCTGCACCTGAAGATCAAGCGAAATCATCTCAAGATTCCTTCCTTAGCTTAAGAACAAGATATGTAGGTTTTTTGTAAATGCCATGAATTTCCCACGAAACGTGAGACACTGGGTATTCACGTATCGAGGAGGTCCACATGACCAACCAGTCTCTGCAAGCCTGGTACGACAACTACTTGGCGACATTCAATGCGCAAGACCTTTCCGGGCTGGAAGAGTTCTTGGCCCCCCAGATCTACTTCGACTGGGGAGGCGACATGGAGGACCTCGATGGGCGGGAAGCATTCTTCGCCTTTTACCGAATCGCGTGGCAGCACTTCACTGAGCGGGTGAGGGGCACGGTTCTGGCGGCCGATGAGCACCACATCCGGGCCTTGGTCGAAAACACCATCGAGGTCACCCGGGATTGGCCCGACTCGCCGCTGCGCCCGTACACCCAGGGAGAAGTGATCCACCTTAAGGGCGAGATGACCTACACCCTGCAGGACCGCAAGATCACGCGTATTGCCTGACCACGGGCTGTGACTCTACTGGGTAGCTCCGAGCACCGCATGGGCGCACGGGGCACCCGGTAGCCCCGGCGTGAGCAAAGCCTCACACGCGGCGCCCCGCAACGAATGTCGCCTTCACCGCAATCGATACAAGTTCTTCGGGGGGTGCTGTTAAGGGATCAGCGGCAAACACGGTGAGGTCAGCACGAGCGCCGGGGGCAATGACACCTTCTACGCCATCCGCACCGTAGATTGTCGCCACCGACTCGGTATAGGCCGCGAGCGCCTGTCGCGCAGTGACCGCCTCGTCGGGTAGCAATGGCTCCATGTCCCCGCTCAAAGCGCGGCGGGTGCGCGCCATCGCCATCACCACTCGCGGGTCGGAAGGCCCGATCGGCCAGTCCGATCCGAAAGCGACCACTGCACCCGCTTCAATGAATGATCGAACGCGCGCGATCTGCTCGTGACGGTCACCAAGGCGATGCATAAAGTGGTTCGAGCCGTCTGCGCCGAACGACATGATCGAGATTCCGGGCTGCATGCTCGCGATGGCTCCACTCTCAGCAAACTCGCGCACCAAATCGTCGTCAGCGATCTCGACGTGTTCGATGCGGTGCCTTGGGGCGTCTGCAGAAGCCGGAAGCGAGGCGATGACGTCCAACGCATGCCGCACCGCAGCGTCTCCGATCGCGTGCGTGGCCGAGGCGATGCCAGCGGCGTGGAATGCCCGCAGTGCCTCCGAGTAGCGCTCGGGATCGTCCCAAACGGATCGTACCGACTCGCCGAGCGCGTCGGCCTCCTGCAGCCATGCCGTGCCGTTCTCGACCGTTCCATCCAAAAAGAACTTGACGCCTTCGATCGACCAGTTCCGACCCCCATGACCCTGCAACGCAATGATCTCGTCATACGAGTAGTCGCCGTCTCGCACCTCGTTACGGTAGACGGGGGAGAACCGGACGCGTAGCGGCAGCTCGGTTTCCGACTCAATGAGCTCCAGAGTTTCGGCGCAGCTCGCATCGTAGGTGAGTGAATGGGTGGAGGTAATCCCTGTTGCAGCCATCTGTTGGAACAGTGCCAACAGGGCATCCGCCCGCTCCCGCACACTTTGCACGGGGGCGGCGCTCTCTACGAGCTTCATGGCAGCAAACTCTTTGAGGTATCCGGTCGGCGTGCCGTCAGGAGTGAGCACCACCTCGGCGGTGCCAGGGAGGTCCGCTGCTCCGAAGACACCTGCTGCTTGAAGCGCCAGACTGCTCGCCACGGCAGCGTGGAAGTCGAAGAGGCGAATGAATACGGGATTCTTGGGACTGCCGAGGTCGAGGGGCTCGCGTGCGGGATCGCCTGCGAAAGCTTCTGGTCGGAGGTTCCACCCAATAATCCACTCACCCGCTTTGAGGCGTGCGGCTTCTGCCGAGAGCGCCAACACCAATTGATCAGTGTCTCGCACCTCCCCCAGGTCAATCCCGCGCACCCCGAGCAGCCCATGCACCGGGTGCGTATGAGGATCAGAAAGCCCGGCGCTGACTGTTGCCCCGGCGAAGTGGTGGCGCTCGCCGTTCTCGCTGAGTCGCCAGCGGTCCGCGTCATCACCGCTCCCCAACTCGGCGACCTCACCTGAGCGCACACCGATGGCGGTCACACCAGTGGGACCGTGCTCGCCCGTGTCGATGCGTTTGGCCGTGAGGATCAGGTCGAACTCAGTATCTGGAGATGACATCACGCGGCATTCCTTCCCTGTGGCGGTTCCGCAGCCTGGAACAGCTGACGGGTGTACTCCTCGCGTGGCGCAGAGAAGATGGTTGCAGTGTCGCCGTATTCGATTAGCTCACCATGCCGCATCACGGCAACGCGATGCGAGAGGTGACGAATCACGGCAAGGTCGTGCGAAATGAAAAGCAGGGTGACCCCCGTGCGTGCCTGGATATCGGCGAGGAGATTCAGAACCTGGGCTTGCACCGACACGTCGAGCGCACTGGTGGGTTCATCGAGCACGATGAGCTCGGGGTCCGTCACAAGTGCGCGGGCGATGGCAATGCGCTGACGCTGGCCGCCCGAAAACTCCCGTGGGTAACGCTCCGCTGCCTCGGCCGGGAGCGCGACGAGATTCAGACACGCGCGCACGCGCTCCTCGACCTCATTGGCCCGCGCACCCTGGGCACGTAGCGGTTCACCGATCGACCTCCCCACTGGGTGCCGGGGGTCGAGAGTGTCATTGGGATCCTGAAACACGATCTGCACCCGACGGCGATGCTCGCGCAGCGCCGCACCGCGCAACTGCGCGATGTCGATCCCGTCGTAGCGCACCGCTCCGCTCGTTGGTGATTCAATGCGCAGGGCAAGGCGAGCGAGCGTACTCTTTCCAGAGCCTGATTCGCCGACGACACCGAATGTCTCCCCGCGGCGCAACCCGAGAGAAATCCCTTTGAGTGCTTGGACGCGGCCAAACGGAGGCACCCGGTATTCCTTCGTTACGGCGTCGAAGCTCAGGAAGGTTTCGGGCTGCAAGGGATCTGGCTCGTAAGTCAGCACCTCGGGCGGCACATCGACTGTATCCGCGTCGGGAGCCATCGCTTCACTCACCACGCTCAATCGGCTTCGGGGCGGGATGTGCGGCCCTGGCGCGCAGAGCACGAGGGCTGCCGTGTATGCATGTTTCGGATTGCTGAGCACTTTCGCGGGTGGCCCTTGTTCGACGATCTTCCCCCGGTACATGACATTGATGCGGTCGCAATTCGCCCCGATCATGGTGAGGTCATGCGAGATAAGCAGGATACTCAGGTTGAGCCGGTCTTTTAGCTCCATAAGGAGGTCCAGGATCTGCGCCTGGACCGTCACATCGAGCGCGGTCGTCGGCTCGTCAGCCACCAGCAGCGCGGGGTCTCCGGCGAGAGCAATCGCGATCATAACCCGCTGGCGTTGACCGCCCGAGAGCTGGTGCGGGTACTGCCGCATCCGAATGTGCGGATCGGGCATGCGAACGAGTTCGAGCAACTCGAGCGCACGCTCGCGAGCCGCGCGTCGGCCCGCGAGCCCGTGAATCAACATCACCTCGATGATCTGATCCCCGATCCGCATGACGGGGTTCAGCGCAGTCATGGGTTCCTGGAACACCATCGACGCCACCCGGCCGCGCAGGTTGCGCAGTTCGCGGGGCCCAGCTCCGAGCATTTCGTTGCCTGCGACTTCGAGGTGTCGAGCCGTGACAATCGCCTGCGGAGGCAATAACCCCATCGCAGCCATAGCGATCGTCGACTTTCCCGATCCCGACTCTCCAATTACGCCCACCACCTCGCCCGGCGCTATGTGAAGAGAAACGTCATCGACTACCGGGCTGCCCGGCTGGTAGGCGACGCTGAGGCCCTCGATATGGAGTGTGCGCTGCTGGTTCATTGCTCTCAATCCTTGGTTCGAGGGGTTTCCGCCGAATCGCGGAAACCCCATCACCACTTCGTTCGCGCCTATTGCTCGATTGACGCGTTCTTCAGGTTGATCCTTCCCATGAACGGGTCAGGGGTGTAGCCCTGCACCTTTGGCGAGAGGTACTCGTACCCCATCACGCTGGAGGCCGGGATCAGCAGCAGTACCTTGTCCGTGATTTCATTGGTAGCTTGCTGCACGAGCGCGCGTCGCTTGTCGACGTCGGGCTCGTGGATCATCTGCTGCACAAGTGCGCGCGCAGATTGAGCGTCGGGATTGTCGCCCCAGAAATCGAGCACGCTGCCGCTGGTCGCTGCGAAGTACCCGCTGACGTCGGACTGCGCGATCATCGGGATCAGCAGCAGTCCGGACGGGGCCGGCGCGCCACCGAAGACCGCGGTGATGTTCGACCACGCTTCGGCCTTGAGGTTCAGGGTGATACCTGCCTGCTTGAGCTGCTCCTTGAGAACCTCGAGCATTGGCACGTCAGCCGCACTGATATCGCCGGCGTAGGTCAGGTCGATCGTGACGTCGCTGTAGCCGGAGCCGGCGATCAACCGCTTGGCCTCTGCGAGATCGTACTGGTAGTAGGGCGCATCAGCGGGTTCCTCGTCGAGTTTGCGGGGATCGCCGGGCGGCACAGGCAAAGCCAGCGAACCCTGACCACCCATACCCACCTCAATGAGCTCCTCACGATTAATGGCGAGCGAGACGGCGCGGCGCACATCGATGTTCTCGAGCGGCGTGCCCGCTGCCGAAATCATGAGATTCATATTGCGCAGCGCGGGAGAGGCGCCAGGCACGAAACCCGCCGCTTCCGCTTGGTCGGCGATGACGGGATCGGAGATGTCAGCGGCCTCTACAAGTCCCTGCTGCAGCATCGCCAAACGAGCGGAGTTGTCACTCGCCTGCACCCATTCGATGCCGTCGAGCTTGACCTTGTCGGCGTCGCGGTACCCCTCGTTCTTCTTCAGGATGAGTTTGACCCCGTCCTCCCAGCTCTCGAACGCGAACGCTCCAGACCCGTTAGCGGAGCGCATGCGCTCGTCTTCGGAAGTAGTCTCGTACCAATCCTTGCTGAAAATAAACATCCCCGACCACGCTGACGCGATCGGCAGGAACGCACCGTTGGGTTCATCGAACTGCACTTCGACTTTCCCATCATCGGTTGCTCGGGCCTCGCGGAACCCCGCGAGCTGATCTGGCGCTCCCGGTGCGGCCAGGGATATCGAATATGCGACGTCCTCCGCTGTAAGCGGCGTCCCATCGGCGAAGCTCACGTCATCACGAATCGTGAAGACAAACGTTTTCCCATCGGTGGCGTCCCAGTCGGTCGCGATGCCCGGCTGAAGTGTTCCGTCATCGTCCACCGTCAGCAGCGTTTCGTACATCTGCGCGAGCACGATGCGATTGGCCAGCGGCTGCGTTCCATTCACCGGGTCAAGACCACCGGTCACGGGGAGGGAATCGACGCCGTAGCGCAGCATTCCCCCGCTGGCGGAACTCTCCTGGGATGCGGCATCAGGGTTCCCGCTGCAGGCAGTGAGTGTGAGCATCGCAGCGAGCGCGGCGCCGATGCCGGCTCGAAGTAGCATGCGTTTCTTCATGGGAGATTACTCCATTTCTTGGGTACGGATGGTGCGAGTCGTGGGGCGCTGCGGAGGCGATTCGTTCTCGGATTTCCGCGGGCGTGCCGCCCGCCCGGGTCGCGACCCTGCGAGCAGCGCGATCATTGCCATGAGGACGTTGCGTCGGCGCGTGGTCCCACTGCCAATCGACTTTTGCAGCCCGTCGGCGAGCAAATTCCAGGCGACCACTTGCAGGAGAATGAGTAGCGAAGGCAGCACGATCAGGTAGGGGTACGTAAGCATGTACTTCTGGAACTCGTTGACCATACGGCCTGCCGAGGGGTTCGGTGGCTGCACACCCTGGCCGAGGTAGCTCAGGGTTGCCTCAACGAGCACGGTTTGGCCGGCTACCCCGGCCATTGTCACCAGCAGCGGGGTGGCCACGTTCGGCAGGATATGGCCGACGGCGATACTCCAACGCGACCGGCCTGCAATCTCAGCCGCCGTGATGAAGCCACGCTCCTTGATAGCAAGTATCGGACCGCGCATGATTCGAGTCAGCACGGGCGCGAAGAGAACCGTCATCGTGAGAAGCAGGGTGACGGTGCCGGGTCCGAGAATCGCTTTGATAACCAACGCCATCAGCAGACCGGGGATCGAGAGCACCAGATCTGTGGCGCGCATGATGAGGCTGTCCCAGATACCACCGAAATACCCGGCGATCAGCGCGAGCCCGATCCCGACTACCGCTGCGAGCAGCGTTGCGACGACCGCGAGTTGCAGCCCACCGAGCGCGGCCGTCGACAGGCGCGCAGTCATCTCACGGCCGAGGTTGTCTGTTCCCAGCAAGTGCTGCGCAGACGGAGCAGAGAGCGCGTCGGGCCCGTAGCTTTCGGCGTCGACACCAGGCAGAAGACTCGAAAGAGCGAAGAGCACGAGGCCAACGAAGAGCCCCAATCCAATCCGAAGTTCCCAGTTTCCCTCGCGCCGGCTTGCGCGGCGACTCGGTCGCAGTGCTGTGATGTTCACTTTTTCACCAGCCTTACTCTCGGATCGATCAATGGATAACTGAGGTCGACCAGCAGGTTGATCAGGACGTAGAACGCCCCAAGAATCACGACGTAACTCTGAATCGCGGGGTAGTCGCTGGTGTTCATGGCGGCAATCAGTGCGGTCCCCATACCAGGCAGTGTGAACACGTTTTCGATCACGATTGTGCCACCGATGAGCAGCGCCATTGTCGTTCCGACGACGGTGACGACCGGGATAAGGCTATTGCGCAGGGCGTGCCCGAACACGAGTCTTAGTTGAGATGCTCCCTTGGCTCTCGCCGTCCGGATGTAATCCTGATCAAGCGCGTCGAGGAGTGAATTGCGCACGTAGCGGGTCAGCACGGCTCCGCTGCCGAGTCCCAGCAGCATCCCCGGCACCAGCAGCGACGCGAGGTGGCCGGTTGCACTCTGCTCCCAGCTCTGGTAACCGAGAAGCGGAAGTCGCAGGGTGAACGAGTTTACGACCACCACGAACGTCGCCGCGATGAATTCGGGGAGGGAGATCAGTAAGAACGCGAGGGCACGAATGGAGACATCGGGAACGCGGCCACGCCAGAATGCCGCCGCGGTGCCGAACGTTAGTCCAAAGAGCACGGCGATGACCGTCGCGATCAGTGCGAGTTCGATCGTTACCGGTAGACGGCTCGCGACCTGCTCCTGCAGGAGTACGGGCATGGTGAGCGAGCGGCCGAGGTTTCCGGTGAGCAGGCCCCCGAGCCAAGTGAGGTACTGCTCGGGCCACGGTCGGTTGAGGCCCAACTGCTCGCGGATCGCGGCGATCTGCTCCGGCGTGGCCGAGTCGGTATCGACGATGTTCGCGACTGGATCGCCGGGAATCAATCGCACGATCAAGAAGCAAAGGATCGAGAGAGCGAAGAGCACTCCGATTGATGCGGCAAGCCTTCCCGCGATGTAACGCAACACGGCGATCCTCACCCTTCTTCGCCGGCGCCTGCCGGAACATCGATCGGGATCCGCAGGCGACTGTCGAATTCGGTGCCCGCGAGCAACGTCCAGCGTCCCCGTGTGCGCAACTCTTCGTGCAGGATCTGCAGCGGTGGCCTTCCAGCGGCGGGTGGCCGCACGAGGAAATCACGCCCTTGGACCGACAGCACCAGCGTCTCACCCGCTGCGAAGCGCGTCGCCTGCGCCCAGATCTCAACCTCAAGGCAAACGGGCCGACCTGGTTCGAGCGGCTGTTCGCCAGTGTGAGGATGCCAGGGCACGAGCGCGGTCGAGCGCACGGCATCGAGTGCGCGGTGGCTCGCCCGCAACCACCCCAACGCCACAGGGCCATCGTCGAAGAGGGCATTCACTGGGAAGGTCACTTCGTCACCCGCGCGGTTGAGCTTACCCACTGCAACGAAAACGTCGGCGTCGAGTATGTCGAGGGTAGGGTTCGCCGGGGCCTCATCCGCATTATCAACCCGCAGCCAGAGGCGAAGCGACATCGGTCCGATCAACTCCGTATCACGCTCAAAGACGTAGCTGAATTGCGCCGTTTCCGCGCGCGGATCGAACTGCACTTCGCTTTCCGGCGCATGCGACTCGACCAGCCGGGCGTTGCCCGCATCAAGGAAGAGCGACCGGTGATGCTCTGACGGTGGCCATGCGGGCGCGGTCCGCCACGTCGAGCGTTGCTCACGCGGATCATCGCGCACTTCGAGGTGCACGCGCGGCCAATCGCGCAGACCGCGCTCCTCCCCCTTCAGGAATGTGTCAAAGAACGCGAGCTGTCGCGCGCGACTCTCGGGGGCGTAAAAGTGACGCCACTTCTTCTGCCCGTGCACCTCAAGCCACTTTTGGGCGGAACCCATGGCTGAGAACGCAGTCAACGTCCCGCGCGTGTGCAGCCCGTGGTCGCTCCACGACGCCACCACGTAGGCGGGCACCGCGATCTCGTGCAGCGGGCCGTACTTTTCGGAGTAGTACGGATCGTCGAGTGGCCGGGCGACAATGTTGGCCTGAGGATCTTCCGTGGCGGTGAGTGAATATGACACGTTCTGGGCCACGCGGGGCCGGAATCCAGTCTCGGGGATCCCGCCATGTGTCGCGAACTCTCGGTACCAGTCCGAGAAGCACTCCCAGGGGCTGATGGCTTTAAGACTGGGCGGGCCTGCGACAGCAGCTTGGTACTGGCTCCCGGCGAGATAGGAGACGCCGAGCATTCCGACCGACCCAGTGCACCACTCGCGCGCGCCGATCCACTCGATCGTGTCGTAAAGATCATCCCTCTCCTGCGGCCCGTTGTGCGGAAAGACGCCCTCTGAATGCCAGAGCCCTCGAGGGTCGGCGAGCAACACACCGTAACCGTTCGCACACCAGAACACCGGGTCAGGTGCTTCGAAGCCGGTGAGTGGTGAGATCCATTCGGGATCGACGTCGGCTCCGGGGAAGGTTCGATCCGTGATCCAGTGCTTGCCATACGGCCCCCAAGCGAGCAGCACGGGGACCGGGTCGCCACCTTCCGGCAGAAAGGCGTCCACATAGATAGTCACACCATCGCGAAGAACGACGGGCAGATCCTTCTCGATTCGCAATCCGTGCCTGGAGAGGCGTTCGCGCGCGAGTGGTGGAGGAGCCGGCTTGCCGGTGACCGTGATCGGGTCAACCCCGGGCCGTGTGATGATGCCGTTCATCTGTTATCGCCGCTGGTCGAGAAGCGGACATCGGGGCGCGGCAGCTCGAGGTGCTCACGCAGGGTCTCGCCAGAGTACTCGGTGCGGAATAGCCCGCGATTTTGCAGTTCGGGAACGAGTTGCGCGCACATCCGTTCGAATCCGCCGGGGTTGTACGGTGCATTGAGGTTGAAGCCGTCGCAGGCTCCCGCTTCAAACCACTGCTGCATGCGGTCGGCGACGGTTGCTGCCGTACCGACGATCCACTGGTGCCCCGTCGAACGGGCTCGATCGAGAACGAGCTCACGCAGCGTGAGTCCGCCTTCTACTGCCTTGCTGCGGAAGATGTTCTGTCGGCTGCTTAGCTGACCCGGGTCGGGGAGACGCTCCTCGGGAATGCGCTCGTCCAGATCGATGTCGCCTAGTTGGATGCCGAAATCGGCCGCGATCTGACGTCGGCCTTGGTCGTAATCCAACATCTCTCCGAGTGCGGCAGCGATCTCCTCGGCCTCAGCAAGGGTGTCACCAATCACCGGAACGATTCCGGGCAGGATCTTCACACGTTCAGGGTCGCGACCCGCGTCTGCGACGAGACCTCTCAGCTCACTTGCGAAATCGATGGCGGTCGGCAAGTGCGGTTGCGCCGTATAGATTGCGTCGGCAATCGCACTTCCCAGCGCCTTCCCCGGGCCCGATGAGCCCGCCTGCACAATCACGGGTCGCCCTTGCGGAGAGCGCGGCCCGGTCAGCGGGCCCGCGACGGAGAAGAACTCGCCGGAGAAATCTATGGGACGCACTCGCGTCGGATCGAGCCAACGGCCTCCATCCCGGTCCACGACGACCGCGTCGTCCGACCAGCTGTCCCACAGGGCATTGACAATCTCGACAAACTCACGCGCGCGCCGGTACCGTTCAACGGGGTCGGGCATCTCAGCGAGACCGTAGTTCGCGAACCCGTCGGTCGATGTCACCACATTCCAGCCCGCGCGTCCGCCTGACAGATGGTCGAGGGCCGCGAGTTGACGGGCGGCGTTATAAGGCTCGGTGAACGAGGTCGAAATCGTTCCAATCAGCCCGATCCGCGAGGTCCGTGCGGCAATCGCCGAGAGCACCGTCATCGGCTCGTAAAAGCCGTTCATCATGGTATCCCCCCGCATGGCACCGTTCGCGTGTGAGACATCGCCGAAGAAGACCGCATCGAGCTTCGCTCGTTCGGCCATCTGAGCGAGCGACACCACGAAGTCGAGCCCGGGTACGTCCTCGGCACAGCTGCCGGGCAAACGCCAACTGTTGCGGTGGTAGCCGAGTGGCAGGAGAAAGGTCGTCAGCGTCATCTGGCGGGTCATGGTGTGCCTTTCGAGAGCATCGTTTCGGAGCGAGCGCGGGTCAGGAAGCGAGCGGTCGGAGCGCACCGACTACGCGCGAGTCCTGCTTCGCCGCCAGCAGTTCGTCGTCCGAGTCGGGAGCGTGGACCCGGAACCAGAGTTTCGAGATCTTCCACCTCGATCCGACGCGGCGATACTCACAGCGGTATTTGCCTTCAGACCAGGGTCCCCAAACGCGAATCGTGCCGAGGGCGGTGTGGAAGTCGCTTTGTAGCCGATGCCAGATCCACTCTCCGGTAGCAGTGTCGCCGTCGACGGTGATTACCGGAGAAGAGAGGATGTACCCGTCTCGGGTGCGCACAACGTGCTCGAGGTCATCGGCGAACATCTTCCGGATCTCGGTGCGGCCTCGGTGTACGCCGTGATTGCGAATGTCGCAGTAAGCGTCATCGGTGTAGTGATCAGCGACGCGATCCCAGTCGCGGTCTGCAAGGGCTCGTACGTAGTCGTTGTGCACCTCAGCGATCTGCTGCGCTGCTTCGAGTCGCTCTACTCGGAAGAGCAACTCCGTGACCAGCGGATCGGGGGATGAGGTCGACATGGGGGCTCCTTCGATGAACGCGACAGTGCGGGGACCAACCTGAGCGTGGCCGCCGTTTGGCGCCCCGCTCTCGGGCCTGACGAGACGCTATCACCGAATTCGATATTTAGTCAATCTCCAAACTACTTTCACTAAGCTTTTCGACCAATGTGGCTTGATTGCAACGATTTCCAGTGTAAAGTTAGTTCAAACATGGATGTTCTAGGATGATTTATCAGCGGGCAGCCGGTCCCGCTGCGAACTGAAAGCGAGACGCCCACCATGAGCGAAACCGATGAGACCGCAACTGAGGCGCATACGAACGATCGGTTCGGCTCGTTCCTTGAGCGTGCTCGTCACCGCGCTCGTTCCCGGTTTCCCGAGGCGAGCCTCGAGGATGCCACGGCAACCGGTCTCGTTCTTCGGCGCATCAATCGCCTCATGATGGACGATGCCGAGAACGAGGTCCTCCGCCCCGCCGGATTGTCCTGGACTGAGTTCCGCGTCTGCTTCTCGCTGTGGGTCTCAGGATCGCAGCAACCGCACGAGGTGGCCACGTCGACAGCCATGAGCCGTGCATCCGTTTCGACCACGATGAAGGGACTCAAAAAGAAAGAGCTCGTCGCCACACGCGACTCCACCATCGACCTTCGATCCATCATGATGACGCTCACCCCCGGTGGCATCGAGCTCGTCGAACGAGCGCATGCCGAGCACCAGGCGCTAATCGAGGACTGGCTTTCCCCGCTCTCGCCCCCCGAGCGCATGATTCTGCAGGGCCTGCTCGGCAAGATCATGCTCGGGCCGCGAGCACAGCCCTACGCGGATGGACACGCTGTAAACAGTTAGTCCTTCCTTTTCCCTATCCACACTCGCCCCTTCATGAAAGGCGCACTTATGACACAGCAGTCCTCACCTCTCACCCCGGTCAACGATGTCGCGTTTCGCAGCGTCATCGGCCACTTCGCCTCGGGGGTGACGATTATCACCACCGCCGAGGGTGAGCACTTGCACGGCACTACTGTGTCGGCGTTCAGTTCACTGTCACTCGACCCACCCATGGTAATCACGTGCCTCAACCGTTCCAGCAGCACCCACGATGCGCTGATGCGCACGGGTCGGTTCGCGGCGAGTATCCTTTCGGCGCAGCAGGGCGAGCTTGCCGTTCGCTTCGCGCGCCCACTTGAGGATCGCTTTGCCGGGGTCACCGTCGATTTCGGTGATGCGGATCTCCCGCTTCTGGACGGCCGGCTCGCGGGGATCGAGTGTGAGATTACCGAGACACACGTTGGCGGCACGCACACCGTGTTTTTTGGGCGAGTGCTGACCGCTTCAGTAGAGCCTGGAGAACCACTGACCTACTACCGGGGACAATTCGGCGAGTTCGCGGGTGCTCGCGAGCGATCCGCTCTCGCCTCGGCGCGACGCTGGATCCTGCAGCGCGCCGTACCAATTGGCGGCGAGATTGATGTAGAACTCATGGCTTCAGACCTCGGAATCAGCACGACCGCGGTCTTCAATACGCTCGTGAGCTTGAGTACCGCCGGTCTTGTGGCAAGAGATGAGGAAGACGGCACATTCCGCATTGCCCCATTGACCGCTGAGTCGGTCGACGAGCTCTATCGAACGCGGTTCGCAATTGAGATCGGCGTCGTCGAGGAGTACCTTCGTAACGCCGACTCCACCGACGTCGATCGGCTCGTGGAGCGTTCGCGCGAGCTCGCGGCACTCCCCCTCGACACCGCCGACGAGCTCGAGTCGTTCCTCGAGAGCAATCTCGATTTTCATGCCGCGGTCGTCGCTCTCTCAGGCTCCCGAGAGCTCGGTGAGCGGTTTCGGCAGTGCAGCGTCGCAGCCGCCTGGCTCCCCACCCTGAATGATCGGCTGTGGCAGCAGCAACTCGGCCATGAGTTGCTCACCGGCTACGCAGAAGCACTCAGCGCACGCGATGTCGCGGCAGCGCGCGCAGTGCTGCAACGACAGCGAGATTTCGTGCGCAACGCGGCCCGATCGGCGATATCAGTGCGCGGTGGCCTGATGTGAAAAGTGAATGCCAAATACCTGGACAGTCCTTTGCTGAACGGACTTGCCCAGTTGACCGGATGGCGATTCGTGGCGCCGAACCACGAGATCTCTTTTAGCTTCCAGACGTTCGACGCTCCGGGCATGTATTGGTTGCCCGCGGCATCGCGTGGACTGTTAGGTTTCGGCTGCCACACGGGCGTTTGCCCGCGGGACAGCTACTCGCAGTCAATGGCAGGCGTCTAGGTGTACTGACCTCGACCGTTGTTGACGCGGTCGATGGGCGTGCTGCCCCCGATGCCGAGGTGGGCTCTGTCTAGGTTGTAGTAATCGAGCCAGGACTGCAAGGCTGCAGCTCGGTCCTGGTTCGACGTCCAGGC